>JAEZCN010000175.1 GCA_023433515.1 Pseudomonadota bacterium
TTGACCAGGTCGTCCTGGCATTCCTTGTACGACTTCGTCTGCCAGGGTTTCACGGCGCCGCCCGCGAGCGTCTTCGTCTCGTCGGGAATCACGAGCCCGTAGTCGATGCCGATGATGCGGCCGAAGCCGCGGCAGGTCTCGCACGCGCCCACCGGCGAGTTGAACGAGAACAGCGACGGCACCGGGTCGCGATAGTGGATGTCGCAATCCGCGCAGTGCAGGTCGGTCGAGTAGCGCCATCTATCTACCGAAGCCGGTCCCTCTTCCGACGAAGAAGGCGCGTCATTGACGACATGCAGGCTCACGCGCCCGCGCCCCATGCGCAGCGCCGTCTCGAGAGATTCCATCACGCGCGCCCGCTCGGCGTTGCCGAGCCGGAACCGGTCCTGCACCACTTCCAGGGTGTCGCCGTTCCGTTCGTGCACACGCGTATAACCCTGCGACTCCAGCAGCTTGCGGACCTCCACTTCCTTGAAGTTCTTCGGCACCGTCACCGGGAAACACAGGAAGACGCGTGGGTTGGTCGCAGCGGCCGCGCGCGCCTGCGCATCGGCGAAGATGCTCTCCGCCGTGTCCCGCCGCACGGGCTTGCCGCAGTTCCGGCAGAACAGCGACGCCGCGCGCGCGAACAGCAGTTTCAGGTGGTCGTTGAGCTCGGTCATCGTCCCGACGGTCGAGCGCGAGGTGCGCACCGGGTTCGTCTGGTCGATGGCGATCGCGGGCGGAATGCCGTCCACGCGATCGACCGCCGGCTTGTCCATGCGGTCCAGGAACTGGCGCGCGTAGGGCGAGAAGGTCTCGACATAACGGCGCTGGCCCTCCGCGTACAACGTGTCGAACACCAATGAGGATTTCCCCGAGCCCGACACGCCCGTCACCACGACGAGCTCGTGCAACGGGATGTCGAGCGAGAGATTCTTCAGGTTGTTCTGCCGCGCGCCGTGCACACCGATGCAGGCTCGTGAATGAGCATGCTCTTGCGCCTTGTCGACGACGGGCTTGCGGGTGACGGGCTTGTCCATGTAGCGGGCGGAACTTGGTCTTGCGGATCGGTTATTGTACCGGGCACGTCAAGGGGTGCGGTGTGGGACAGGGCCCATGCCACGGACGGCGGCGCGTTGTGCGTCGATACAACATGAACACGTTCGATCGGGAAGGGGGGATTTCGTGACGGGCGAAGTGGCTTCAGCGGCGGGTAAACCCATAGACAGCGCGCATCGGCGCGTCATCGTTGCGTCATCACTCGGTACCGTGTTCGAGTGGTACGACTTTTACCTGTACGGTTCGCTCGTCGCGATCATCACCCGGAAGTTCTTCTCGGGCATGAACGACACCACGGCCTTCCTGTTCGCGCTGCTGGCCTTCGCCGCCGGGTTCTTCGTGCGGCCGTTCGGTGCGCTGGTCTTCGGCCGGCTCGGCGACATGGTCGGTCGCAAGTACACGTTCCTGCTCACCATCGTGATCATGGGCGCCTCGACCGCGCTCGTCGGCTGCCTGCCGACGTACGAGACGATCGGCATCACGGCGCCGATCATCTTCATCGTGTTGCGACTGTTGCAGGGCCTCGCGCTCGGCGGCCAGTACGGCGGCGCGGCGACCTACATCTCCGAGCATGCGCCCGACGGCAAGCGCGGCCTCTACACGAGCTGGATCCAGACCACGGCGACGCTGGGCTTCTTCCTCTCCCTGCTCGTCATCCTCGCGTGCCGTTTCGCGATGGGGCCCGAGCAGTTCGACGCCTGGGGCTGGCGCATACCGTTCCTGCTCTCGACGGTCCTGCTGCTGATCTCCGTGTACATCCGGATGCAGTTGCAGGAATCGCCGGAGTTCCAGGAGATCAAGGCCGCGGGCAAGTTGTCGAAGGCGCCGCTACGCGAGTCGTTCGGCCAGTGGTCGAATCTCAAGATCGTGTTGCTCGCGCTCTTCGGCGCCGTCGCCGGCCAGGCGGTCGTGTGGTACGGCGGCCAGTTCTACGCGTTGCTGTTCCTCGAAAAGACCCTGCAGGTCGATCCGACGAGCGCGCAGCTCGTGATGGCCGCGGCGCTGCTGATCGCGACGCCGTTCTTCGTGGTGTTCGGCGCGCTGTCGGACAAGATCGGCCGCAAGAAGATCGTGCTCGTGGGCTGCCTGCTGGCCGCGCTCACGTACTTCCCGATCTTCAAGGGCATCACGAACTTCGCGAATCCGGCTCTGGCCGCGGCGGTGGCCGCGAACCCGGTGTCGGTCGTCGCGGATCCCGCGGAATGCAGCTTCCAGTTCGATCCGGTCGGCGGGACGCAATTCACGAGCGGCTGCGATCTCGCCAAGGGCGCGCTCGCGCGCATGGGCGTGTCGTATTCGAACGTGAGCGCGCCCGACATGGCGGGCAGGGCGGAGGTGCGGGTCGGCGAAGCGACGCTCGAGGTAGTTAGCCTGGGCGAACGATTGAGCGCGGCGGAGTACAAGGCCGGACAGGACGATGTGAACGCGCGCGTCAAGGCGGCCATCACGGCGGCGGGTTATCCCGCGAAAGCCGACATGGACGCGTTCAACTTCCCGATGGTCATCCTGCTGTGCACGATCCTCGTCATCTACGTGACGATGGTGTACGGCCCGATCGCCGCGTGGCTCGTCGAGCTGTTCCCGGCGCGCATCCGCTACACGTCGATGTCGCTGCCGTATCACATCGGCAACGGCTGGTTCGGCGGGTTCCTGCCGGTGACCTCGTTCGCGATCGTCGCGGCCACGGGCAACATCTACAACGGCCTGTGGTACCCGGTCATCGTGGCCGGCGTCACCATCGTGATCGGCGCGTTCTTCCTGCGCGAGACGAAAGACAGCCCCGCGACCTGAACGCAGACAGGTGCCGGGTGAGAAATCGCGGAGTTGGCGCTCCGCGCATATCACCCGGCACCGATCACCCCGCACGCGATGCGGTCTCCGGAACCGCCCGACGGCTGCGTCTTGTAGTCGTCGGGTTTGGCGTGCAGCACCACGGCTTTGCCGAGAACGTCGTTCGGTTGCGCGGATGCGAGCGTGACGCCGCTCGCCGTCGTATCCACGGTGGCCATGCCCTGGCCGTCGGACTTCACGTTGAACATGTCGCCCGCATGATGCGTGGCGCCGGCGGGATCGCCATGTTCCGTATTCGCGGGATTGAAATGCGCGCCCGCGCTGCTCGCATCCGGCGCGCTGCAATCGCCGACCTCGTGGATGTGGAAACCGAACTCGGCATCGGGCGGCAGGCCCTGCAGCGAGCCTGTCAGTCGCACGGCGTCCGTGCCTTCGGCGGTGAGCGTCAGCGTGCCGGACGCGGAATGTCCCTGCGTCGGCGCGAGTTGCGCGGTCGCGCTCGCCGGCGGGGGTGGCTGGGTCTCGGCGGGTGACGGAGCGGGGGCCTGCGCCTGGCCGGCGGGAGGCGATTGGCGTCCGCACGCGGCGAGCGCCAGCGTTACGGCACAGGAGAGCAACAGCTTCTTCACGGCGAGGCTCCGACTGGCTAGAGGAGGGCAGGACGCTAAACCCGGACACCGATCGCGCGCAGTCAGTCGGTCGTCGCCGCCCGACGTGCGAAATTCCTACCGATCCGGCGCGCCGCGAGTAGTCAGACGTTCGTCCCGCAGGACTCCTCCTACAAACTACCCAACTCTGTTGCGCGAACGCCATGCGGCGCGCGGCCTGTTTCCACACGGGAGCCGCGATCTGTTGCGGGCCCTTCTAACTTTCCCGCGCTGCGAGGATACTCGCGTCAATCGGTACGGCGAGCTAATGGAACAGCGCGCCTTTGCGCATCGCCGCACGCAAGAAGAACAGAAGGAGTTGTCGCATGAAGTCATGGATCCGACGCGGCGCCGTCGCGCTTGCTCCCCTGGCGTCCATTTCCGCGTTCGCGCAGGACACCCCACAGCAGACCGAGACGATCGGAGAGGAAATCATCGTCACCGCGACGAAGCGAGAGGCTTCGTTGCAGGATGTGCCGTTCTCGGTCGCCGCGATGACGGCGGAGGATCTCAACGAGTCCGGCGCGAACAACCTCGTGGAAGTCGCGCGCAACGTGCCGGGCCTCTACATCACCGATCTCGGCCCCGGTCAGAGCCAGGTCGCGATCCGCGGCATCAGCGCGGGCCAGGTCGTGCGCGACCAGGCGGGCGTGAAGGAGTCCGTCGGCATCTATCTCGATGAATCGCCCATCTCGGTGGCGTTGTTCACGCCCGACCTCGATCTGTACGATCTCGATCGCATCGAGGTACTGCGCGGACCGCAGGGCACGCTGTTCGGCGCGGGCTCGACCTCGGGCACCGTGCGCTACATCACCGCGCAACCGGACATCGGCACCTTCGGCGGCTCCGTCGACCTCACGGCCGAAAACGCGGAGGACGGCGAGTTCGGCGGCGGACTGCGCGCGTCGCTCAACGTGCCGCTCGGCGAAAGCGCCGCGATGCGCGTCGTCGGTTATCACAGTGAAATGCCCGGGTTCATCGACTCCGTGTATCCGAACCGTTCCCGGCGCGAGGACGTCAACAGCGGCACGCGCACCGGCGGCCGGCTCGCGTTCCGCTTCGAGCCGAACGAGAACATCGCGATCACGCCGCGACTGATCTACCAGGAACTCGAGACCGACGGGTATCCGCGCATCGACGCCTACAACATCCTCGGCAATCCGTTCACGACCACGGAGCCCGCGATCCAGGTAGGCGAGCGCGAGCAGGTCACGCAGATCCGCGAGGGTCTCACCGACGAGTTCCTGCTCGGCGATCTCAAGATGGAATTCGGATTCGGCGACGTCGGGCTCACGTCGATCACCACCTACATCGACCGCAACGTCGAAGTGTTGCGTGACGCGAGCCAGCTCACGGGCAGCGTGAGCTTCGACATCGGCGTCGCGACGCCCGCCGAGGTCCGCATCGACTCGCCGCTCTACGACACCACGGATCTCAAGGTGTGGAGCCAGGAACTGCGGCTCGCCTCGACCGGCGAGGGCCCGTTCCAATGGCTGATCGGCGCGTTCTACCAGGACGCCGATCGCACGTACGGCCAGAACCTGCCGACCGCGGGTTACGACGCGATCACCGTGCGTCTCGATCCGCGCTTCACGAGCGAGTTCTTCGGCGCGCCGGCCAACACGCCTTACTTCTCGCACCTGACCTACGACTTCAAACAGCTCGCGGCTTTCACCGAGCTGACCTACCAGTTCACCAACTGGTTCGCGCTGACCGCGGGCGTGCGTTACTACGACTTCGAGGAAGACCGCCTGCTGACCTTCGCGGGCTTCTTCGCCGACATGGGCTACACCGACGAGCCGGGTTCGACTTCTTCGGACGGGTTCTCGCCGCGCGTGATCCTGTCGTTCACGCCGAACGAAAACATGCGAGTCACGGCGCAATATTCCGAAGGCTTCAGGCTCGGCGGCATCAACGACCCACTCAACGTCACGTTGTGCACGCCGGAGTCCGGCGACCTGGCTACCTACGACGGCCATCCGACCTGGGACGACGAGAAGGTGAAGAACTACGAGATAGGCTTCAAATCGCGTTTCAGCGACGGGGCCGTCACGTTCAACGCGTCGGCGTTCTTCACGGACATCGACGGACTGCAGGTGATCGCCGACGCCGGCACCTGTTCCTCGCGCATCATCCTCAACGCGCAGGCGGAGACGATCGGCGGCGAGATGGAACTGTTCGTGCGGCCGAATGAGAGCTGGGACCTGGGTTTGTCCGCGACGTACGTGCAGGCGGAGATCACCGAGACCCAGCTCAACACGCCGATCCCACCGGCGCAGCCGACGCCGATCGCGGGCATCCGCGACGGCAATCGTCTGCCGACGTCACCCGAGCTGCAGGCGGCCGCGACCATCGGCTACACGTGGGGCTTCGGCGATTCGCTCGAGAGTTACGTGCGATTCACCGCGCAGCACGTCGGCTCTTCGTACACCCAGCTCGCCGATCAGGAACCCAACTTCGGTCTGATCGCGACAGGGGGGGCGCCGGGATCCGCGCGCCTCATTCCGTTCGGCGGGCCGTACACGTCCACGCAGATCCCGTTCGAGGCCGAATTGCCGTCGTACGAGATCGGCAACCTGCGCTGGGGCATCCGTGCCGACCGCTGGGAAGCGGCGCTGTACGTCAACAATCTCTGGGACGAGCGCGCGTTCCTGTCGATCGACCGCGAGCGTGGCCGCAGTGCGCGCGTGGGTTACCTGACGAACCCGCCGCGCACGTACGGCGTCAACTTCCGCATGAACTTCTGAGGTGCCGGGCTCGGCCCGGTCAAACTACCGAGCCGAGGTTCTTCGCTCGCCCGGACCTCGCGTGCGAGCGCCAGACCTCGTCGCTCAGCCGCGCGTGGCCTGGCACCGTTTCCCGCAAATGGGCCCCGGCTCCAATCACGGGTGGCCGCCGGGCGCGCCGAGTTCGCTGGCGCTGCTCATCGCGCGGTTCGACTCGCCGAACGCGGGCTCATCATCCTGCGGCGCGCGCGAACCGTCGAGCGCCTTCAGGAACGCGACGACGTCGCGCAGCTCGCCGCGCGACATCACCTGCGTGTAGATGTCCGGCATGCTCGACGGCGCGGCCACGCGCGACCGCACCTGCGCCGTCGCGATGTCCACCGTCGTGTTGTCGCCGCGCCTGAGCACGACCTTCTCGGGCGTCTCGCTCACGATCGAGCCGGTCTCGGTAGCGCCGCCCTCGAGCGTGAACGTGACGATGTCGAACCCGGCCGCGATGTGTTTGCTCGGCTTCACGATCGACTCGAGCAGGTATTCCGCGCTCTTTTCCTTGCCGATGGTCGACAGGTCCGGGCCGGCCTCGCCGCCGTTGCCATACACCTTGTGGCAGCGCGCGCAGGGCAGGACGTTGTTGTTGAAGAACTGACCCGCGCCTTGCCACGGATTGCCGCCCGCGAGCGCGAAACGATACGGCGCAATGTCGTCGCCGCTCGCGGCCCATGAAGCCTTCTGCTTTTCCCAGCGTGCCTGCACGGCCGGCGCGGTGCTTTTCTCCGCCGCGTCGAGTAGTTCGACCTGCGCGCCCGGGCGCACCTTGCCGGTGGCCAGGCTGTCGAGCGAGCCGACCAGCAGCTTCGCGCCGTCGGCCGCGGGCAGCTGCGGAATCGCGCGGAACGCGGCCTGCTGCTCGGCCTCCGAACCTTCAGCCACGAAGCGGCGCACGAGCGGCATCGCGCGCGCCGGCGCGCGCCGTGCCGTGATCTCGAGCGCGGCGAGCCTGAGCGCGGGCACGCTGGATTTCTCAGCGCTCGCGAGCGCGCGGGTGATCTCGTCGCCGCCGAGTTTGTCGAGCGAAGCGAGCGCGGCCGTGCGTACGCCTTCCGGCGTCGCGTCGTCGCCGACGAGGGCGGTGAGCTGCGGCGCGAGCGACGAGATGCCGAGATCCGCCACGGCCTCGAGCGCCGCGATCTGAACGGCTTCCGGTCCCTTGCCGAGCAAGGCCGGCGCCGCCGCGGTGAGAGCGGCGGACGCGTCCCTGCCGTCGCGCTTGTCCAGCGGTCGGAAGATGCCGACCACGCGATCACGCTGCGGCGTCTGCGCCCACAGACCGAGCTGTCTCAGCGCCTCCGCGCGCATCTCGGGCTTCGCGTCCGCGCGCTGCGCGTATTCGGCGAGATTGCGCGCCGACTCGCCGCCACCGACGCGGAAGTTCGCGTTGATGGCGCGCACGACGAACGGCTCGTCGGCGACCGGCGCCTTCGCGAGGCTCGCCGCGAGCGCGGGTGCCGCGTCCTCGACCGGCGCGTCATTGATCGCGAGCGCGGCTTCGCGCGCGACGAACGCGTCGGAGTCGGTCAGGAACTTCGCGATCTTCGGATTGCCGAGCTCGCGATACGCGAGCAACACGCCGAGGCGCACCGCGTGCGACTTGCTTTCCGCGGCGGCGTCCAGCGCCGCGTCGTTGCCGATCCGCGCGAGCGCGTGCACGGCGGCGTGACGCAGGTATTCATCCTTGTTGTCGTTTCGCTCGATCAGCCCGAGCAGCGGCGTGACGCTGGCCGCGTTGCCGAGCTTGCCGAGGCTCTGCGCCGCGAAGAACCGCACGCGCGCCTCGGGATCCTGGAGCGCCTTCACCAGCGCGTCCTGGGCCTTGGCGTACTTGATGTCGCCAAGACCTTTCGCCGCCTGCGCGCGCACTTCCGGGTCCTTGTCATCGAGCAGTCGGACCAGCAGGTCATTGAACTGCCCGCGGCCCGCGCCGCCGAACTGCGTCAGTCCCCACACCGCGTGCAGGCGTCCCAGCGCCGTCACGCCCTTGGCGCCCGTCACGGCCTTCGAGAACGCTCCCGGATTGCCGCGCGCCACCAGTTCGAACTGCGCTTCGAGTCGAATGCGGCGATCCGGATGCGACAGCAGCTCGCTCATGAGCCGCTGGTTGCTGACCTGCTTCAAGCCGCCCGCGAGCAATTGCGCGACTTCGGCGCTCACCTTCACCTGGGCGGGATCGGGATTCACCGGCGAAACGCCGTATACGCGACCCTTGCGCGACTTCGGCCAGCCATCCACCCAGTCGAGCAGATAGAGCTTGCCGTCGGGCGCGAACGTCACGTCGGTCGGCAACACGCCGCCGATGAACTGCTGGCTGCTAGTCGGCTTGTACGACGCGCCGAGTTTGCCCAGCGTGTAGGTCTGGATGCCGCTGCGCGCGATGCTGCCCTTGAAGTGCGTGATGAAGAAATGCCCGGCATAGGCGGGCGTGAGGCCCGTGCCCGGGTAGTAGGTGAGACCGGACGGGCCGTCCTCGATGTTGCAGACCGGCGGCAGTAGATAGGCCGGGCGTCCCGGGAAGCGCGGCTTCCACAGGTTGTCGCTGATCCACGGGCCACCCTTGCCGAGCGGCGCGAACTGGTAGCCGACGCGCCAGCCGCTGTCGCCGCCCTCGACGACGTGCACCAGGCGCTCCATGTCGCCCTGGTCGCTGTCGTTGTCGCCGGTGAACAGGTCGCCGCGTTCGTCGAACACGAGTTCCTGCGGATTGCGCAGGCCACGATGGACGAGCTCGAGCTCCGTGCCGTCGAAGTTCGAGCGGAACACCGCGCCGTCGTCGGGCACGGCGACGAGCCGGCCATCCGGGCCCTGCACGTGCGTGCCGCGATCGCCGATCGAGTAATACAGCTTGCCGTCGTGCCCGATCGCGAGGCCGTGGAAATCATGACCCGTGAAGTTGAAGCGCACGCCGAAGCCGCGCAGCAGTTCCTCGCGCTTCGGTTTCGTATTCGCCTGCTCGGTCAGCAGCCACAGGCTCGGGATGTTCGTGAACCAGACCTTGCCGTTGCGCGCGAGCACGCCCGAGGCGATGCCGTCGAGCTCGCTGTTGAAGCCGTCGGCGAAGACGCTCGACTTGTCGGCGACGCCGTCGCCGTCGGTGTCCTCGACCAGCCGCACGATCTCGCTCTCGATCGCGAACTGCTTCGCCTGTTCTTCGCCGAACACGCTGTGGATCAACTTCGAGCGGTCCTCGATCGTGCGCGAGGCGAGATCGAGCTCGAGCATCGGCATGTAGTTGCGGATGTCGAGCACGCTCGAGTGATAACGATGCGTTTCGGACACGAACAGCCGGCCCTTTTCGTCGAAGTCGAATGCCACGGGGTTCGCGAGCATCGGCTCGGCGGCCCACAAGCGGGCCTGCAGCCCTTCCGGCAGCGTGAAGTGTTTGAGCGCGAGCTCCGCCTCGTCGGAGGCCGGGTCCACGACGGGCGTGGGCAGGCGTTCATCGGGCGAGAGTGTGAGGGTCTGCGCGCAGACGACGGTGATTCCGGAGATCAACAGGACAGCGAAGCGGGAGAGCAGAACGGAAGGTTTCATGGGGTCCCGAATTGTTGTTGACACGAAAGGGCTTGCAGCGGGGCGCAACTATAACGTCAGGAGACGTTCGAGCCTGCGATGGCCTTCATGGACATCGCAGGACAGACATGGGAGTCGCTTGATTTGACATCAGTTCCGGTCAATTCTGGCGCGCGTGAAAATATCGCGACGGCTCGGGGCATGGATGATCGCGACGGTGCTCGTCGTGGGCGCGGTCGCGTATTGGTATGCATTGCGCATGTCCGGCGAGCCGGCGGCCCAGCCGGTGGCCATCGAGACGGGTCACGTACAGGTCGCCGCCCCGGGCAAACCCGCATTCGATTTCTACCTGCTCGCACTCACCGTGCACCCGGCATTCTGCGCGGACGGCCGCGCGCACATGCAGGAGTGCCGCGCGGGCTCGCCGCGACCGCTCGTGATCCATGGGCTCTGGCCCGAGAATCTCGCGCCGCGCACGTATCCGCGGGACTGCCCCACGCAAAGGCTCGAGCTCGATCCCGCGCTCGAGGTGGAACTGGCCGACTGGATGCCCGGCATCGCCGCGAACCTGCACGAGCACGAGTGGCGTAAACATGGCGGCTGCAGCGGACTCGACGACGACGAATTCTTCCGCCGCTCGATCGACCTGGCGCGCGTGCTCGACGGCGCGCTCGGCGCCAGGCTAACTACTCTCGCGGGCGAATCGACCACGCCCGAGGCGCTTCGCGGGTACGCGGATCTCCACGAGCCGGGCATCGGTTCCACGATCACGCTGCATTGCCGGACGTTGCGCGACGCACCACCCGAGCTGCGCGGGCAACCGTTCCTCGTCGAGATACGGCAGTGCCTGGACAACGACGGCCCGGGCGGTATCCCCGGCACGCTGCTCGACTGCGCGCGGCTGCCGCGGCACGACCAGGGTTGCGGCTCGGAATTCCGCATTGCCGGGGGAAGAACATGATGAATCTGCAGATCGCCGAGCTCGCGCTCGCCTATGCCATCACCGCGGCCGCGATGTTCGTCGGCCTGCTGCTCATGCGCGCGGACACACGCGCGTACTGGCGCTGGCCCGTGTACTCGGCGATGGCGCTGGCACTCGGGGTCGTGAGCTGGAACCTGCTGCGCAAACACCTGCTGCCCGCCGAATGGGTGTCCACCCGGCCCGACGCGATCTACTACGGCGCGCTCGCGTTGTACGCGCTGCTGGGCTTCGGGCTCGGCGCGCTGCTCGGGCGGCTCACGCGCAAACGCAAGGTTGCCTGAGGCGCGGCGTTGCCGGAATATCGGCCTCACTGCCGAGGAGGACGAACATGGCGAAGGCAAAGAAAAAGAAGACGAAACGGACTCCGGGGAACGAAGGGCCGGATCCGCCGACCGGCTAGGGTGAGCAGGTCCTAAAGAGACCTTGCGTCCAATTCCGTTCCAGGAACCTCGATCCCGGCGAACCAGGGCTCGTTGCGCAGCGTCCATGCGCTGCGCCAGCCACGTCTCCAGGCTTCGTCGATCGCGGTCTGCGCTTCGGCTTTCTTGCCGCGCAGCGCGAGCAATTCGGCGCGCAGCGAGTACAGGCCGTAGTGCCGGCCGCCATTCTTCTCGAAGCTGTTCAGCAACCCGTCCAGGTCGTCGAGCAACTTGTTGGCGCGGGCGAGATCGCCCTTGGTTTCGATCTCGATACCCGCGCGGACCAGCGCCGCGGAGGCCGCGTGCCGGATTTGCCCGCCGTCGAGCCGGTCGACCAGCGCCGCGGGCAGGATGCGGTCCGCATGTTCCAGCGTGCCGCGAGCGGCGAGCGGGTCGCCCGCCATCCACTGCAGGTGCGCGAGCTCGCGCAATTCGGCGCTGGTGGTGGCCTTGGCCTGGAGCGCATTCGCGGCGATCCATTCGCGCAGCGCCTTCGGGCCCTGTTCCGCGTACAAGAGCCGTCCACCCCGCGAGAAGTAGTCGAAGCTGCCGTCGTTGGGCACGTCCGCGGCCGCGGCGCGCGCTTCATCGACCTGGCCGAGCGACAACAGCAAGTCCACTTTCTGGTTCGCGAGCATCGGATCGCCCGGCGATAGCTTGCGCGCCTCGTCGATCCAATGGATCGCTCCGGTGGTGTTGCCCTGCGCGCGATCGATCCAGGCCGTGGCGAGCGGTCCCCACAGGTTCTCCGGATCGAGCTCGCGGCCGCGCGCGCAGGCCTGCGCGGCTTCCGCGTATTCACCGAGGTCGGTGAGCTCGAGACAACGCAGCACCTGCGAGAGGAAGTCCATCGGATCGAGCCGCGCCGCGGTCGTGAAATGTTCGAGCGCCTTGCGGGGATTGCCGCGGTTCCCGTAGAGGTCGCCGAGGACGCGATGACTGCGCGCATTGTTCGGATTGATGCGCAACGACTGCTCGAGGATCGGCAACGCTTCGTCGTGGCGCATCTGGTCCGTCAGGAACCAGCCCTTGACCGCGAGCGCGTCGGCGAGCGACGGCTCGAGTTCGAGCGCGCGATTGAGCAACGGCTCGGCCTCGATGATGATCTCCTCGAGCGGGCGATTGTTCAGCGAGCGGCTGTTGAGCAGCGCGCCGGAGAGGCCCGCCAGCGCCAGCGCGTAATCGGGATCGGCTTCGATCGCACGGCGGTAATACTCGATGGCCTTGAGATTGTCCGCGGCCGTGCGCTCGCGCTCGCGCGCGCGGCCGAGAAGGTACAGCTCGTACGCTTCCATCTTGCGCGGCTGGCGTTGCGCCCAGGCTTCCGCGGTATCCGAAGCCAGCCGGAGGTGCAGCGCTTCGGCTACCGAACGCGACACCGTGTCCTCGATGAGGAAGATGTCACCGATGGGCAGCGCGTAAGTGTCGGACCAGATGTGCACGCCGCGTTTCGCCTCGATGAGCTGCACGGTCACGCGCAGGTTCTCGCCCGAGCGGCGCAGGCTGCCTTCGAGCACGTGGGTCGCGTCGAGCGCCTTCGCGATTTCGCGCACGTCCTTGTTCTCGCCCTTGAACGCGAACGCGGACGTGCGCGCGACCACGCGCAAGGTCGGAATGTGCGCAAGCCAGTTCGACAGCTCCTCGGTGAGGCCGTCGCACAAAGGCTGCTCTTTCTGATCGAGGCTCATGTCGACCAGCGGCAGCACGACGATCGTCGGCGCGGTTTCGTCGGTCGGGGCCGCGCCGAACCAGGTGCCGGGCATGCGCCAGGCAACGACGGCCAGCGCGACAGCGGCGATGACGCTGCCGAATCCGAGCGCGAGGCGACGCAGCGGCGCACGTCGGTCGGATTCGCGGCGACCGGTCGTGGGCGTGCTCGCGGCGTCGGCGGGGGCTTCGTATCGGGACGCGGGCTCCGCGACGCGATCGGGCTCGAGCTCCGCGATGAAGCGGTAACCCTTGCGCGGCAGCGTCTCGATGTAGCGCGGCATGTCGGCGTCGTCGCCGATCGCGATGCGCAGTTTGCGCACCGCGGTATTGAGGCCGGTGTCGTATTCGACCACGCCGGTGGGCCAGAGCCGGGCGATGAGCTGCTCGCGCGTCACGACCTGGCCGGGCCGTTGCGTCAGCTCGTCGAGGACCGCCAGGGGCTGGTCCTGCAGGCGACTGGTCGTGCCGTCCTTCGCGATCTCGCCGGACTCGAAGTCGACCAGCCATCCGTCGAACCTGATCAAGCGCTTTTCCATGCTCGCCTCGTCCCCGGGTGCTGGATCATAGACAAATCAGCCATGAATCAGCCGCCGTCCATCGCCCCGAAGTTACCAGAACGTGGAATCTGCCCGCCTTTCGAGAAAACGGGAGGCCGCCATGCAATCCAACGCGCACCTCAGTGTCGCGCCCGAGCCGCCGGAGCCACGGACCCTGTACCGGCAGAAGTACCTGTCCGCCCGGGCGCTGGCCGCGTTAGTTAGCCAGCTCACGACCGGGTATCCGCCGCACGAGAGTCGCGGTGCGCCAGGGCCGCTGGACCGCTACATCCGCAGGGCGCTCGAGCGGTCCGTGCTCGGGAACGCGGGCGGGGCGCACCTGTGGCGGGTCATCGCGGAGAAACATCCCGAGATCTGGGAGGTGATCGGCGGGGATCCGGCCACGCTGGTGGCGCTGAATCCGCAGCCGCTGCCGCCCCGGCCGGCCTTCCTGGCCGCGGTGATCCTGGAATTCACCGAGCGCATGACGAACGTGGGAGAACTGGCCGACCTGATCCCACGCCCGGGCGGCGAGCCCGGACACGCGATCGTCGCCACGCACGTCGCGCGTTTCGTCGACGATGTCTGCGACAGCGCGCTGCGCATTCACTGGCCGTATCCGTGGCCCGCGCCCCCATGGTTCAGCGAATTCCTGACGGGCGCGGACCTCGTCGTGCTGGGCACACAGTTTCAGCAAGCGTCCGTGGTTGCGATGGACCGCGACCTCGGGCGCACCTTTGCCGATGCCGCGCATGCATTGCTCGAAGCCGGCGCCGCCCGCCTGGTGTGAAATGGGGACATTCCTCGTTTCCTAGCAAACGGGGACAGGTTGCGAACAGGGCGATCGTGCGAGCATCACTGAGGTCTGTCCCCGTTTGCTAGGAAACAGGGAATGTCCCCATTACGTACGCATGGTTTGGGATAACACTCCGTAAGTGACGATCCACGCGGACTTCACTTGCGGGGTGAACTCGCCGTTGAGCGTTTGTTCGAGCGACCACAGCAGCGCGGTCGCGACCGCGCTGTGGTGGTCGTCCCGGATGCCGATCTTCGATTGCCGGCGTCCGAACTCCCGCACGGCCGGTAACAGGAATTCGACTTTGTCGAGGCCCCTCACCACCGTCGTGATGAGGTGAACCAGCTTGCGCCCGTTTTCACGCGCGTCAGCCTCGAACAGGGGCTGCAGCGTCGCGTCGAGCTCGAAAAGTCTTGGATAGAAGGTCGCCGCGACAGAGTCCTTGTTCCCAAGCGCCTTCCGCCAGCTGTCCTGGACTAACACGATGTCGTCTTGCGTCATGCATCTCTCCGCGCACGGAAAGGGCGGAGCAAGCGCTGTGCCAGCGAAAAACGCCGGTTCACGGTGCGCGTGCGCGGCGCACGCACCGCGTGTGACCGACCGCGACGCGGCGACGCCCGGACTTGGAGCAATGGGCGGCAAATGACAACGTTTACCGCATAATCGCGCCTGCGAGATGCCCTGAATGAGAACACTGCAGCTCAAGGTGAAGCCCGGATCGCGCGAGGACTCCCTCGTCGAGCAGCCGGACGGCAGTTGGATCGCCCGCGTGAAGGCGCCGCCGGTCGACGGGAAGGCGAATGCCGCGGTGATCGAGCTCGTGGCACGGCATTTCGGCGTGCGCAAGGCGCAGGTCATCATCCGCAGCGGCCTGTCCGGCCGGCTGAAACGGGTCCAGATCGAGGATTGACGATGATCACGCTGTACACCTTCGGGCCGCATTTCGGATTGCCGGACCCCAGCCCCTTCGTCATGAAGGGCGAGATGCTGCTCAAGTTATCCGGCCTCCCGTACCGGACGACCACGCGCGGATTCAAGGGCGCGCCCAAGGGCAAACTACCGTACATCGTCGACGAGGGAACGATCGTCGCGGACTCCACGCTGATCCGCATGCACCTCGAGAACGAACACGGAATCGACTTCGACCGCGCGCTGTCGCCGCGCGAGCGCGGCATCGCGTGGGCCGTCGACAAGATGCTCGAGGATCACTTCTACTGGCTGATGGTCCACTGGCGCTGGCTGGACGACGCCAACTTCGAGCGCGGGCCGAAGCAGTTCTTCAAGCGCGCGCCGGCGTTCATTCGTCCACTCGCCGAATCCTTCGTGCGCCGGGACATTCGCCGCAGGCTCCACGCGCATGGACTCGGCCGCCACACCGATGCCGAAAAGATCGCGATGGCCGCACGCGCCGTCGCATCGCTGTCACAGATCCTCGGCGACAACGAGCATTTCCTCGGCGCCGAACCCTGCGGCGCGGATGCGACCGTGTTCGCGTTCCTCGCCGGCACGCTCACGCCGGTGTTCGAGTCGCCGCTGCATACCGAGGTGCGACGATTCCCGAACCTCGTGACGTATCGCGACCGGATGATGCGCGAGCACTTCCCGGCCTTCGCCTGATCGCGCGCTAACACGAGTCCAGAAAATAGTTTGTAGGCATTCGCCGCATGTTTTCGCGCGGCGCATCGATTCGCGCGTGCCATGGCTTAGCATGGCTCGAGGTCAGACGAGGGACGCGCCGCGGGCGTGAAGTTCGATCCGCGCAGTGCGAAAAGGCATACTGCCTTCGCAGGTACTGAGATCAGGGATCAGTCGATGCCAGGCAAGAGACGGGGCATTCCCGCGAGCAGGCTCGCTCGCGAACTCGGAGTGAGCCTCAGCGAATTCATCGATGACGTGGTGGCGATTCTTTCGCGTTACGACGCGCAGGCGCCGGGCGACGCGCCCGTGCGCCACCGGGAAATCTGCGCCGCCGTTTCCGCCGCGATGATCGCCTCGCTGGAGGCATCCACGCTGTCGCAAGTCGAGCGCGAACGGCTGCAACCGCTGATCCACGACGTGCTGCTCCCGTTCTGGTCGAAACACTGCGCCGCGGACGCGGACACCGCAAAGTACATCGCGACGCGCTCCCAGCACTATCTCAGTGGGCGCAACGCGAGTAGCCAGGTCAAGACGGCGGTGAACATCGTGAGCGCGCTGCTCGAGTCGCTCGCGATTCCGATGTCCGATCGCGCCCCGCTCGGCAAGAGGTTGTCGCCCGCCTTCGCGCACCGCATGGTCGGTGACGTGTTCCGCATCAATGATCTGCGCGCCCGGCACGGCATCGAGCTGTCGCTGATCGCCACGCTGTGCGCGTTGCAGGGCATGTCGATGTTGTACGAGCCGATTCTCAGGATGTTTCGAATCGCCTGATCCCGTTGAGCTCGATGGCCATCATCTCGATGGCGCTGGTTACGCTCAGCAGGAATTGCTCGTCGATCCTGGCGCGCGCGAAGCGTTCTTCGGCGAGTTGTTCGAGTTCGCGCGCGCAGGCGCTCAATACTCCCAGGCCCAGCCCATGCGCGGTGCCGCGGATGCGCTGCGCGCAGAAGCGCAGGTGCCGCCACGCGGCATCGTTGCCCGAGATGAGAGATGGCACGTTGCGCCGCATTTGCTCGACGTCGTTGACCGTGCGAACGAGAAACAGCGAAATGAGTTCATTGCGCCTCGCGTCCGCCTGCAACGCCGGATCGTGGGTTTCGTTCATCTTCGCAGAATAGTGAGTCGGCGGATGGATACTAAGGGCTCGGGATCACCATCCAGACGCGGCAGCGTCCCGATTTCCGTACGCGCCGGTGACACGTAGCCGATCGGAGACGCCGTCGCTCCTAACAAACACCCCCGGACGTCCCGCTCGCGCTATTGCGGTGCAAACACAACGGCCATGGGCTTGTTGACGATCACGGGCTGGCCGGCCGGCGCGAGCTCGCCGGTCCGCGGGTTCACCGAGAAGACCACGACGCTGGCACTCTCCTGGTTGCTCACGACGAGCCACTTGTTAGAAGGGTCGAACGTGAAGTAACGCGGCGTCTTGCCGCGCGACGGGACTCGTTGCCGGAACGACAGCTCGCCCGACTTCTCGTCGATCGCGTAGACGACGACGCTGTCCTCGCCGCGATTCGAGGCATAGAGATATTTCCCATTGGCGTGGATCGCGATCTCGGCCGCCGTGTTCGGCCCGCTGAAATCCTCCGCGAGCGTCTTCACCGACTGGAACCGCGAGAGCGAACCCTTCCCGCCATCCCAGTTGAACGCCATCACCTCGTTGCCCATCTCCGCGATGACGTACACCCACTTGCCGTTGGGGTGGAACACGATATGGCGCGGGCCCATGCCCGGCGGCACCTTGCCTTTTGCGCCCTCGCCGAGCGTGAGCTTTCCGGTGGTCTCGTCGAACCGGTAGACGACGATCTCGTCCGTGCCGAGGTCCGCCGCCAACGCGAACTTGTTCGACGGATCGGTTCGGAACCAGTGCGCATACGGCTTCGTCTGCCGCTGCGGATGCACGCTCGATCCCGTGTGCTCGACGAATGCGGTCTGCGCATCGAGCGAGCCATCCCTCGCGAGCGAAAGCACCTCCACGTAGCCGCCGCCGTAGTTCGCGTCGAGCACGTAGCGGCCGGTTCCATCGACGCTCACGTAGCTGGGGCCGCGCCCCTTCGATTCCTTGTAGTTGAGGAACTTCAGCGCGCCGGACTTGCGATCGACCTCGAAGGCGCTGACGCCACCCGGCGTGCCCGAGTTGCACAGGTAGAGATGCGTTCCGTCCCGGGTGATCTCGAAGTGCGCGGGAGTGGACGTCTCCGCGATCAATCGCGGCGCGGACAACGCGCCGGTTTCGGAATCGAATTCCGCGAGGGCGATGCCCATCTTCTGCGGATTCTGGGAGGCGATGTAGAGCAGCGATTTGTGAGCCATGCTGGGCGTCGTGATTCCGAATACGGTGAGGATCGCGGCGACGAGCCGCGCGTGCGCGAGGTTCATTCAGGCGAGCTTCCATGGTGGTGAGGGGCGCCCGGTTCCACCGGGGATGAGCGCAAGGATGCCACAGCCGCCTTCAATCCTGAGTGTCGCGCGAGAACTTGTCGCGGACGATCCAGTAGAAAGTCGTGAGCATCATGCCGAGCCCCAGGCAGACGGCGCCGATTTCGATCAGCTCGGCGGGTTCGATCAGGCCGCTTCCCGAGGGAAGCATCGCCAGGACCAGCGCCCCCATGAATATTCCCCACCACGCGAGTGTCAGTCCGGTGTGCGAGGCTTTCCGATCGACTGGCACGCAGCGTCGAAGGAGCGCGCAGGCGATGATCGCCATGACCAGTGTCGGCGCCCAATGCTGTGAGTCCTCGATCGAGACGACGGTATACATGAGGACAAATCCGAGGACGCCACCCGCGTAACACACGACGTGCTGCATTCGCGGCGAAAGGCTGTTTGAAAACAGCAGGAGCTGCTTTTCGCGGGCGACGCCGCTCGCCGCCAGTGCGCAGCCGCTGGTGATGATCAGCGGCCAGCCGAGCTGCTCCTGCATTTGCCATGCGATCGCGCCGAACCACAGGCCGGCGGGTGCGTTGTACCAGGCCACGCGCACGAACCGCGAATTGAATGCGCGGACGCCTCCCTCCTCGAAGATATTCCCGAGCGGGCCGGCGGCGATACACGCCCAGAAGAACGTCAGGATCGCGAGCGCCGCGATCGTCCACGCGATCCACGGCATGTCGCGCAGCCAGAAGCCGAGCGCGAGCAGCGTCAGGTATTCGGCGAACCATCCGGTCTCGATCTTGTAAGGCAGGCCCTCCGGCCAGCGGCGCTGCAGATGAATGATCGGCCACTCGATCGCGTAGACGCGCAGCGCTCCACACAGCGCCAGCATGCCGGCCACGCCTGCGATGTACCACTCGATGGACCCCTGCCGGTCGAAGTGGGCGTAGAGCGCGAGACCCGCGAACACGCTCACCATCGCGCCCAGCAGCATCGCCATGGGCGACACGCGCGGCCGCGTCACGAAACGCCGCCACCACGCGACGTTTTCCTCATCCAGCGAATTCAGCAGGTCGGGATGGTGGCGATCGAGTCGTTCGATCAGTTCCACTTCCGGAATGTTGCCCAGGTTGAGCAGGTAGGCGGAGAACCACCGCTCGGTGGTCAGGCCTGGATGATGGAGGCGTGCCCACGCGCGGCTCCGGGAAGTCGCGCTGCCGGCGTGCAGTTCGTCGAGAAAGCGCACGTCGACGAGTCTCTCGACGACCCGGCGTGCCTCGGGCGCGAGCGTGCGTTCGTCCCGGCGTTTCACCCAGTCGAGTCGATCCGCCGCGCGCCCGAGCAGGTGATTCGAACGCGGCGCGGAACTGTCGAGCAGGGCCGCGAGTTGCGGCTCGATGCGCAGCAGGAGATCGAGGCGTTCCAGATGCGCGGGATTCAGCAGCCTTTCGAGACAGCGCACCGACGCGTCGGGGTCGAATTCCTTGCGGCCCCGCAGTTCGAACGCGAGCGCGGACAGCGAGTCGTCGACTGCGCGCGAGAGAGGATCCGCCGGGATCGTCTCCGCATCGCTCACGGAAACGATCGAGGTCGCGGGTGCGGCGGCCACAGGCGTCGCGACGCTTGCCGCCGCGCCGGCCACGGGAGCTTCCGCCTCGGGAGCCGCGGACTCGGAAACGTGCTGCGAATACGCGCGCGCCCATTCGTACGCAAAGCGCAACCGCTGGAATCCTTCGGGATCGTCCTCCGGGTGCGTGACCTTGAGTCGCGCCGCGTAGGCGCGGCGGATCAGCGTCGCGTCGTGCGTCGGCTCGATGCCCAGCACCGCCCACGGATCGATGTACGGGTTCACAGGAAGGTTTCGCCTTCGATCGAATCGAGCGTGCTCGTGATCTCCGCGCGCGCCGCCTCGATCGCGCGCGGATCCTGCGCCTCGATCACGGCGGAGAAGCGCGAAATGAGCTGCGCGATGACCTGGCGGCGGTCGCCGAGCGCATCCTCGTAACAACGCTCCGCACGCGCCATCACCGCGCGATTCGCGTCCTGGTCGCGCGGATGCACCTTGAGCTTCGCGAGCTCCTCGCGGCGCCGCGCGAGCTTCGTGTCATCCATCGGCGCTTCGCTGTCCATGATGACCAGCTGCCGGCGCTCGTTGGTTTCAGGGATGTGCACGTCCACTTCGAGCAGGCCGTTGATGTCGTACGTGAAGCGGCAGAGGATGCTCACTTCGTTCGCCCGTCCCTTGGGAACGGGAATCTGGATCTTTCCGAGCTCGATGTTGTCGCGGCAGTTGGGCGACTCGCCCTGGTAGACCTTGAACTCGACGAGGTTCTGCAGCGCGTCGAGCGCCGAAAACGCCTGCTCGCGGCTGGCGGGGATCACGGTGTTGCGCTCGATGATCGGCGCGAAGATTCCACTGCGCACGGCGCCGTTCGGCAGGCGTTCCCCGGTGTCCACGCCGAGCGTGTACGGGCACACATCGGTCAGCACCACTTCTTTCAACGCGGAGTCGCGTGCCTTGAGACCGGCCTGCACGGCGGCGCCGAGCGCGACCGCCTCGTCGGGGTTCACGTGCGCGGCCGGAAAGCGGCCGAACATCTTGGTCACCGCGCGCCGCACGATGGGCATGCGCGTCGCGCCGCCGACGAGCACGATCTCCGCGAGGCTGTCCGCGGGGATGCGGGAGTCACGCAGCGCGCGCAACACGGGCTCGCGCATCCGCGCGAGCAGCGGTTCGGCGGCGCTCGTGAATTCCTCGTCGCTGACCTCGAGATCGACCGCCGCGCCGTCGATCCGCACGGACATCGGCGCGGAACTCTCGGTAGATAGTTTGCGGCGGCAACGCTCCGCCTGGTCGCGCGCCTTCTGGTAGAGCTTCTCGTCGGCATTCTTGCTCGCGCCCAAGCCCCGGCCGCGGATGCTCTCGAAAAGCTTGTCGATCAGCACTTCGTTGAAGTCCTCGCCACCGAGATGATTGTCGCCGGTGCTCGCGCGCACCTCGATGACGCCCTCGAACATTTCGAGCACCGACACGTCGAACGTGCCGCCGCCGAGATCGAATACGAGGAAGCGCGTGTCCGCGCCTTTCTGGTGTATGCCGTACGCGAGCGCGGCCGCGGTCGGCTCGTTGAGCAGACGCTCGACGTTGAGTCCCGCGAGCTGGCCCGCGCGGCGCGTGGCCTGCCGCTGCTTGTCGTTGAAGTAGGCGGGCACGGTGATCACCGCGTCCGTGACGGGTTCGCCGAGGAAGGTTTCCGCGTCGGCCTTCAGGCTGCGCAGCACCAGGGCCGAAAGCTCCTCCGGCAGCAATGCCTTCTTGCCGAGATTGGTGAGGCGCTTGCTTCCCATGTATCGCTTGAACGCGGTCGCGGTCAGATGCGGATGACTGACCTGCCGCTCGCGCGCGGCGAGCCCGACGAGCAATTCGCCATCGTCGCCAAGGCTCACCGCGGAGGGTGTGAGCACCGAGCCGAGACTGTTCGGAATGAGCTCCGCCCGGCCGTCGCGCCACACGCCCACCGCGCTGTTGGTGGTGCCCAGATCGATTCCGATGATCATGCGGGGATTCGTGTCCTCTTCTTCTTGTGTCTTGTGCCGCGCGAGCGCCGAACCTGACATAGACCTGCCAACGGGGCAACGCCTTGGCGACAGAACGGGTCAGGTCCCCGCGTTATTCGCTCCGTTCGTGCCACCGGGACCGGTTCTCTATATAGAATGCGGCCCATCGGAACTTCGGCCGGGCCCGCCCGGAAAATCAACATGAAAAAGATTCTCGTCGCGGGCCTCACGGCCGCCATCGCTTTCGGCACTTTCGGTTGCGCGGAGAAAAAGCCCGTCGATGCCGCCAGCGCGGTCTCGAGCGCCCCGCTGATCCCGCGTTCCGCGCTGTTCGGCAATCCGGAAAAGACGCAGGGCCGCATTTCGCCGGACGGCAAATACATCTCGTTCATCGCGCCGCGCGACGGCGTGCTCAACGTCTGGGTGGCCAAGCGCGGCAAGCTCGATGAGGCGAAGCCCATCACGAACGATCAGAAGCGCGGCATCCGCCAGCACCTGTGGGCGTTCGACGGCAAACACGTGTTGTTTCGCCAGGACGAGGGCGGCGACGAGAACTGGCGCGTCTACTCGGTGGACGTGACCACCGGCGAGCAGAAGGACCTGACTCCCCTCGAGGGCGTGCGCGCGGAGATCGTCGACCTTTCGTGGAAGCGCCCCGGCGTCGTCGCCGTCGCGCTCAACGACCGCGTGCCCGAATGGCACGACCTCTACGAGATCGAGATCGCCACCGGCAAGCGCACGCTGGTCGAGAAGAACGACCAGGAGTTCGCGCAGTACTACCTCGACTTCGACATGAAGCCGAAGCTCGCGCAGAAGAATGACGCCGAGGGTTCGGAAATCTTCCGTCGCGTCGGCAAGAAGTGGGTGAGCCTGCTCAAGATTCCCGCGACGGACACGATCACCTCCGGCGTGATCGCCGTGGATGAGAGTGGCAAGACCGCGCTGGTGCAGACCTCCGTCGGGCGCGACAAGGCCGCGCTCGAGCGCGTCGATCTCGAAACCGGCAAGGCGGCGCTGGTCGGCTCGAGCGAAAAGGCGGACGTCGAGCAGATCTGGCTGCATCCGAAGACCCTCCAGGTGCAGGGATTCATCGTCGACTACCTCAAGCCCGAGATCGTCGTCCTGGATCCGGCGGTGCAGAAGGACGTCGAGTTTCTGACGAAGGAGCTCGGCGAAGGCTTCAGGGTCGCGAACCGCACGCTCGACGATTCGATCTGGACGATCGCGGTGGACGAGGCGACCAAGCCGGCGTCCACCTGGCTGTACGACCGACAGGCCGGCACCGTGACGAAACTCTTCGACCAGCGTCCGGCGCTCGCCAGCTCGCCGCTCGTGCCGATGCAGGCCGTGGAGATCAAGGCGCGCGACGGCCTGACCCTCGTGTCCTATCTATCGCTGCCGCCCGGCTCGGACAAGAACAACGACGGGGTTCCGGACGCGCCGGTGCCGCTCGTGCTCAACGTGCACGGCGGTCCGTGGGCGCGCGACACCTACGGCTTCGACAACGAACACCAGTGGCTCGCGAACCGAGGCTATGCCGCGCTCTCGGTGAACTACCGCGGCTCGACCGGCTTCGGCAAGGAATTCGTGAACGCGTCCAACAAGGAGTGGGCGGGCAAGATGCACGATGACCTGATCGATGCCGTCAATTGGGCCGTGAACCGGAAGGTCACGACCGCGGACAAGGTGGCTATCTACGGCGGTTCGTACGGCGGCTACGCGACGCTCGTCGGCCTGACTTTCACGCCCGACACGTTCGCGTGCGGCGTCGACATCGTCGGCCCGTCGAATCTCGACACGCTGCTCTCGTCGATCCCTCCGTACTGGAAGGCGTTCTATGAAGAGTTCGCCTCGCGCGTCGGCGACCCGCGCACGGAAGAGGGCAAGGCGCTGCTGCACGAGCGCTCACCGCTCACGCACGTCGAGAAGATCAAGAAGCCGCTGCTGATCGCGCAGGGCGCGAACGACCCGCGCGTGAAGCAGGCGGAGTCGGACCAGATCGTGAAGGCGATGAAAGAGAAGAACATCCCGGTGACCTACGTGTTGTACCCGGACGAAGGCCACGGCTTCGCGCGTCCGATGAACCGCACGTCGTTCTACGCGATCGCCGAAGGATTCCTGAGCCAGTGCCTCGGCGGCCGCTACGAACCGGCCGGCAAGGATTTCGAAGGCTCGACGCACCAGGTGCTCGAGGGGGCGCAGTACGTTTCAGGCCTGGAAGCCCCGAAGTAATGGGTTGGAGAGTAATGGGGACATTCCTCGTTTCCTAGCAAACGGGGACAGACCTCACGCGATGAAAGGGGGCGGACTTCAGTCCGTCCCTTTTTCATTTGGTGACGGCTGATTCAGGTTCGCATCTTTTCGCCCGCTCTCCCGACCTCGACCAGCGCGCGCCCGATCAACGGATCACGTCCCGCGCGCACGTCATCGAGCGTCGGCATCAGCAAGATGTCGGGTGTCACACCCACGCCCTCGATGCTGCGCTCATCCGCGCGAACGAATTCCATTGCAGGCACCAGCACCGCACCGCCGTCAGGCAATGGCAGGGTGTATGAAGTGAGCACCGAGCCATTCGTCGGCCGACCGATCAGGAGTCCGCGTTCGTTGTCCTGCACCGCGGCCGCGAGCACTTCCGCGGCGCTGCCGGTAGATGGGCCGACCAGCACCACCACGGGCCCAACGTAGCCATGAGATTTTGAGTCGGTGTGGTTGTGGACGAGGCCAATCCATTTGCGATCCGCTCCGAGATACGCATCCGGTCCGAGCAGGCGACCCGCGAAGCGCCGCATCTCGGCCGCCAGGCCGCCCCGATTTCGCCGCAGGTCGACGATGAGTCCCTCGGGGCCCGCTGCGTCGATCGCTGCGATTGCCTGGTCCACGATCGCACTGTCCGTGAATGCATCGAAGCGCAAGTAGGTGACGCCGCCGTCGAGTCGTGACGTCGCGAACGGCGCGCGCGCCGGCAACACCTCGAGGTCGTAGGCGATGGTCGTGCGCTCGGGTGCTTCAATAGTGTCCGAACGGTCGCGTCGGAATGCTTGCTCCTGCGTGAACTTGAGGAACTCACCCTTGAAGTGCACGCCCGCCGCATCGGAGGACTGAGTTGACGCGGATAGTCCCCAGCCGGGCTCGATTCCTGCGCGTTCCGCAGGACTCCCCGGAATGACGTCGCCCACGACATACCACCTGCCGCCCGCGCGGCGCAGTTCCACGAAATCGAATCCCGGTCCTGACTTCCACAGTGCTGCGCGGGTCTCGACGTCCACGGAATCCACCGGTCGCCTCGAAGCGGATTCAGCACCGGGTTTGGCCGGCGGCGGCAAAAACGACTCGCCGTAGCTGGGTGGCATCACGGCCACGTGCGAGTGCGGAAAGGTCTGGCTGAGTTGGAAGAACACATCCGTATACAGCGCCAGGCTCGACGGCGCAGCCGCCGCCTTGTCGCGAAATTCCTTGAATCGCGCCATCCACGCGTCGGAGTGCAGCGACTTGCGATCGAAGTAATAGAGCTCGAGGTTCTGCAGGAACGCGTCGTAGACGATGAGGTTCTGTTCCGGCTGCGGTAGTTGCGCAAGTTCCTCCGGCGTGAGCGTCGTGCTCCCGAACTTCCAGTACGCCAACCCCGCCACAACGACCGCGCCAAGCGCCGCCCCGACTAACCACTTTTTCACCCTTCACCTCCCTGTGAAAAATGGGGACATTCCCCGTTTCCTGGCAAAAGGGGACAGACCTCAGTTCTGTCCCCGGCCCCCGGACTTCGCGTACACCCGCCTCTCGACATCCGCGAAACACTGCCTGCCGCGAAGCGGATCCAGGTGCGGATCGAGCCTCATCCAGAC
Organism: Pseudomonadota bacterium; assembly: GCA_023433515.1. Lineage (GTDB taxonomy): Bacteria > Pseudomonadota > Gammaproteobacteria > Steroidobacterales > Steroidobacteraceae > CADEED01. The sequence continues at coordinate 25,624 of JAEZCN010000175.1, forward strand.
CAGCATCATCGAGCGGTCATCGACCCCGCGCGCGAGGTATTCGCACCCACGGTCGAGGTCGCCGAGCGCCGCGTGGATGACCGCGATCGCGTAACCGGTGCCGAATCCCTTGCTGGCCAACTGCTCCAGGCGCGCGATCTCCGACAATGCGGCGTCGCGATTCCCCTGTTTGGCCGCCAGGAAGCCGGCTTCCGCCTGGAACAGGTCGTTGCTGGGTCGAAGCTTCAGTTGTTTCTCCGCGCCGGCGAGATCGCCGGTCGCGATCATGGCGTTCGCGAGGACGCTGCGTGCATGCACGAAATTCGGATTCGCTTCCACCACCGGAGTGAGGAATGCGATCACCTCGTCGTAGCGTCGCGCGTTGTAGAGGATCAGCGCGTAGTTGGACTGGAACAGCAGCAGCATCGGCTCGAGCTCGCGCGCCTTGCGAAGGTCCCGGAGCCCTTCGTCGACGTGACCCTGGCGTGCGTGCCACATTCCATAGTGGTGCCAGATTCGCGCCACCTCCGGATTGAGCTCGCGTGCGCGCTCCAGTTCGCGCTGCGCGCCTGTGAAGTCCCACTCGAGATCCATCAGGACCATCGCGAGCGCGACGTGCCCGTGCGGATTCGCCTCGTCCAGTTCGATGGCGCGTTTTGCCGCCTCGAGCGCTACCGGATGCGCCTCTGTCCAGGTGGTCCTCTGACGGATCACCGACGCGGCCTGCAAGTCGGCGATGGCCGCCCAGGCATCAGGGAAGTTGGGGTCTTCCCGCACGGCGTTCATGAAGCTGTCGAGCGCGATCTGCGAGGGGTCGATGTCGCGCCGCGAACGATTGCGCAATCCTTCCAGATAGAACTCGCGCGCCCGTTCGCTGGGCTCGTGCCTGGAGGATCCCGAATGCGCCCGCGCGGGATTCGCTTGCGGAGCGGTGCTCCAAGCCCACCAGGCGAACGCGCTGATCGCGAAGATCAGCAGACATCCGATCAGCGCGGTGCGAATCCTTCGCGACAGGCCGCGAGTCGGCGCGGGTGGAACCGCTGCCTCGTTGCCTGGCATTGCGATGAACCGGTATCCCACTCGGGGCAGCGTTTCGATGTATTTCGGCGCATCGCCCACGTCGTCGAGCGCCACGCGCAGCTTGCGCACCGCGACATTCAGTCCGTTGTCGAAATCGACGACGCCCTGCGGCCACAACGCCTTCACGAGTTGTTCGCGTGTGACGATCTCGCCGGCATGGTCGTAGAGCTCGATGAGGATGCGTAAGGGTTGCTGCTGGAGTCGGGAAGCGCGGTCGTCGCGGCGCAACTCGCCGGAGACGCGGTTGACCGTCCAGCCATCGAATTGGATTTCCGTTTCCGCTGCCACGCGACAGCAAGAATACCGGTGGATAAGGAAGAAGTAAGGCCAAACCAAGGGCCCGTTCATGGCTTAACCGGTTCCGGCGGAGGGATGTTCGCACCCAGCCAACGCTGGGAGTCCGATCATGTCCACCGTCATCCGTCCACGTTTCTACTCGCACTTCGCCGTGTTGTTCGCCGCGCTCGTTTTCGCCGGGTTTTCGCGGACTTACTATCTGCGCGTCCTTTACGACTTGCCACCCCTGACGCTGCTGGTGCACCTGCACGGCCTCGTCTCGACGGCCTGGCTCGCGCTGTTCATCGTGCAGACGCGCCTGGTTACCGCCCGGCGAGTCGATCTGCACATGAAGCTAGGCGTTGCCGGCGCAGGGCTCGCTGTCGCCATGGTGATCGTCGGCGTGCTCACCGCGGTGGCAAACGCCCCGCAGCCCGGACTGCGTGCCAGTGGACTGACGAACGCCCAATTCACCACCGTTCCCCTTACGACCACGGTCCTGTTCTCGGTGCTCTTCGCGCTCGCGCTGCGTTTCCGCCGCAAGCCCGAGTACCACAAGCGGCTGATGGTGCTGGCGATGATTTCGATCATCGGCCCCGCGGTGGGAAGGTTGGCGGGCCTGGTGGGAGTCGGGCCGTTTGGGGCCTTGATTCAACCGGCAGCGGTGTTGTGCCTGATCGCCTGGTGTCTCGCCTACGACTGGCGGCGTAACCACCTGGTGCATCCAGTGTTCGCGTGGGGCGGGATCGTATTGCTTGCTTCCTGGCCCTTTCGAATCTGGCTTGCCCGCAGCGACATCTACGCACCCTTCGCCGACTGGCTCGCAAGAATGGGGACATTCCTCGTTTCCTAGCAAAAGGGGACAGACCTCCCGAGGGGACAGACATAAGTCTGTCCCCTGTCCCGGTTCGGGCCCCGTTCATCCCGCTCGTGATATGGTCGCGCGCTCTCGATGCCTCGCTGACCGGAGAGCTGTTGATGAAACTAGCGGCCCGCCTCGCGCTCGCCCTATTCCTCGTTTCCACCCCCCCTGCTTTCGCGTGCACTGATCCCGTCTCGGTCTGCACAAACGCCACTTCGGGCAGTTTCGCGCTGATCTCGAACGGCCAGCCCGCGGCCGTGTTCGTGGACGAATCGTCGAACTCCGCGGTGCAACTCGCGGCCAATAGCTTCGCGGCCGACCTCGAGCGCGTCAGCGGCAGGGCCGCGACGAAGGTGACCGACATCGCGGCCGCGCAGGGCCCGCTCGTCATCGCCGGCGTCGTCGGCGAGAGCAAGGTGATCGACGATCTGGCCCGTGCCGGCAAAATCGACGTCGCGGATCTGCCCGGCCATTGGGAAGCGTTCCGCCAGATCGTCGTCGAGCAGCCGTTTCCGAACGTGCCGCGCGCGCTCGTGATCTCCGGCGCCGATCGCCGCGGCGTGGTCTTCGGCCTCTACGACATCTCCGGGAAGATAGGCGTCTCGCCCTGGCACTGGTTCGCCGACGTGCCCGTCATGCGCCAGGCCAACGTGCATCTCACCGCGGGGGCGCGCCGCGACCAGCCCAAGGTCCGCTACCGCGGCTTCTTCATCAACGACGAAGCGCCCGCGTTCACGACCTGGGCGCAGAAGCGGTTCGGCGGCGCCAACCACAAGCTCTACGCGCACGTGTTCGAGCTGCTGCTGCGCCTGAAGGGCAACTACCTCTGGCCCGCGATGTGGCAGCCGCGCGCGTTCAACGACGACGATCCGCAGAACATGATCCTGGCCGATGCGATGGGCGTCGTGATGGGCACGTCCCACCACGAGCCGATGACGCGTGCCCACGCCGAATGGCATCGCAACAAGGAGCAGGGCGTCACCGGCGGCAAGTGGAACTACACGACCAATGGCGAAAACCTGCGCAAGTTCTGGCGCGGTGGCATCGAGCGGATGATGTCGAAAGGCGACGGCAAGGGTTACGAAGCCGTCGTCACGGTAGGCATGAGAGGCGATGGCGACGAAGCCATGGCCGAAGGCACCGCGACCCAACTACTCGAGAAGATAGTTGCAGACCAGCGCCGGATCGTCGCCGAGGTCACCGGCAAACCCGCCGACCAGACCCCCCAGATCTGGGCACTCTACAAAGAGGTGCAGGATTACTACGACCACGGCATGAAGGTCCCCGACGACGTCACGCTGCTGTTCGCCGACGACAACTGGGGCCAGGTCCGGCGCCTGCCCACGGGCGACCTCTATCGCAAGGGCGGCTACGGCGTCTACTACCACTTCGACTACGTCGGCGGCCCGCGCAACTACAAGTGGCTCAACACGAACCAGATCGAGAAAATCTGGCAGCAGATGGATCTCTCGTACCAGCGCGGCGCCCGCGCGCTCTGGATCGTGAACGTCGGTGACATCAAGCCGATGGAGTTTCCGCTGAGCTTCTTCATGGCGCAGGCCTGGAATCCGGAGGTCATGACGTTCGACGCGATGCTCGGCTACCCGGAAGCATGGGCCCGCGCGACCTTCGGCCCGACGCAGGCGAAGGAGATCGCCGATCTCGTCACCCGTTACGCCCAGCTATCCGCCATGCGCAAGCCGGAGCTGCTCGACGCCTCCAGCTACCGACTGGGTGAGGGAGCGCCTGGGAAGAAACTCGATGGCGGCGAGTTCGGCCGGCGCGCCGACGCCTGGTACAAGCTGCAGCGCGACATGTTCCTGGTGCGCGAGAAGGCGCCGGCGGAACAGCGCTCGGCCTTCTTCCAGCTCGTCGAACACCCGATCATCGCGATGGCGAATCTCCACGAGCTGTACTACTCCGTCGCGTGGAACCACCGGCTGGTTGCCGCGAACGACGATCGCGCGAACGAGTTCGCGGATCGTGCGATAGCCTCGTTCAATCGCGACCGCGCCATCGCGGCGCGTTATCACGCGCTCGAAGGCGGCAAGTGGGACGGCATGATGACGCAGACCCACATCGGCTACACGAGCTGGCAGCAGCCGGAGAAAGACGTGATGCCCGAGGTGTTGCGCGTGGAGTCGCGCGGCCTGCCGAAGCGGATCGTGTTCGAGCACAAGCCCTCCGATCCGGAAGAAACGGTGATCGATGCGATGGATTTCGTACAGGCGAGTGGCTGGAAGGACTTCACGTGGCGTCCCTTCCCGCACCTCGGCCACGGCCGCGGCGGCGTGATTGCGCTGCCTCAGGGTAAGCCCGCGACCACGCAGGCGGATGGCGTTCATGTCGACTACGCGCTCGACTATCGTTGGTCGCGCGACGCCACCGTGCAGCTTCACCTGTCGCCCACGCTGAACACGTCCGGCGGTGTGGACGTGCGCATCGGCGTGTCGATCGACGATCAGCCGATGCAGACGCTGTCCATGCGCCTGACTCCCTCGCCGGATCCTGGCAAGACCCCGGAACAGCGCGCCTGGGAGCAGGCCGTCATCGACAACAATCACGTGCTCGAGGCGAAGTTCACCGGACTCACGCGCGGCTCACACGTGATCAAGGTCTGGCGCCTGGACGACAATGCGCTCCTCACCCGCATCGTCGTGAAATGAAATGGGGACATTCCTCGTTTCCTGGCAAACGGGGACAGACCTGACTCGCGAGACTTCATGACCAAGCTACTCAAAGGATCCTGCCTCTGCGGCGACGTTGCCTACACCGTCGCCGACGAGTTCATTCGCGCCCTCATATGCCATTGCTCGCGATGCCGGCGCGTCACCGGCTCCGCGTTCAAGCCCTTCGGCGCCATCGAACGCGTCAAGCTGAAGGTGATCCGCGGCCAGATCCGCATCTACGGCGACGTGATGACCCACGACGCGCACTGCAAGAACTGCGGCTCGCTGCTTTACTCGATCGTGGAAGAAGGCACGATGGCGCACGTGACCTACGGCACACTCATCGACCCGCCGTCGCGCGCGCCCCAGGCGCACATCCACGTGGCGTCGAAGGCACCGTGGGATGTGATCTGCGACGGCTTGCCGCAGTACGACGAACTACCGACCTGACTCGCTCAAGCGACGCGTCGCTCTTGCGGTAGCTCAATCGTTCTCCGCGTCCATCGCCTCGTCCAGCCGCTGGAGCGCGGATTCACTGCAGTCGTTGGTGTAGATGAAGAAGTTGTCGAGGCCATCCTTGAGGTTGGCCATGCCCGCGCCGGCCCACGCGCCGTCCCATACTTCACTCGACGAAGATCCGGTCGCGATGGTGGCGCCGTCACGCGTGAGTCGGCCGTGACGCAGGCCGTAGTACACGATGCACGAGCCCGTGCCGTTCCACGGGTTTACGGCGTACGGATAGGCGCGTGCGTACCAGCCACCGATGTTGTCGTGATGCGCGCACATCTCGTCGAGGCCGTCGATCGATCCCAACCTGAAGGCGGTGCGCATCCCATCGCCGCCGCCCTCCGGACGACCGCCGCCACAGAAGAATCCGTAGTAAGGCACGGGGAACGCAAAAGTCGAGACGTGGTAACACTCGAGCTCCGTCGCGTTCCGGCAGCGTGCCTGGTCAGTCGAGTAGCTAGCAGGAGTCGTGCGTTTCGGCGGTACCGGGTTGTCGACGATCAGTCGGAACTGGGAGATTCCCGTGCCGTACGGCACCGACTGCGTCCACGTGCCCTCGAGTCCGGTCTTGATGCGCAGGCGGCCCTCGGCCGTCACCACGCCGATGCGATTGCCCTGGAACTCGAACGCCTGCGCCCCCGACGCCGCGAACACGTACCAGTTGGTGGCGATGCCGTCTTTTGCGCGGAATTCACCCTCCTCGCTCAACACCCCGATGCGATCCCCGCTGATCTCGTACTGCCGCGGCGCCTCCGTGGTCAGAACGTGCCAGGGGCCGTGGATGCCGTCCTTCACGCGTAGTGAGCCGCTGTTCAGCACCGCCGCGATGCGATTGCCCGACGCCTTGAAGCTCCTCGCGCTCGAGGAGATGTCCGTCATGTCCGTGCTGAGGCCATCCGACGCACGCAACATGCCATCGTTACGCAGCAGCACCACGCGATCGTCTGCGGCGAGCGTGAAGTCGGTTGCGTCGCCTTCCGCCATCACGACCCACGGGCCGTTGATCCCGTTTTTCACGCGGACCGACCCGTCTTCGAGCAGGATTCCGATGAGGTTCCGGTGGAGCACGAATTTCGTCACGCCGGAATCAGCGACTTCGATCCACGCGCCATGAGTTCCCTCCTTGATCCGGAACTGACCATTGCCGCTCAGCAGACCGATGCGATTGCCCGCGAGGTCGAAGTCGATGGCGTCGCCCAGCGCCAGGATCGTCATCTCCGCCGCGCGATCGAAGATGCGAAGCGTCCCGCGACCGTTCGCGACGTCGGTCAGCAGCGCGATCCGGTTGCCTTCGAACTCGAATTTCTCAACCGTGTTGTGCGGCCACACCGGCGTGTTCGAGACGATGTAGGAGATGTTTCCGTAGAACTCGAGCCCGTCTGCCGCATTGGCCGGCAACGTGAGCCTGCCGTTGACGATGAGCATCGGCGTCGGATCGGTGCGAGCAAACCAGGCGGTGTACATGTATCCCGGAACGTTGCTGCCTTCGCCCCGCACGTCGACTTCGATTTCATCGCTTGCGCCATCGACGCGCGCGATGATGCGCGCGGTCGTCGTGCTCCTTTGCCGCGCCGTCGCGAGTCCCGTCTCGTCCACGGCTGCAATCTGCGGATCCGAGGACTCCCACGTGACTACCGCGTCCGGCATCAATTGACCGTTGCCGTCACGCACCTCCGCCGTGAATTGCCGCCGGGCGCCGATGTATGCGACTTCGGTGGGCCACGCATCCGGCGCGATCGTCACGCGCACGCTGCGATTCTTGATTTGCACCTGGGCAACCTCGACCACACCGTTCGGAGCGCGTGCGGTGATCTCCGCCATGCCCTCGGCCTTCGCGGTGATCAGGCCATCGGCCGTGACCTCCACGCGCAGCGGATCATTCGTGCTCCACACGAATGGCACGTCCTGCACGCCCATTCCCTGCGCGTCGTACGCGGCCGCGCTGAGCTGCAGCGTCGCACCGACGTTGCCCAGCTCGATCGGAAACGGCGTGACGCGAACCTTGGCGACGTTGCCATAAGGGTGCGGATCCGCCGGCGGCGGAGTTTGCGTCTCGGTGTTGTCGACGACGTCGGGTACATCGTCGGCGGGTAGTTTGGGATCACCCGGTTGTTGGGCGACCGGCTCCGCGTCTTTCGGATCGTCAGCGGGAGGCGAGTCGCCTTTCACGACATCATCTGGTTTGTCGTCGACGGGCGGCTTGGCGCCGTCCGCGTCACCGTCATCGCTGACATTTCCGGGGCCGCCTCCGCCAATGCCGGCGCCGACCTGAATCACGCCGGGCTTCTCGCCTTCGGTCGCGTCGCTGCCGGCCGCGGAGCCTGGCTCGGGATTGACGGGCGCCGCCTGCTGAACGGTCTCCGGCCGCTGTACGGACGGGCTCGGATTGGCAGGCGCTGGCGAGACCGCGACCACGGCATTCGTGCCCGAGCGCTGAGCCGTCGCAGGCGTCGACTCGCTACCTCCGCCGCCGCAGGCCACGAGTACCGCCAGGAAAGGCGCCAGAATGAAGACACGGCTCGAGGGGAACCGCTTGTTGTTCTTGTTCATTGCGTTCTCCATGTTGCTTCCTCGCAGGGCGGAAGCAGTCCGGTGCCGGTACAGATAACCCGTAATGGCGTCCCGCGCCAGCGCTTTTGACATTCCAGTCGAGGTCCCTACACTGCCCGCCATCCAGCCCCCAGCCGTAGGTTCGCCGAGCCTGGGGGTGCCTTGATCCGGCAGGAAATGGTGTTAGCCGACGTAAGTTTCGGCAGCGGTGACCGCTTCGCGGCCCTAACTCCATGACTGCCATGGAGTTGTTAGATGTTAGCCGCCGCCAGGGATCTCTTCACATATCGCAAGTACTGGGCCGCCCGCTTCGGCGTCGCGCCGTTCCTGCCCATGTCGCGCGCGGAGATGGAGCAGCTCGGCTGGGATTCCTGCGACGTCATCATCGTCACCGGCGATGCGTACGTGGATCACCCGAGCTTCGGCATGGCGATCATGGGCCGGCTGCTCGAGGCGCAAGGTTTCCGCGTCGGCATCATCGCGCAACCCGACTGGCACAGCGCCGAGCCGTTTAAGCAGTTAGGCAAGCCCAACCTCTTCTTCGGCATCACCGCGGGCAACATGGACTCGATGGTGAACCGCTATACCTCGGACAAGCGCATCCGCAGCGATGATGCGTATACGCCGGGCGGCATCGGCGGCAAACGTCCGGATCGCTCGGTCGTCGTCTACGCGCAGCGCGCGCGCGAGGCCTTCAAGGATGTGCCCATCGTCGTCGGCGGCATCGAAGCGTCGTTGCGCCGTATCGCGCACTTCGACTACTGGAGCGAGAAAGTGCGCCGCTCGATCCTGCTCGATGCGAAAGCGGACCTCCTCGTGTTCGGTAACGCCGAGCGCCAGATCGTCGAGATCGCGCACCGACTCGCGGCCGGAACGAAGATCTCCGAGATCACCGACCTGCGCGGCACGGCATTCGCACGCAAGTCTCACGACTTCATCGAAATCGACTCGACCACCGTCGACACCCCCGGACCCCTGAATCCGCCTATCGATCCGTACGCGATGGAGCCCGAGATCCGGGAAAAAAATGGGGACATTCCTCGTTTCCTAGCAAACGGGGACAGACCTGCCGAAGAAGCGGGTCCCCGCGAAGTCGTCGTCAAATTCGCCCGCCGCGTGAAGTCCGAAGACCGTGAGCGCAGCGTCATCCGCATGCCGAGCTTCGAGCAGGTCTCGAGCGACCCCGTGCTCTATGCGCACGCGAGCCGCATCCTCCACCTCGAGGCCAACCCCGGCAACGCCCGCGCCCTCGTGCAGCGCCACGGCGACACCGACGTCTGGCTCAACCCGCCTCCGATCCCGCTAACTACCCGCGACATGGACTACGTGTACGAACTCCCATACGCGCGCGTCCCGCACCCGAGCTACGGCAACCAGGAGATCCCCGCCTACAAGATGATCAAGTTCTCGATCGCGATCCAGCGCGGATGTTTCGGCGGCTGCACGTTCTGCAGCATCACCGAGCACGAGGGCCGCATCATCCAGAGCCGCAGCGAAGCCTCCGTGCTCAAGGAGATCGAGAAGGTGCGCGACAGCGTGCCCGGTTTCACCGGCGTCATCTCCGATCTCGGCGGCCCGACCGCGAACATGTACCGCATCGCATGCAAGAGCCGCGACATCGAGAAGGCCTGCCGCAAGCCGAGCTGCGTCTATCCCGGCATCTGCCCGAACCTCAACACCGATCACGGCGCGCTGATCCAGCTCTATCGCAAGGCGCGCGCGCTGCCGGGCGTGAAGAAAATCCTCATCGCGAGCGGCGTTCGCTACGACCTCGCGATCGAGTCGCCCGAGTACGTCAAGGAACTCGCCCAGCATCACGTCGGCGGCTATCTCAAGATCGCGCCCGAGGCGATCGGCGAAGGTCCGCTATCCAAGATGATGAAGCCGGGCGTTGGCACGTACTACAAATTCAAAGAACTCTTCGACAAGTACAGCAAGGCCGCCGGCAAGGAGCAGTACCTGATCCCGTACTTCATCGCCGCGCATCCGGGCACGACCGATGAAGACATGCTCGAGCTCGCGCTGTGGCTCAAGAAGAACGGTTTCCGCGCCGACCAGGTGCAGGCGTTCCTGCCGTCACCGATGGCCACCGCGACGGCGATGTATCACACGCTCAAGAACCCGCTGCGCAAGGTCACGCGCGACAGCGAAGAAGTCAGCATCCCGAAGGGCCTGAAGCAGCGCCGCCTGCACAAGGCCTTCCTTCGCTATCACGACCCTAACAACTGGCCCGTGCTGCGAGAGGCGCTGCGCCGCATGGGTCGCGCTGACCTCATCGGCAACGGCAAGCATCAGCTCATCCCGAGCTACCAGCCGGCCGGCACTGGCGACGCCCATGAAGGAAAGCGCGGCGGCAGCCAACATCGCCCCTTCAAGACGCAACACACCGGACTGCCGAAGGTTCCAAAGCACTCTCCGCACAGGCCGAAAGGGCGTTAGTCACGCCTGTGGCCGATTCGCGGTCGAATCCGCATCGATCGCGGCGAACAATCGTTTCTGGAACGGCGAGTTCGCTGGCCCGCCGTACATCACCTGCACCATGAAGACGGCCGCGAGATTGCGCAGCCGGTCGATCCAGAAGAGCGTGCCCGTGGCGCCACCCGCGCCGATTGTCTCCGGCGGGATGATCGGTGCGCCGCGCATCATCGCGCGCGTACCGGCATCCTGCGGATCGGCGACGCCGGGCGGGTTGATATCGCCTGTGGCGAGCCTTGCCGTCTCGACCTTCATCACGCGCGTTTTCCCGAGTGCACCATCGTTCTGCAGCATGCGCGTGTAGCGCAGGAAGTCCCGCGCCGTCGAGAGCAAACTCCCGCCGCCGGCCAGGAGTCGCGGCGGCTCGAGCGTTACGCTCGTCGCGCGATCGTCCACGATGCCCCACTTGGGCGGCACCCGCGGATCGTCGGATGTACGTGCAACATTGCGTCCCGTCGCGTCATAGTTGGTGGTTAGACGCGCCGCGTCCCTTCGCGCGACCTGGAAAGCCGTGGAGTCCATGCGCAGCGGTCCCCACAGACGTTCCTGCAGGAACGAGCCGTAGGGTTTCCCGGTCGCGCGTTCGATGACCAGAGCCATCACGTCGAAGCCAATGGAATAGTGCAGCACCGTGCCAGGCTCATGCGCGAGCGGCAGCTCGCTCACGCGCCGCACCATGTCCTCCATCGAAGTCGCCTGCGGACCGTATCCGGGTCGACTGAGGCCCGAGCCGAAGTTGCCCGGCGTGATGCCACGCTCGCGATAAAGCCTGTGCAACTCGTCGCCGCTGTCAGAGCTCGGCGTCCAGTTGGCGAGGCCGGCCGAATTCGTGATGAGGTGCCGTACCGTCATCACCTTCTCCGCCGGCCGGCTGTCGAGGCCCTTCGCCGGATCGATGATGACCCGCAAGTGGCGAAACTCCGGAAGATAGTCCGCGACCGGCTGGTCGAGCTGGAGTTTGCCGTCCTCGACGAGCAGCAGCGTGGCCACCCGCGTGACATTCTTGGTCATGGAGTAGACGCGGCAGATGCTGTCCGCGTCGAACGCCTGCGTCGAGTCGAACGCGACCGTGCCGGCATGTAGATAGCCGGGCTCGGCACCGCCACGGCAGATGGCCAGCGAGACACCCGGTGCGCTGCGCTCGCGGACGAATTCATCGAGGACGGCCTGGACGGCGCTCCAGTCCCGCTTCGAGCCAGCCTGCAGGGAGGCGGGCGCCAGCGCGACCGCACCGAGCATCCGGATGTAGTCGCGGCGAGTGATCGTCATGGAGCCTCCCCCGGGGCCGAGCGCACGACTATCACACCACGCGCGACATCGCCCGTGGGAGAAAAACGCTAAGCCCTTGATCGGGCTGCTCGAAGCGAAACAGTTAGGCCTGGTCACGAAAACCCCGACGGCCTTCATGAACTCCTGATCATCGACAAGTCACTTCGAAATCATCGGCTGTCCATTTCGTCCGCAGGTACGCTCGGCCAACTTTTTGCCCCGACTCTGAAACCATCGGGGAATCGGCCATGCGAAAACAGACTGTTGGCATTGCGCTCGTATCAATCTTGTGCGCTGCGCTGTGTACCGGAACGGCCACGGCCCAGTCTTCGCGCTACGTGGTGACGAGAGCGACCATCTTCGACCTCGGCACGCTCGGCGGCGCTCAAAGCACCGCCCTCGACATAAACGATTCGAGCGACATTGTGGGTTGGGCGCACGACGCGGCAGGACGCCGTCATGCGTTCCTGTACCGCGCCGGAATGATGGAGAACATCTCGGGCTCGCCCGGCGCGATCTGGGAGAGCGAAGCCAACGGGATCAATAATTATCGGGAGGTCGTCGGCACCTACCGGGTCCCGTGGCTGCCCGAAAGACCAAAGGGTTTCTACTGGTACGGCGGAGTGACGCGTCTGCTGAACGACTTCTATTCGTTGGAGTGCAACGAACCGAAGGGCAGCGAGGCATTCGCGATCAACGACTGGGGCGACATGGTAGGTCGCATCTGGTGCAACTTGCCGGACACCGCCGGCCGTTATGAAGCCGCGAAGTGGACCAGCGTCACGCGCTATACGCTGCTGGACCACACGACGGGTAGTTGGCGCGCACCGCCTTTCGTCTGGGACAACGTCGCCTATGACATCAACGAGTCGGGCACCGCGGTAGGTAGAACCAGTGACTTCGAGCAGATGACCCGCTGGCGCAACGCGCCCGCGCCTAACAGGGATGTGGTGTGGACGGCGTCCGGATTCTTCGATCCGGGTCTGCCCGAAGATGGCGCCCGCGCAATCAATTACCTCGGCGGCGTCGCCGGAAAAATGATGCATACCTCCAACGGAACGTGGCGTGCCTTCTACTGGAGCGGCCCCGGTTCAAGGGCCGTCAATCTCGGATTGCTCCCCAACGGTCTCAACAGTTACGGGCACGACCTCAACAATGAACGATTCGTCGTGGGTGCCGCCGACACGCGTGTCTCCGTTCCGCCATTCGTCCTGCAGCGAAAGCTGGGATTCATCCATCATCCGGACTTCGGCATGTACGCGCTGCCCGTCCTCCCGACTACCTACCACCGGAATTGCGAAGCGAATGCCGTCAACGATCGCCACGCGCAGTCCGGGCGAGTACACGTCGTCGGGTATTGCCGGACGTCGGACGGCGTGCGCGCAGTGCTCTGGGACGTGACAGTACTCAGGGTGACGCTCATTTCCCCCGGAGCGGCTCCCTGACCTGGCGAGAGGGGCGGTGGTCGACACCGCCCCTTTGCGCCGCGAGAAATGAGCGTCAGTCGTCGCTGCTCGGGCTCTTGAGCTTCTCGAGCTCCGTCTTGTTTTCTTTCACGAACCTGATGTTCGCCGGGTTCACACTCGCGTCCTTCGCTACCTTCGCCGGATCCGCGCCCTGTTCCACCGCGAACTGCGCCATCGAAGCCTGGAACAACGCCATCGTGATCACCGCGTACTGACGGGCGGTGAGACCCGCGGCTTCGATCGCCTCTCGGGCCTCGGGTAGCTTGTTGATGCGCGCCGCCATCTCGTCGAGCGACTCATTACCATTGGAGTCGTCGTCATCTTCGGACTCTTCGTCGTCCTGCTCGGCCTTCTTGTGCTTCGCGAGGTTCGCGTTCGCCGCGGCGTACTTGCGCACGTCGGCCAGCGTCAGCACGTAGCGCGAGAGCTCGCGCAGGTCCGCATCGCCACCGCCCGCCGCATTCACCTGCGGTCCGAACGCCGCGCCCAGCATCGCGAACATCAGCACCAGCACGACGTTGCGAATGAATCGATTCTCGAAAACCTTCATCTGCTTCTCCAAACTCAAATCTTCACGAGCTCGACACGACGATTCTGCTGACGCCCCTCGGGCGTATCGTTCGACGCCGAAGGCTTGCTCGGGCCGAGCCCCTTGGCCTGCAGGCGCGACTCATCCACGCCATACGTGCTGATGAGGTACTGGCGCACCGCCGCCGCGCGCTTCTCGCTGAGCGACTGGTTAGTTGCCGCCGCGCCGACGTTATCCGTGTGCCCCTCGATCACGAGCTTGAGATCCGGGTGCTCCTTGAGCATCGTGCCGATCTCCTTGAGCGTCGGCGTCGACTCCGGCCGGATGCGGTCGCTGCCCGTGTCGAACAGCACGCCCTGCGTCGCGACGCGCCCCTGCTGCGCGAGCGCGTCGTACAGCTTCTTGCCGCCCGCCGCGATGCGCACGTTCGCGATCATGCGCGGCGCCTCGGAGGTCCAGCCGTTCATGTTGATGAAGATCTTGTTGCTGCGACCGACGTTGCCGTTCGGCGCGTTGAACACGCGCTTTTCGTTCACGTACGCCTTGACGTGCTGGCCGTCCACCGAGATGGCGACGTGCACCGCGCGCTCGCCCGTCGTCACGTCCGCGCCGAAGTCACCCTGCGCATCGATCTCGCCGCTGCGCAGGCGCGCGAAGTACTCGCCGAACTCCATGCGCGCTGAGGAATGGTTGTCGTCCTTGCCGTCGAAAGTGATGACCATGGCGTTGCCGTTGCCCGTGAGGTCGAACTCGACCGTGAAGCGCTCCGGCAGCGTCTCGGGCAGCGGGATCCAGAACTTGCCCTGCGCCGAGCGCAGCCAGCGACCCTCGTTCCACTCGACGATTTCGAGCTGGCCGCTGCGGAATTCGAAGCGACGCGGAAAATCGCCGACCTCGTCCTTCGAGAAGTCGTCGGCGAAGATGATGCGATCGCCCGGCTTGAAGTCGTAGTTCGCCCAGGCGCCCTGGCCGGGCTTGATCGACGCCGGCTGAGCGGCAGCGGCCTTGGAGGTCGGGGCGGGGCTGTCGACGGTCTTGACCTGCTTGCCTTCTGCCTTGGCCTGCTCGGCGCACTGCGTGTCGGTCGCCGCGCACTCGACCTGGTCGAGCGCGTCTTCCATGGCCTTGTCGGTCTTGCGATCGACGCGCTGCTCGACTTTCTGCTCGAGCTTGTTCTTGAGCTTCTTGCCGAAGTCGCCGAACTGGGCCTGCGCCGGCGTCAGCGCGCCAAATACGGAAAACAAAAGGAATACGGGCACGAGCGAAGGCGTGCGGAACATGCGAAAACCCCCAAGACGATGGGCGCCGGGCGGCGCCGAAGGGGGCGCATCAGATCAAAAAGGGCGGCTGTGAAGTAATGGAAATTTTTCACAGTTCCTTAAGTTGAATGGGGAGGCGAAAGGGCTTTGTCGCGCACAATTCGTGACAGTGACTGGCGGAGCGCTGGTGTAGGCATGGGTATTCCGGAGGTACCAGGAAACGCCTTAGACACACCCATGTGATCGGCATAACCTTTTCCCGCCCGAATCGTCCAAGACCCGTGCTTACCCTCCTCAAATCCTGGGCCGAGCCGGACGCCTTCCACACCGTCCTCTCCGAGCGCAGCCCGCGTTGGTACAACGCCTGCCTGCGCATCACCCGGGATGCGGAACTGGCGGCGGACGCGGTCCAGGACGCGCTGCTCAAGGCCTGGGCTCGCCGGCACGAATTCCGCGGCGAGGCGGCGCTCGATAGCTGGATCCATCGCATCGCGATAAACGCAGCCCTCGATCTGCTGCGCAAGCGGAAGCGCCGCGCCGAGGACGAGCTGCATGACGACGGCTTCGAGTTGCCGCCCTCGGAAACCCCCGACCAGGAATACACCGACGAGGCGATGGGCCGCGACCTCTCGGTCGCGTTGCAGCGCCTATCTACCAAGGAACGCACCATTTTTCTGCTCAAGCACGTCGAAGGCTGGAAGCTCGACGAAATCGCCGAGGCCCAGCAAACCAACGTCAACAACGTGAAAAGCATCCTGTTCCGCGCGGTCCGCAAGCTGCGCGTCGATCTGCACGTCTGGCGGAGC
>JAEZCN010000134.1 GCA_023433515.1 Pseudomonadota bacterium
CAGGCGGCGGCTCGCACCCTTGCCCTGCCCATCGCGGAACTCGGCGGCGAGTTCGAACGAAATACGCATGTTGATTACTCCAAATTACATCTAACTACAGCGGACACCGCGACCAGTGCCGCCACCAGGGGGGGCAGCCCCCATTTCCTAGCAAAAGGGGTCAGCCCTCAATCGTCAATTCAATCAAACGCAAAAGAGGACTGACCCCTTTTGCTAGGAAACGGGGGCTGCCCCCTAATCGAGGTACAAGCTACTGACGGAGTCCTCGTCGCGAATGCGACGAATCGTCTCGGCCAGCAACCCCGCGACCGACAACTGCCGGATGCGGCCACATTGCTTCGCCGCCGGCGACAGCGGGATGGTGTCGGTCACCACCAGCTCATCCAGCGCCGACTGCGCGATTTTCTCGATCGCGTTGCCGGAGAGGATCGCGTGGGTGATGTACGCCACCACCTTCTTCGCGCCCTCGTCCTTCAACGCCTGCGCGCCCGCACACAGCGTGCCCGCGGTATCCACCATGTCGTCGATGAGGACGCAGGTCTTGCCCTTCACCTCACCGATGATGTTCATAACCTTCGACTCGTTCGGTCGCGGCCGGCGCTTGTCGATGATCGCGAGATCGGCGTCATCGAGGCGCTTGGCCAGCGCGCGCGCGCGAACCACGCCACCCACGTCCGGCGACACCACGATCAGGTTTTCGTAGCGCTGCCGATACGCATCGCCCAGCAACACCGGCGACGCGTACACGTTGTCCACCGGGATGTCGAAGAATCCCTGTATCTGGTCCGAGTGCAGGTCGATCGTCAGCAGACGATCCACACCCGCGCTCTGGATCATGTTCGCGATCAGCTTCGCGGTGATCGCGCTGCGCGTGGCGCGCGGCCGGCGATCCTGGCGCGAATAACCGAAGTACGGTACCACCGCGGTGATCCGCGCCGCGGAGGCGCGCCGACAGGCGTCCACCATCACCAGTAGTTCGATGATGTGGTCGTTCGTCGGCGGACACGTGGGCTGCACGATGAACACATCGCGCCCGCGCACGTTTTCCATCAATTCGATGTTCACTTCGCCGTCGGAAAATCTCCCGACGTACGCCCGGCCCAGGGGTGTCATCAGATGGCGCGCGATGTCGTGGGCCAGCGCCGGATTGGCGTTACCCGCGAACAGCGTCAGCGTTTCCGAATCGACCACTCTGCCTCCCAACTAGTTGGTGCCGGGTGAGAAATCCGGCACCGACCGACATGGCTGGGGTGGAAGGATTCGAACCTCCGAATGGCGGGATCAAAACCCGCTGCCTTACCACTTGGCGACACCCCAACGGCCTAACTCTTCGCGCGGCGTGCGAGCTCTGCCAGCAACGGGGACTCGTCGAGTCCGCGCGCGACGTACGCGCGCCAGCTGTCCGGTACCCGCGCCGCGATTCGCTCCGCGTCCTCGGGACGCGCGAACTTCGCGAACACGCACGCTCCGGTGCCCGTCAGCCGCGACGGCGCATGCCGCGCAAGCCAGTCTAGTGCCTCACCCACCGCCGGAAACCGTGCGCGCACGACTGACTCGCAATCGTTCCGCCCGCCCGTTTCCAAAAAGCCGCGCATTGTGGTGGGGGCGGAATTCCGTGTCAATTCAGCAGCCTGGAATACGGCGGCGGTCGGCACGGAGACGCCTGGATTGACGATCAGGTACCAGGAATCGCCCCCCAGGGAGACGGGAGTGAGCTTCTCGCCGGTACCTTCGGCCCAGGCGGAGCGTCCGTGGATGAAAACGGGCACATCGGCGCCCAACTTGCCCCCAATTGCCGCCAACTCCGCCGAAGTCAGTCCGGAACTCCACATTTCGTTCAGCGCGACCAGGGCCGTGGCGGCATCGGAGCTCCCGCCGCCAAGCCCGCCGCCCATCGGAATCCGCTTCAGGACCGAGATATCGGCGCCCAGCGGGGTACCGCTGGTCTCCTTCAGCGCCCGGGCCGCGCGGACGACGAGATCCTCGCTTTCCGGGACCCCCGGCGGACCATTGGGTCGGCAGATCACCCCATCCCCGCGGACGGCGATATCGATGGAATCGCGCAGGTCGACCAGCTGAAACACGGTCTGCAACTCGTGATAACCGTCGGGCCGCCGACCCACCACGTGCAACATCAGATTGAGCTTGGCGGGCGCGCTCCAGCGCCCGACGTTCACGGCCGCCATTGCTCCACCAGCAACTTCATGCGGGCGGGGATTTCCGCGGTCGCGCGTTCGGCCGTCAACCTGCGGGGCAACGCGAATCCGAGTCCCGGCGCGCGCGAATCGATGCTCACGCGCCAGCCGTTCTGCGTGAAGCCGCGAATTTCGCCGCTGCCCGAGTCTTCGTCGAGCTGGGCATCGCCCGGAGCCGGGATGCCCAGCAACCACCAGCGCATTTCCGACAGCGGCAGCTCGAATCCGAGGCGCTGCTCGAGTTCCTCGCGCGCGGCCGCGCCATCGAGTTGTTTGCCCGAGCTGGTTTCGATGCGCAAATCTTCGCCCGCGATCGCGACGCGCACGCCGCCGATGCCCATCGGCCCGTCGAGCGCGAGATCCGTGCGCTCCGGTTGTCGTTCGTAGCGAAGGTTCGCGGAGAAACCCTCGCCGTTCGCCGCGACCGCCACGCGGCCCGTGAGTCCGAAGCGATCCAGTTTCTCGAGACCGGCACGCTGCGCGGCCCAGGGCGCGTCGGCGCCGGGCCCGAGCACGGGCTGCGGGGGAAGCGTGCGACACCCGGCGAGCAACATCACCGCCGCGGCCGCGAACGACGCCGCGATCCGGGTCGCATTGCCGATCGCTGCGTTCGTCATTGGGGCGCCTGCGGCACGCCGACCCGTGCGGGACACGGGCGTCGCCTCTAGCTACCGGCGGACGCCGTCGTCACCGAGGTCTTTTCCACGCCTTCCGGCATCGGCGCATCCGCCGGCGGCAGCGCGTCCGGGGCCTCGGATTCCGGCGCTTCGTCGAGCTTCGTGCCGGTCAGCCGCTCGATCGTCGAACGCAGCGGCTTCGAATCCGGCGACCGCGCGAGCGAGCGCGCCCACAAGGCGCGTGCCTCGGCCTCCTTGCCACTCACCCACAGCGCCTCGCCCCAGTGCGAGGCGATCTCCGGATCCGGAAAAATGCGGTACGCGCGCTCGAGGTAAGGGAGCGCGCCCGGAACGTCACCGCGGCGGAATCGCACCCAGCCCAGGCTGTCGAGATAAGCCGGATTGTCGGGCGAGATCTCGAGCGCCTTGCGGATCAGCGTCTCGGCGCGCGGCAGCTTCTCGTTGCGATCGGCCAGCGAATAGCCGAGCGCGTTGAGCAGGTTCGAATCCTCGGGCCGCTCCTTCAGCAGCGATTCGAGACCGCGCACGGATTCCTTGTTCATGCCCGCCTTGTCCTGCACGAGCGCGATCTGGTAGCGCAGCCCGGGATGACGCGGGAAGCGTTCGAGCGCGAGCTGCAGCAGCGCGACGGCCTCGGAAGGCTTGCCGGCGTCCTCGAGAATCGAGGCCTTGGCGAACTCGACGTCGAGCGAATCCGCGCGTTCCTTCACGGCGTGTTCGTCGAGCATCCGGAATGCCTCGTCGCGCTTGTTCTCCTTCATCAGCAGGCGCGCGGCGCGGCCGCGCACGATGAGTCCGGCGCCGGCCTGCGCCAAGCGCGAATATCCCTCGAGCGCGAGATCCGTGCGGCCCTCGCGTTCGGCGATCGACGAAAGATAGAAGAACGCCTCGGGCGCGGCCGTCTGCGACGACAGCAAACTACCGAAACGCCGCCCGGCCTCGGCCATGTCGCCGAGCTGATACGCGACCTTGCCGAGTCGCAGATCCGCTTCGTCGCGCACCGCTTCGTC
Organism: Pseudomonadota bacterium; assembly: GCA_023433515.1. GTDB lineage: Bacteria > Pseudomonadota > Gammaproteobacteria > Steroidobacterales > Steroidobacteraceae > CADEED01. Next base: position 3,844 of record JAEZCN010000134.1, read on the forward strand.
GACGCGCATGCTCTCGAGCTCCTGGCGCGCGTCCTCGAGACGGTCGAGCCGCAGTAACGTGTCGGGATAGGCGAAGCGCTGCGTATCCGGTTCGAGCGCGGCGGCCTCCTTCGCGTAGGCAATCGCGGAGACGGCATCGCCCTCGGCGGTGAGCACGCGCGCGAGCTGGGCGCGCGCGTAACCGGAAGCGGGTTCGGCCGCGAGCATGCGGTCCGCGTACTTGCGCGCGGTCGCGAAGTCGAAGGATTCCAGCGAGAGGTCGACGGCGGCCGAAAGCAGGTCGTTCGATGCATCCGGCGCGTCGAAGATCGGACGCAGGGTTTCCAGCGCGATCGCGTGGCCGCCCGCGTCGCTCACCTCGGGGATGAGCTTGATCAAAGCCTGTTCGCCGCCGAGCTCGCGCGTGCGCAGGATCGCCGCGCTCGTCTCTTCCTCCTGGTAGAGCCGCGCGGCCGCGACGGCCAGCGCCGCGACCGCGTCGACGCTCTGCGGCTCGAGCTTCTGCCAGCGCTTCGCGGCGCGCAGCGTCGCTTCGACCTGCTGGCAATCGGCCGCGACCTTCGTGGCGCGTTCGGCGATGGTCGCATCGCTCGTGCCCATCGCCGCCTTGAGGTAACGGTCCGTGCCGCCGCGGCAGTCGCCGCGCGACAGCGCCATGTCGGCGAGCATCAGCGCCGCGTCGTCGGTCTTGGTGGTGGACAGCGCGCCGGCGGAACCCGGCAGCCATGCGGCGATGGCCAGGTAAAAAATGGCTACGAGCAAGGATTTTCGTGGCATGGAGGGCACTATAACTGGACCCCGGCCCCTTACAATGGTTCTGTGAAAGACAGTATCCGCACGCGGCTCGAGAAGATGGTCGACCGCTATGAAGAAGTCGGCCGATCACTCGCCGACCCTGCCGTCATCGGCCGACAACGGGAATTCCGCGATCTCTCGGTGGAATACGCCCGCCTTACTCCCGTCGCGCAGAAGTTCGGCGCGTTCCTGTCGCTCGAACGCGAATTGAACGCGGCGCGGGACATGCAGGAGGATCGCGACCCCGAAATGCGCGCCATGGGCGCCGAGGAAGTCGCGCGCCTGATGCCCGAGATCGCGGCCGCGGAAGAAGCCCTGAAGCTTCTGCTGATCCCGCGCGACCCGCGCGACGACAAGAACATCTATCTCGAAGTACGTGCGGGCACCGGTGGCGACGAGGCCGCGATCTTCGCGGGCGATCTGTTCCGCATGTACGCGCGTCATGCCGAGAACAACGGGTTCTCGGTCGAGATCCTCTCGGAAAATCCGGGAGAACACGGCGGCTACCGCGAGGTGATCAGCCGGATCGCGGGCAACGGTGCCTTCGCGCGTTTCAAGTTCGAGTCCGGCGTGCACCGCGTGCAGCGCGTGCCGGCGACGGAAGCACAGGGGCGCATCCATACCTCCGCGGTCACGGTGGCGATCCTGCCCGAGGCAGACGAAGTGGAAGCGTCCGATCTCAACCCGGCGGAGCTGCGCGTCGATACATATCGTGCGTCCGGAGCGGGCGGCCAGCACGTCAACAAGACCGAATCGGCGATCCGCATCACTCACCTGCCCTCGGGCATCGTCGTCGAGTGCCAGGACGAGCGTTCGCAGCACAAGAACCGCTCGCGCGCCATGGCGTTGATGAAGGCCAAACTACTCGCGGCGGAGCAGGAAAAACAGGCCAGCGAAATCGCGCAGAACCGCAAGTTGCAGGTGGGCACGGGCGACCGCTCGGAGCGCATCCGCACGTACAACTTTCCGCAAGGCCGCGTGACGGACCACCGCATCAATCTCACGCTCTACAAGCTCGGCGACATCATGCAGGGCAAGATCGACGAACTGCTCGACGCCCTGCAGCACGAGCACCAGGCCGAACAGCTCGCCGAGGAAGAGCAGCGAGGCGCCGCGTGAGCGCGCCGGCCGCGGGCCAGACGCTCGCGGACCCGGGCCTTTCCGACCAGGGGCTGGCCGCCCCTCCGGCACTTGCGGTGCCGAGCGCCACCGGCGTCGATGCGCGCCTCGTGATCGCCGGGCCGGGCGCGCGCTCCATCGCGTTCGTCCTCGACTGGCTGATCCGCGGCGGCGTCGCGCTCGTCTATCTGCTGCTCGCGTCGTGGCTCATCACGGGTGACATCGACATGGACGTCCGGCCGGACGACCAGACGTTGTGGTACCTGCTCGCCGCCACGCCGGCGACGGCTATCTACTTTCTCTACCACCTGGTGCTCGAGCCGCTCCTCGCGGGCCGCACGCCGGGCAAACGCATGACCGGCTTGCGCGTGCTCACGCCCGAAGGCGTGGTGCCGACCGTGGGCGCGCTCATCACGCGCAACGTGTTCCGCATCGTCGACTCGATGCCGGTGTTCTACGTCGTCGGCCTGCTGTTCGTGATCTTCGGCAAACGCCACCAGCGACTCGGCGACCTGGCGGCCGGCACCGTGCTCACCGTCGAGCGCGCGCCATTCCTCGAAAAACTCGGCCTCGGCGGCGCCGAGATGAAAGCCTGGACCGATGCGCGGCTGCGCGCCGCGCACCTGCGCAAGGAAGACGCATCCGTGAGCGATGCGCTCGCAGTCGTCGACGACTACCGGCGCGCCGCTCACGAACTCGGCAACGCGCGGTTCGCGGCGTCGTCGCCCGCGTCGCCCGCCCCGGGAAGCGAATATCTCGAAGCGGTGTATGGCGACCTGCACGACGCGATCCACCGTCCCGCGCGACGCGTGCCGGACGTGCTGCTTTCGCTCATGCGCGACCAGGTGCCCGACGCGATCGGCGCCATGCGCATTCACCTGCTCGCGGTGACACTGCTGTTCATCGTCGCCATCGTCACGGGATTCTGGCTGGTGTACACGTATCCCGACCTGATCGAGATGTTCGCGGATCCGAAACTCATCGCCACGGTGGAACGCGGCGAGTTGTGGACCGATGGCCTGCTCAACGTGACACCCTCGGCCGTCCTGTCGGTCTCCATCCTGACCAACAACGTCATCGTGTCGTTCTTCGCGTTCTGTTCGGGCGTGGTGTTCGGACTCGGGACTTTCTACCTGATCGGTCTCAACGGCATTTCGCTCGGGGCCATCTTCGCGTTCACGGGACAACACGGACTCGCCGGCCGCCTGTTCGACTTCGTCGTCGCGCACGGCTGCGTCGAGTTGTCGTGCATCTGCATCGCCGGCGCCGCCGGGGCTTACCTGGGCGAAGCGCTGATCCGCCCCGGCAAGCGCACGCGCAGCGAGGCGTTCCGCGCGGCGGCCGCGTCCGGCCTGCGAGTGCTCGTCGTGGTGACCCTGCTCCTGTTCGTCTGCGGATTCATCGAGGGATACATCTCGCCGGACCCGGAGATCCCGCGCTGGGCGCGCGTCACGATCGGCGTGGGTTACTGGCTCTTCATGGTGTCGCTGCTGCGCGGCTACGTGTTCGGACGCAGTCGCGGCGGGCCGCCGGTCCCGATCTAGGACTCGTGAACGGGTCCTAGACCTTCTTCCGGCGGCGCAGTTGCAGATAGGCGTCGATGACCGCCGTGTCGAGCTTGTCGTCCGGCTCGTCGAGCACGAGCACTCCCTGGCGCCGCAACGTGGCGACCTGCAATTGCGCACGATCGCGGTGCTCGCGCGCCGCGAGCGCGATGGCCGGATCGCGCCAGTCGCGCGCCTCGGCTTGCGCGAGTTCGGAAATCTCCGCGGCGTGCGGCGCGGCCACGATGGGCTGGTGACGCGGCACGAGCGCCTTCATCGCATGCATCAACCGGTCGTTGCGCTCGGGCTCGGCGAGATCCGTGAGCCAGACGACGAGGCCGCGGTGCCGCATCATCCGCCGCACGTGCATCGCCGCGATCAACGGGTCCGATTCGCCGCGATCGGTCACGAGGGTTTCGAGCGTGCGATGCAAGCGCGTCGCGGCGCGCACGCCGCGATCCGGCAGGCACGCGCCCATGATGCGGTCGGCATACACGAGCACACCGACGCGGTCCTCGGCCGAAACCGCGTGCCGCGCGAGGCGCGCGGCGACGTTCGCGTACAGCCCCAGGCGGTCCAGTGCGCCGGCGCGCACGCGGCTCGCACGGCCCGCGTCGATGACGATCAGGATTTCGAGATGCTGCGCCTCGCTGTATTCGCGCGAGATCAACGTGCCGCGACGCGCCGTCGCCTTCCAGTCGATGCGCGACAACGCGTCGCCGGAAACGTAGTCGCGCAACTGCAGCAGCTCGACTCCCGAGCCCGGCAGGCGCCGCGGCGTCTCTCCGGCCGACTCGCCCGGCACGGCGCGCCCGCCGCGCGCCAGGCTGTCGGGTCCGACCGTGAACGGCGCATCGAGACCGAGTGGACGAGTCCACCACGCGAGCGAGAACCGGCCTAACAATCTTGCCGGCACGCCGGTGAAACGGCCGGCGCCGAGCCTCGTCGGCTGCAGCTCGCACGGATCGCGCAATTCCCCGGCCGGCGGCACCTTCACCTGCCGCACGTCGACGGATTGCGCGAGCGCCGGCGGCAGCACGCGGGCGTACTGCACTTCCAGTTCCCGTGCGCGATTGTGATGAAACGCGAATGCGCCCTGCACCCGGCGACCAAGCCGCAGGCTCGAGTCGTACCGAATGCGCAGATCGACGCGCGTACCGCGCGCGTACCAGGCCTCGATCGCGAGACCCGCGAGCAACAGGAACGCGGGCAACAGCCAGGCGTCCGCGAATGCCGGCTCGTCCGACCACGTGCCCGCGATCGCGAGCAGCGCGGTCAGCGCGACGAACAGGTATCCGCGCAGCGCGAAGTGCACCTGGCTACCTCGGGACGGGCGTGGCGTCGAGGATGGCGCCGACGATGCCGAGATCGGTCTCGCCCTCGAGCGCGGCCTCGGCCTTGAGCACCAGGCGATGCGCGAGCACCCAGCGAGCGACGGCCTGCACGTCGTCGGGCGCGACGAAATCGCCGTTGCGCAGTCCCGCGTGCACGCGCGCCGCGCGAATCAGCGCGAGCGCGCCGCGCGTCGACAATCCGAGCGCCACGCGCGGATGTGTGCGCGTGGCCTGCGCGAGATCGAGCACGTAGTTGGACAGCGCCTCGGACACGTGCAGCGCGCTCGCGGCGGCGCGCGCCTGGTGCAGCAGGTTGGTATCGAGTGTGCCGAGATCGGCGGGAATCGCCTCGCGCGCCTCGAGCTCGGTGCCGTATCGGCGCAGGATCTCGGCTTCCGCGGCGCGCTCCGGGTAGGTCATGTCGACGCGCAGCATGAACCGGTCGAGCTGCGATTCGGGCAGTGGATAGGTGCCCTCGAACTCGCGCGGGTTCTGAGTCGCGAGCACGAGAAAGTCCTCGGGCAGCTCGAACGTGTCCCGCTCCGACGATACGTGCCGCTCTTCCATCGCCTCGAGCAGCGCCGACTGCGTCTTGGGTCCGGTGCGATTGATCTCGTCCACCAGCAGCACGTCCGCGAACAACGGCCCGCGCCGGAAGACGAACTCGTTCTTCGCCGAGTCGAATACGTGGGTGCCGATGATGTCGCTCGGCATCAGGTCCGCGGTGCCCTGCACGCGGCGGAATTCCCCGCCCAGCACGCGCGCGAGCGTTTTGGCGAGCAGGGTCTTGCCGAGTCCCGGCGGTCCCTGCACGAGCACGTGGCCGCGCGCGATCAGGGCGATCGACAGCGCCCGGACCACGTCTTCGGCCCCGACGATGACGCGCGCGAGCTCGCGCTGCACGGATTGTTCGAAAGTGGCGACTAATGAGTTCATGTCTTGATTTTTCTCGCGAGTTTGTCGAGCAGGTTCTGCAACGAAGTGAGCGGAGGTTTGCGCTCCGCGTAGGCGTCCGCGTACCAGGCCTTGAGCTGATCCATCTCCTGCGGAAGGATCGCCGCGTGTCGTTCGAGCCAGCGCCACAGCTCGCCGCGTTCGGCGTTCGCGCGCAGCCCGGAGCCGCGCGCGACGCGCGCGACCTGTCCGAAGAAATCGTCGAACAGGCTGCGCGCGGTGTGGTGAGGCGCCACCGTGCGCGCGATGAAGTTGCCGGCATGGCGGACCAGCGTCGCTTCGGAAGGATCGTTCGCCGGCTCCAGCGGCGCGCGCAGCCGCGTCGAGCCGAGCACCCACACCAGCCACAACGCGAGCACGATGAAGACAGTACGCAGCAGGCGCGGGTCGCTGAAGAAGCGGGCCGGGTCGTAGTTGGCCGAAAGTCCCTGGCGCAGGTCGTCGAACAGCACCGTGCCGCCCGGCGACACCACGGCCGCCACGATGTTGCCTAACAGCCGCGCATTGTCGTCGCTGCCGAGCGCACGGTTGGTGAACAGCGATCCGCCGGCGGACAGCAGGATGCGTCCCGCGCCCAGGCGCTGTTCGAAGATCGCGCCTTCGCCGTTCGGCGCGCGCGCCAGCGTGATCAGGAAACTGTCGTAGGGCATGCGCAACGACCATTCCTCCGCCTTGTAATCGGTTTCGAGCGCGAGCCGGCGCACTCCGCGCAACAGCGAATGCGGGCCGGTGGGCAGTAGTTCGATCGTCTCGGGCTCGTCGAGGATTCGACGGTCACCACCGAGCAGCGACTCGATGCGATCCGACGCGTCCTCGTCCTCGCCTTTGGCATCGCGGGCATCCTGCTCGGCGACGCGCTGCGAAAGCGGCGTGCGGTCGAGCCGCTGGGCGCGCGCGGCGAGCGTTTCGAACTCGACGCCGGTGAGCGACTCGATCTCGACCACCGTGCTCGAAGTGCGCCCGGCGCCCCAACCTGGCTGGTCGACGAGCGCCGCGCAGATCAGCAAGGTGTTGCCGCGGCGAACCCAGGCGTCGAGCGCGCCGAACTCGTCGTTGCGGAACATCTCGAGCCCCGGCAACGAAAGGATGAGCAGGTTGCCGCGCGGCGCGATCGAAAGTTCGGCGAGCGCCGTGTAACGATCGCGATACGAACGGGCCGCGATGCCGGATCGCGACAGCCACTCGAACAACGCCGCGTAGCCATTGCCGCGGCGCTCGGCCGTGGTGGGCCGCGCGGTGTCCGCATCCGGATCCAGCGATGGCGTCGGCCGCAGCCACATTCCATAGAACGCGGCCAGCGCCGCGAGTGCGAGCAGCAACGTGATGCCGCGTTCGCGCATCAGCGTTTCACCGGCAGGCGCCCGAATTTCGCGAGCAGTTCCTGCGCGAGTTTCACCGCGTCCTCGAGTACCGAACTACCCGGAGCCTGCGGCGCGTAGCGCACCTGCTCGGCGACCGATGCGACGCGTTCGAGACCGGCGCGGTCGGCGGTCTCGTCGAGCTCGGCGCGCCGCGCGATCGCGGTCGCGGTGAGACCTTCGGACGCCGGCAACCGGTGCGCACGCGTCAATGATTCACCCAGCAACCTCAGCAACATGCCGGGTCGGTCGGCGAGCGGCGCGGCCGCGACGTCCGCGAG
>JAEZCN010000138.1 GCA_023433515.1 Pseudomonadota bacterium
CACCCCTTCGTCGGCGGCGCTTCACTCTCTACCTGCTGTTGAAATGCGCCGTCGGCCCGATCGGTCCCGCGCCAGCCTGAACGGGCCCTAGCTACTCACCAGGATGTCGCGCGTCACCTTGCGGACGTCGTTCGCGCCGGTGAGCGCCAGGCTAACGGCGAGTTCCTTGCGGATGATGTCGAGCGCGAGCGCCACGCCCGCCTCGCCGCGCGCCGCGAGCGCGTACAGGAACGCCTTGCCGATGAGGCAGCCCTTGGCCCCGAGCGCGAGCGCCTTGAGCACGTCCTGCCCGGTCCGCACGCCGCCGTCGAACAGCACCTCGCAGCGGCCCGCGACCGCGTCGACCACGCCGGGCAGCGCGGAGATCGTCGAACGCGCCCCGTCGAGCTGTCGGCCGCCGTGGTTGGAGACCACGATCGCGTCCGCGCCGTGTTCGCAGGCGAGCCGTGCATCCTCGGGGTCGAGGATGCCCTTGATGATGATCTTGTGGGGCCATTGCTGGCGCAACCATTCGAGATCCTTCCAGGTCACCGTCGGATCGAATTGCTGGGCGATGCGTTCGGCCAGCGTCTTGAGGCCGGCGCCTTCGGTCATGCGGCCCTCGAGATTGCCGAAGGTGCGGCGCTTGCCCATGAGCACCTTGAACGCCCAGGAGGGCTTCGTCGCGATGTCCAGCGCGTTGCGCAGCGTGAGCCGCGGGGGAATCGACAGGCCGTTTTTCGCGTCGCGGCGGCGGACGCCCTGCACCGGCATGTCGACCGTCAGCATGATGGCAGAGCAGTTCGCGGCGCGGGCGCGGTCGAGCAGCTCCACGTTGAAGCTGCGATCGCGCATCAGGTAGACCTGGAACCAGAACGGCTTCTGCACCGCGCCGCGCACGTCCTCGATGGAGCCGATGGACAACGTGCTCAGGCAGAACGGCACGCCGAACGCCTGCGCGGCGCGCGCGCCCAGCATCTCTCCATTGGCGTGAAAGAGTCCCGTTAGGCCCGTCGGGCCGATGCCGAGCGGAATCGACCAGTCCTCGCCCATGATGGTCGTCGCGAGCTGCTGCTTAGAGACGTCGACCATGATTCGCTGGCGCAGCTGGATCGCCCGCAGGTCGTCGAGATTGCGATTGAACGTGACTTCGTCGTACGAACCGCGGTCGGCGTACTCGAAGATGGCGCGCGGCACGCGTTTGCGCGCGAGCTCACGCAGGTCGGCAATGCTGTTGATCATAAAGAAGTATGGGGGCAGCCCCCCTTTCCTAGCAAAAGGGGTCAGTCCTCACTTAGTTTGGAAACCAGCTCAACCTGCAGGGAGGACTGACCCCTTTTGCTAGGAAAGGGGGGCTGCCCCCATTCTCAAACGATACCGCCGCCGAGACTTTGTTTGCCCGGGCGTGCCTGCGCGCAATGAGTGCGGTAGCCGCTCTTGCGATACGCGCCGACCGGATCGATCGCGCCGCCGCTCGCGGCGCGCGCCTGGGCGAGGATGGGTGTGACGTCCGTGGTGAAGCCGCGCTTGAGCGTCTGCGCCGCCATCAGCACATCGTTCGCCATGCGGTATTCGTGCAGCGCCTTGCGGTCCACGATCAGCGCCTGCGCGTAGGCGCGCTGCAGCTCGATCGCGCTGGTCATGAGGCTTTCGATCGGATCCGTCACGTTGTGCGACTGGTCGAGCATGTGCGCGGGGCGGAAGTCGGGCGCCTTGGCGAGCTCGGCCTCGACCAGCTCGTTGAACACCAGGAACAGCCGGAACGGATCGATCGACCCCGCGTCGAGATCGTCGTCGCCGTATTTCGAATCGTTGAAGTGGAATCCGCCGAGCCGCTGCGCGTGCACGAGCCGCGCGACGATCATCTCGATGTTCACGTTGGGCGCGTGGTGCCCGAGGTCGACGAGGCAGAACGCCTTGGGACCCAGCGCCTGCGCCGCCATCAGCGACGATCCCCAGTCCTGGATGACCGTGGCGTAGAACGCCGGCTCGTACATCTTGTGCTCGATGAACATCCGCCAGTCATCGGGCAGCGCTTTGTAGATGGACGCGGTCGATTCGAGGTAATGCTCGAAAGCGCGGCCGAGATGCGACTGGCCCGGGAAATTCGCGCCGTCGCCGATCCACACCGTGAGCGCCTTCGAGCCCAGCGCCTTGCCGGCGTCGATGCAGTCGATGTTGTGCGCCACGGCCTGCGCGCGCACGGCCGGATCGGTGTGCGTGAGGCTGCCGTACTTGTACGACAGCGGCTGGCCGACCTGGTCCTGGAAGGTGTTCGAATTCATCGCGTCGAAGCCGAGCCCGAGCGCGGCGCCGTGTTCGCGCAGCGCGCGGAAGTCGTCGGTCTTGTCCCAGGGAATGTGCAGCGACACCGTGGGCGTCGCGCGCGTCAGCTTGAAGATGACGCCGCAGTCCTCGAGCTTCTCGAACACGTTGCGCGGTTCGCCGGGTCCTGGGAATCGGCCGAAGCGTGTGCCGCCGGTGCCGACGCCCCAGGACGGGATCGCCACCTTGAAGTCCGCCACCGCCTTCGTGATCGCCTCGATGTCGACACCGCGCCGCGCGAGCTGCGCGCCGAGATTCGCATAGTCTGCCGCGAGATCGGCGGCCAGCGGCTGGTTGGCCGAGGCGATGAAGTTCGCATCGCGCGGATCGGCGAAAGCTGAAGACATGACTCCCCCGAAGAAATTGCGCGCCCCTTAGGGCGCGACAAGATTAACGCGTGAAAGCCTGGGCGTTGCCGGCGTCGACGTTCACGATGTTGCCCGTGGATTTCGCCGCGCGTTCCGAGGCGAAGAACGCCACGGCCTCGGCCACGTCCTCCGGATACACGCTGCGCTTGAGCAGGCTGCGCTCGCGGTACACGGACTCGAGATTGTCGACGCTGGTCTTGTTCTGTGCGGCGCGCTGCTGCGCCCATTCGCCCTGCCAGATGCGCGAGCCGCGCAATACCGCATCCGGGTTCACCACGTTCACGCGGATGCCGAACGCCGCACCTTCGAGTGCGAGACAGCGTGCCAGGTGCAACTCGGCGGCCTTGGCCGTGCAGTAGGCCGCGGCGCCGGGCGAGGCCGCGAGCGCGTTCTTCGAACCGATGAACACGATCGAGCCGCCGATGCCCTGCGACTTGAAGAGCTGGAAGGCCTGCCGCGCGACCAGGAAGTAGCCCGTGGACAGGATGTCCATGTTCCGCTGCCAGAGCGCGAGCGTGGTGTCCTCGACGGGCGAGGCCGACGCGATGCCGGCGTTCGAAATGCAGATGTCGACGCCGCCGAACTTCCAGGCGCTGTCGCGGAAACCCGCGGCCACCGCGTCTTCGCGCGTGACGTCGACCCAGGAGCTGGTAATGACGTCGTTGCCGTATTTCTCGCGCAGCTCGGTCTCGGCGGCGCTCAGCGCGTCACGATCGATGTCGCAGAGCACGACGCAGGCGCCGTCGTCCATGAGCCGGCGCGCGGTCGCGAGACCGATGCCGCCCGCGCCACCCGTGATCAGCGCCACGCGGCCGGCGAGGGCCTTGGGCTTGGGCATGCGCTGCAGCTTCGCTTCCTCGAGCAGCCAGTATTCGATGTCGAACGCTTCCTGCTCGGGCAGGCCGCGGTAGGTCGAAACGCTCGCGGCGCCGCGCATCACGTTGATGGCATTGACGTAGAACTCGCCCGCGATGCGCGCGGTCGACTTGTTGGCCGCGAACGTGATCATGCCGACGCCCGGCACCAGGTAAACGATCGGGTTCGGATCGCGCATCTTCGGGGAGTCCGCGCGCTTGCAGCGCTCGTAATACCCCGCGTAACGCTCGCGGTAGTTCTCGATCGCCGGCTTGATGCGCGCGATCAGCGCTTCGACGTTGTCGCGCGCGGGATCGAACGGCAGCACCAGCGGCCAGATCTTCGTGCGCAGGAAATGATCGGGGCAGGATGTACCCAGCGCGGCGAGGCCGGCGAGCTTCTCGCCGCCGACGAAATCCAGCACCGTTTCGCTGTCATCGAAGTGTCCAACCTTGAGCGTCGGCTGCAGATCGCCGAACGCCTTCGAGATCTCGCCACGAATCACCGGCATCACGCGCGCCGCGATCTCGCGGCGGCGATCGATGGCGAGCGCCTGCGTCGTCACCGCGCCGAACGGACGCTTGCCGCGACTCTTCTCGGCGAGCCAAGCGTTGGCGCGATTGATGACCGCCAGCGTGTTTTCGTAGCAGTCCTTCGAGGTGTCCGCCCAGGTGAACAAGCCGTGCGCTTCGAGCACGGCGCCCTTGAGCCTGGGATTTTTCTGCGTGAGCTCGCGCAGCTTGAGGCCGAGCTCGTATCCCGGGCGGATCCAGGGCAGCCAGCCGATCTCGCCGCCGAAGATTTCCTCGGTGAGCTGCTTCGAATCGGCGGAGGCCGCGATCGCGATCAACGCGTCCGGATGCATGTGATCGACGTGTGCCCGATCGATGAGACCGTGCAGAGGCGTGTCGATGCTCGCCGCGCGCGGATTCAGGTTGAACGCGCTATGGGCATACAGCGGCACCATCACGGCATCGTTGTCGGTTCCGGGCTCGTAGAATTTCTCGAGCCCGAGGAATTTCTCCATGTAGAGCGTGGAAAAGCCGTCGAGCTTCATCGTGCCGAGATCGCCCCCCGAACCCTTGACCCAGAGGACCTCGACCTCCTGGCCGGTGAGCGGGTCCTTCTCCTCGAGCTTCGCCGACGTGTTGCCGCCGCCGAAGTTGGTGATGCGTTTGTCAGAGCCGAGCAAATTCGAGCGATAAAGCAGCAACTCCGGCTGCGAAAGGCGCGCGGCATGGGCGTCATCCCAGCGGTTCTCGATTTCCTGTGACGCCGGGGGCGCGACTTTAACCACACTCATCCAATGTCTCCGGTCAGCAGGCGCTAAAGTAGGCGCACAGCTCCGCAATCAATGCGGAAAAGCTGTTTAACACACGAAAGCGTCATATACAATCAATCACGTGCATAATCGATCACGGTTACGCGGAAAGGTGAGTCCATGCTCGAAAAAGAACGCCACAACCTGATCCTGAAGCTGGTCGAAGAGCGCTCGATCGTGAGCGTCGGTGATCTTCTCGACCTGCTCGGCGCCTCGGAAGCCACCATCCGCCGCGACATCAACGCGCTCGCCGAACGCGGCGAAGTGAAGCGCATCCGCGGCGGCGCGGAGGCGGTGCGGCCGCGCCATCAACCTCACCTGGTGGGCATGCCGTTCGCGATGAGCCAGGACATCAGCGTGCCGCAGAAGCGCGCGATCGCGCGCGCGGCGGCGGAGCTCATCACGCCGGGCGAGAGCATCATCATCAACGGCGGCACGACGACCTACGCGCTGGTCGAGTTCCTGCAGGACTCCGATCTCGACATCCTGACCAACTCGTTTCCGATCGCGGCCAAGCTGTTCGCGACGAGCCGCAACCGCATCACGCTGCCGGGCGGCACGATCTTCCGCGAGCAGAACATCGTCCTCTCGCCGTTCGAGAACGACACGATCGAAAGCTTCTGGGGCAACAAGCTGTTCATCAGCTGCTATGGCCTCAACCGCTTCGGAATGATGGAAGCCGACCCGCTCATCGTGCAGGCGCAGACCAAGCTGCTGAAGCGCACCGAACACGTCATCGTGATGGCCGACAGCTCCAAGCTGCGGCGCAAGTCCTCGATGATCGTGGCGGGCCTCGACCGCATCAGCACCATCGTCACGGACGATGGCGCGAAGCCGGAAGAACTCGAGGAATTCCAGACCGCGGGCATCAAGGTGATCGTGGCCAAGGTTCAGCCGGAAGACGAAATCGAAAAGAGCGCCTGAGCAGTTTCCAGGAAGGGGGGTACTTGATCGGGAAAAGACTGTTCGCCGCCGCGCTGTGCGCGGCCGGCTCACTGATGATCGTCGCCGGTTGCGGCAAGAGCGCACCGGATGCGCAGCAGCGCACCCGCGTGGGACTGGTGGCCAAGTCGCTGGGCAACGGGTTCTTCGATGCCGTCAACAAGGGCGGGCAGGAGGCGGCGCAGGAGCTCGATGTCGAACTCATCTTCACGGGTCCCACGACGCCCACCGCGGAAGGCCAGATCGAGGTGCTCAACGCGCTCATCGCTCAGCGCGTCGACGCGATCGCGGTGTCCGCGAACGATCCCGATGCGCTCGTGCCGACGCTCAGGCGCGCGCTCGATCGCGGCATCAAGGTGGTCAGTTACGACTCCGCCGTGGCGCAGGCCGGGCGGCTCGTGCACCTCGCTCCGTCGTCTGATCAGCTCATTGGTGAAACAGTCGTCGCATTGGCGGCCGAATTGTCACCGGAAGGAAAAGGAAAGTTCGCCGTGGTCTCGGCGACTCCGACTTCGACGAACCAGAACTCGTGGCTCGCGGAAATGCGAAAGGCTCTGCCGCAACACCCGGGGCTGGAGATGGTCAGCGTCGTCTATGGCGATGACGTCTCCGACAAGTCGTACCGCGAGACGGTCGCGTTACTCAAGCAGCATCCGGACCTTTCGGTGGTCGTCAGCATCAGCTCGGTGGGCATCGTCGCCGCCGCGCGCGCGGTGCAGGACCTGGGGCTCGCGGGCAAGGTGAAGGTCACCGGTCTCGGACTGCCATCCGAGCTCGCGGGCTACGTGCGCAGCGGGGTCGTGCCGAAGTTCGCGATCTGGAATCCCATCGATCTCGGCTACTCGACCACCCAGGTGGCGGCACGGCTGGCCCGCGGCGCGAGTCCGACGGAGCCCGTATCGACCGGTCGCATGGGTGAGGTCGCGTTCGCCGCCGACGGCGTCGGCGCCATGAGCAAGCCGTTCATCTACGACGCGGGCAACGTGGGCGAATTCGAAAAGGTTTTCTGAAGACGTCGATCCACAACAACCCAGTCTGAAGAACCTCACTTGAGTCCCGCCGAGCCTGCGCCACTGCTGAAGCTCACCGACGTCCGCAAGTCCTTCGGCGGCGCGCGCGCGCTCGAACGCGCCAGTCTCGAGATCCCTGCCGGCAGCGTGACGGCGCTGCTCGGCGAGAACGGCGCCGGGAAGTCCACGCTCGTGAAGATCCTGACCGGTGTGCACCAGCCGGACGCGGGCGAGGTGCGGCTAGACGGCAAGGTGGTCGGGATCGCGAACCCGGAAGCGGCGCGCCGGCTCGGCATCGGCGTGGTCCACCAGGAATGCCTGGTGTTCGACAACCTGTCCGTCGCCGAGAACCTGTTCATCCACACGCAGCCGATGCGCGGGGGGCGCGTCGACTGGCGTGCGATGCACGCGCGCGCGGCGCAGGTGCTGCGCGATCTCGACGCGGACTTCGACGCCGCGACGCCCGCGGGCGCCCTCAGCCTCGCGCAGAAACACGTGGTGCAGATCGCGCGTGCGCTGGTGCACGAATCGCGCGTGCTGATCCTCGACGAGCCGACCGCGTCGCTGTCGCAACGCGAATGCGCGGAGCTGTTCCGGATCGCGCGGCAACTCAGGTCGGCGGGATGCGCGCTGCTGTTCATCAGTCACAAGTTCGACGAGGTCTTCGACCTGGCGGACCGCTACGCGGTGTTTCGCGATGGCGTTTCGGTGGCGCAGGGCGATCTGAAAGACGTCAGCCACGACGAACTCATCCGGCTCATGGTCGGCCGGCCGGTCGAGCAGCTCTTTCCCAAGGTCGAGGCCGGCATCGGCACCGAACTGCTGCGCGTCGAGAGCCTGTCGCGCGCCGGCGAGTTCGCGGACATGTCGTTCTCGCTCAGGCGCGGCGAGATCCTCGGCATCTACGGTCTCGTGGGCGCCGGCCGGACAGAGCTCGCGCAGGTATTGTTCGGCGTCGAGCGCGCGGATGCGGGCTCGGTGTGGCTCGCGCCGGAGGCGCGCGCGGCGGGGCTCGCTCTCGTGCCCGAAGACCGGCAGACGCAGGGCAGCATCCAGCCGTTCTCGATCGCCGCGAACATCGCGCTGCCCAACCTGCGGACGCTCGCGCCGCGCGGGCTCGCCAGGTCCCGCGACGAACAGGAGCTCGCGGCGCACTGGATAGGCGCGCTCGACATCAAGGCACAAGGACCGGCGCAGCCCGTGCAGTCGCTGTCGGGCGGCAATCAGCAGAAGGTCGTGATCGCGAAATGGCTCGCGCGCAGGCCGGCCGTGATGATCCTCGACGAACCGACCAAGGGCATCGACGTGGGCGCCAAGGCCGCCGTGCACGCGGTCATGAGCGAATTCGCGCGCGCCGGCAACGCGGTGATCATGGTTTCCTCCGATCTGCCCGAAATCCTCGGCATGTCGGACCGGGTGCTGGTCATGCGGCGCGGGCGGCTGCGCGGCGAATTCACGCGCGCGGAGGCGACGAGCGAGAAACTGCTGCGTGCGGCGAGCGACGCATGAAGAACGTTCCGTGGAACAGGTGGTCCGGCACCGCGCGGCGCGACCTCGGCCTCGCCGCTTTCACCTTCGCGCTCGTGGCCGCGGTGACGCTGGCGTTCCCGGGCTTCGCGTCGCCCGCGAATCTCGCCGAGCTGCTCGACGACACCGCGATCCTGATCCTGCTCGCGCTCGGACAGATGCTCGTGATCCTGGTGCGCGGCATCGACCTGTCGGTGGCGGCGAATCTCGCGCTGTGCGGCATGCTCGCGGCGCTGTTCAATCGCGCGTATCCGGATACGGGCGTGATGCCCGCCTTCCTCATCACGCTCGCGAGCGGCGCCTTGCTCGGCGCGTTCAACGGCGTGCTGGTCTGGAAGCTGCGGTTGCCACCGATCGTCGTGACGCTCGGCACGATGTCCATCTACCGCGGCGTGATCTACCTGCTCTCGAAAGGCGCGTGGGTCAACGAGAACGAGATGTCCGCGGATTTCGTCGCGTTCACGCGCGTCACGTTCCTGGGGCTCACCAGCATCTCGTGGCTCGCGCTGCTGGTGGTCGCCATCTTCGTGTTCGCGTTGCGTTACACGCGCACGGCGCGCGACCTGTACGCGGCGGGCGGCAATCCCGACGCCGCGGCCTACTCGGGCATCGATGCCGGACGCATGCAGTTCATCGCATACACGATCTGCGGCGCCATCGCGGGCGTGTGCGGATACCTGTGGGTGGCGCGGTTCGCGGTGGCGTACACGGACATCGCGCTCGGCTTCGAGCTGCAGGTCATCGCGGCCTGCCTGATCGGCGGCGTCGCGATCACGGGCGGCGTCGGCTCGGCGCTCGGCGTGCTGCTCGGGTGCCTGTTCATCGGCATCGTCCGCAGTAGTTTGCCGCTGGTGGGGGTGTCCGCCTTCTGGCAGATGTTCATCAACGGCGTCGTGATCCTGGTCGCGGTGCTGCTCGGCATGCGAGCGAGCAGCCAGCGGCGCACGACGCTCGAGCCCTCGTCACGCGCGGCATGAAGTCCTTCAACGCATGGCGCTGGGAGTCGATGCTCGGGCTCGTGCTGGTGCTCGAGTTCGTGCTGTTCTCGTCGCTGTCGCCTTATTTCCTGAGCGTCGACACGTTGTCCGATGCGACCTTCAATTTCACCGAGCGCGCGCTGGTCGCATTGCCGCTCGCGCTGCTGATCATCGCGGGCGAGATCGACATCTCCATCGCCGGGATCATCGCGCTGTCGTCGGTCGCGATGGGGCTCGGCGCCGCGCACGGCGTGGGCACGCCGGGCATCGTGTGCATCGGCCTCGGCACGGGTCTCGCGGCCGGCGCGTTCAACGGCGCGCTCGTGACCATCGGACGGGTGCCGTCGATCGTCGCGACCATCGGCACGATGACGCTGTTTCGTGGCGCGGCATACGCCGTGCTCGGTGACCGCGTGCTCAAGGACTATCCACCTTCGTTCGCGGCCTTCGGGCAGGGTTATTTCGCGGGGCCCGTGTCCAACGAACTCGCGTTGTTCGCGTTGTTCGCCGTGCTGTTCGGGGTCTTCCTGCACGCCACGCGCTGGGGGCGAACCGTTTATGCGGTTGGCGCGAACCCGGTCGCGAGCCGCTTCGCGGGCGTGCCGGTGAACCGCTACCGGTTCGCGTTGTTCGCGGTCACCGGCCTGTTCGCGGGACTGGCCTCGGTGCTGCTGACGTCCCGACTCGGCTCGACGCGCCCGTCCATCGCGCAGGGCTGGGAGCTCGAGATCATCAGCCTCGTCATTCTCGGCGGCGTCTCGGTGTGGGGCGGCAAGGGCAGCATCGTGGGAGTGGTGCTCGCCGCCCTGGTGTTCGGCCTCGTGACTTTCGGACTCGGACTCATGAATATTCCGGGTATCGTCATGTCCATCTTCACCGGCGCGCTGCTGATCCTCGTGGTCGCCGTACCCGCACTGCTGAAACGACGATGAACGAGACTTCTCCACTGATCGCGATCGTCGACGTCGGCAAGACGAACGCCAAGTTGTCGTTCGTGGATCCGGCGCTCGGCCAGGAGACCTGGAGCGCGCGGCGCGCGAACGACGTGGTGGAAGGTTCCGCGGTGCGCGAGCTCGACATCGCCGGCATCGAGCAATGGCTGCTCGCCACGCTGCGCGAGGCGCCGGGCCGCGATCGCGTGACGGCCATCGTGCCCATCGCGCATGGCGCCGCGGCAGTGCTCGTCGGTCACGACGGTGAAGTCCTCGCCGCGCCGGATTACGAAGACCCGCGCTTCGACGAAGTCGCCGAGGACTACCGACCATTGCGCGACGCGTTTTCGATGACGTACTCGCCGTTCCTGCCGCAGGGTCTCAACCTCGGCCGTCAGCTGTTCTATCTACAGCAGCGCCAGCCGGAGCTGCTGCAGCGCGCGCGCCACTTGCTGATGTATCCGCAGTACTGGGCGTGGCGGCTCTCCGGAATCTTCGCGAGCGAGGTGACCTCGCTCGGCACGCATACCGACCTGTGGCGGCCCTACGATCGCAGCTATTCGGGCCTGTCGCGCAAGCAGGGCTGGGCGCGGCTCATGCCGGGCATGCGCACCGCGACCGACCGGCTCGGCAAGATCCGCTCGAGCGTGGCCGAGGCGACCGGGCTCTCGCCGGATTGTGGCGTCTCCTGCGGCATCCACGATTCGAACGCGTCCTACCTGCGCTTCCTCATGGATCGCGAGCGAGAAGTGTTCACGGTGGTTTCGAGCGGAACGTGGACCATCGTGATGGCGAATCGCGGCGACCTGCGCAGGCTGCGCGAGGAGCGCGACATGCTCGCGAACGTGAATGCGTTCGGCGCGCCGGTCGCGACCGCGCGGTACATGGGCGGCCGCGAATACGAGGCGATCGCGCAGGGCAACGACACGCCGACGGTCGAGGCGCTGATCGACGTGCTGGCTTCCGGCGCCATGGCGTTGCCGTCCTTCGCATCCGCGGGGCCTTACTCGGGCCGCCCCGGGCGACTCGATGGAGTGGAATCGCTGGGCGGCGTTCATCGCGCCGCGCTCGCCACTCTTTACTCGGCGCTCATGACGACACAGCTGATCGAATCGCTCGGCGCGGCCGGCGAGATCTTCGTGGACGGCCCGATGGCGCGGAATCCGCTGTTCGGCCGATTGCTGGCGGCGTGCCTGCCGGTGGGCACGGTGCGCACGTATCCGGAGGGCGGCGGAAACCGCGTTGCCGCGCACCTCGCCGGCGTGCCGTCGCCGGTGAACGGGGCGCTGCAGAAGGTGGTTCCGTTGCGCCTCGCGGGGCTGCTCGACTATCAATCGACCTGGCGTCACAGGCTCGAGGAAAAGACTTGATCAACGGCGGACTTCATGTCGATTGATCCAACCGGAAGATTGCGGTTCGTGACGCTCGAAGAGCGGCACCGCCGCGCGCTCGCCGCGGGCAAACACGAGCTCGCGCGCCTGCTCGGCGTCGTAGTGCCCGAAGCCTGGCCCGAGTTTCCCGAAGCGTTCGCGCCGGCGCCCGCGGACGTCGTGCCCAACCCGACGCCGTGGAACGGCTATTTGTTTGTTGATCGGGGGTTCATCGATCCGGGCGTCGCGACGCTGGTCGGCAACGGCGGTTTTCATGGACCGCCGAACGATCTCGGCGAGGTCGAGATCGGCTACGAGGTCGCGGGTGAATTCCGCAACCGGGGTTACGCCACCGAGGCGGTGCGCGGCTTCGTGAATTTCGCGTTCTCCGATCCGCACGTCCGGGCCGTCGTGGCTCACACGCTGGCGGAGAAGAACGCGTCGAACTCCGTGCTCGCGCGCGTCGGATTCACGTGTGTCGCGGAGCTCGCGAACGACGAGGTCGGGCGCGTGTGGCGCTGGGCGCTCGCCCGCTGACGCCGATGCGACGGATTCGCATTGGCATTCGCATGTCTGAAATAGCGGCCGGGCTCGACTACCATGCCGGCCGACGTTTACGGCGAGGACCCCGGACATGAACGATTCGACGATGGACACCCAGCTGACCCAGAAGGTGATCGACGCCCTGAACCGCATTCTCGAGCTGGAGCTCGCGGGTGTGGTGCGCTACATGCACTACAGCTTCATGATCTTCGGGCACAACCGCATCCCGATCGTGGCGTGGTTGCGCGAGCAGGGCACCGAATCGAACGCGCACGCCGTGCTCGCCGGCGAGCACATCACCGCGCTCGGCGGCCATCCGTCTCTCAAGATCGGTCCGCTGCTCGAGACGCACCAGCACGACGTCAACGAGATCCTCAAGGAAGCACACGACCACGAGAAGGAAGGTCTCGACTCGTATTACGCGCTGCTCTCGCTCGTCGAGGGCAAGAGCATCCTGCTCGAGGAATACGCGCGCGACCAGATCGCGGCCGAGGAAATGCACCTCGCGGACATCCGCAAGATGATGCGCAAGCCGGGATCGATCAGGTAGGGCTAACTACTTTGCGTCTCGGCGCCGCGCTCGAGGAAACGCAGCGACCATTCGAGCGGCGTCTCGGCGTCGTGTTTGTAGGCGCGCCGCCAGGCGGGTGGCGCCGATTCCTGCCAGGCGCGCATCGTCGAGCCGCCGATCAGCACCACCGGGCCGGGCGGTAGTTCGAAGCCGCGCGCCGCGGCGAAGTTCTCGATCGCCGAGGGACTCCAGAACGCGTAACCCGGCGACGGGCGGTCGCCCTCGCGTAACGCGGCGAGCTCCTGCGCGAGATTCGCGGGTGCCGAGGTCGAGTAGACAGCCTTCGTGTGCACGCGCAGCCGCTCGCCGAGGATCGCGACCGCGGCGAGGTGTTCCGGCTGGCGCAGCGCGGCGTCGCTGGTCGGGTAGAACAGATCGCTGCCCGACGCAATCGCCTTCGAATCGATCACCGCGCGCGCGAGATCGCGCACGCCGCCATGCGCCGTGAGCGCGACGCGGATGCCGCGGGCCTCGAGCGTCGCCGAGGTCGCGGGTGCGATCGCGGCCACGAAGGTTCCCTGCGGCACTTCGACGCGCGCGGCCGCCGCGCGGCTCGTGACGAACAGCAGCGCGGGACCCGAGGCGCCGATCCGGAGTAACTCCGGCCAGTCGTGCCACTGGTGCTCGATGCAGGGAATCGCGAGCGCGGCGAATCCCTGGCGTCGCAGCTGGATGACGGCGCTGTCGGCGTGCGGTTGCGATTTCGTGATGATCCAGGTGTACGGCAAGGCAGGCTCCGCCGCGGATGTTAGCCGCGGCGCGCCCGATGAGGGTCTGCCGTGACACAGCTGTGACAGATAACGCGGCCTCGGGGCGTACGCTATCCACTGATTCCATTGGAGTTTGGCATCCCATGCAGTCGCGTCAGCGATTCCTGGCGGCGCTGCGCGGTGACGCGCTCGACCGTCCCCCCGTCTGGCTCATGCGCCAGGCCGGCCGCTACTTGCCGGGGTATCGCGCCCTGCGCGCCGAACACAGCTTCTGGGACGTGTGCCAGAACCCCGAGCTTTCCACGCGCGCGGCGCTCGAACCGCTGGATCGCTACAAGCTCGACGCGGCCATCGTGTTTTCCGACATCCTCGTCGTCCCGCTCGCGATGGGACTAGGGGTGAGCTTCGGACCCGGCGAGGGTCCGCGCATCGCGCGTCCGCTGCGCAGCGGCGCGGACTTCGATGCCTGGCAGACCGACGGCGTGCTCGATCGCATCGCCTACCTGCCGCGCGCGGTCGCGCACCTCAAGCAGACGCTGAACGACCGTTACGGGATCCTCGGCTTCGCGGGCGCCCCGTTCACGCTGTTCGCGTACTGCGTCGAAGGCGGCGGCAGCGAGGATTTCCGCGAAGCGCGCACGCTCATGCATCGCGACCCCGCGCTCGCGACGCGCGCTCTGACCACGATCGCCGACGTCGTCGCGGACCTGCTGCTCGCGCAGGTCGATGCGGGCGCGGATGCGGTCCAGTTGTTCGACTCGTGGGGTGGTTTGCTCGCGCCCGACGAATACCGGGACTTTGCGCTGCCGGCCTTGCAACTCATCACCGCGAAACTCAATGCCCGCAAGGTGCCGACGCTGTTGTTCGTGCGCGGTGGGCATCACCTGTTGCCGCTGCTCGGCGAGAGCGGCGTCACCGGTTTTTCGCTCGACTGGCGCACGGAGTGGGACGTTGCACGCAAGATGTATCCGGAGCACGTGCTGCAGGGAAACATCGATCCGGTATTGTTGTTAGGCAGCGCGGACGTGATCCGCGCGCGCACGCGTGCGCTTCTCGAAACGATGAAACGCACGACCGGCGGTCGTCGCTGCATCCTGAACCTCGGCCACGGCATCCTGCCGGGCACGCCGCCCGAGACGGTGGCGGCGCTGGTCGATACCGCGGCGGAATTCGCTTAACGAATCGCAAGGCAGCGATCATGATCCCCCTGGCCCTGGTCGGCATGAGTTATCGCGAGGCGCCCTCCGCGGTGCGCGCCGCGCTTGCCGCGTTCGACCTCGGCAAGGAAGGTCCCTCGCAACAATTGCTCGCGGCGGGCGAGATCACCGGTGTCGTGCGCATCGAAAGCTGCGCGCGCGTCGAGTGGATGCTCGCGTCGCCGCGTCCGGCATGGGCGGCGGAGCTGTTCAGCGCGGCACTCATCGGCGCGGAAGGTAATCCGGACGGACTGCGGCCACGCTCGCGTCACGGCGCCGCCGCGGTCGGTGGGCTGCTGCGCGTCGCCGCGGGACTCGATTCGGTCGCGCAGGGCGAACACGCCATCGGCAACCAGGTGTTGCGCTCGTTCGAGCGCGCGCACGAGGCCGGAACGATGTGCCGCAACCTGCACGTAGTCTGGCGCGGCGTCGGCGAGACGCTGAATCGCGCGCGGCGCATCCTGCCGCAGGGCCGCACGGGCGGCGTACAGGCGCTAATCGTGCAGCGGCTCGATGCCGTGCCGCGCGCCGCGCCGATCGCGGTGTTCGGTCTCGGTGAAATCGGCCGCGCGATGTTGCGCGCACTGTCCGACGCGGGATTCACGGCGGTCGAGAGTTTCAATCGCGCGAGCATGCGGGCCTTCGAAGGTGCCGTGCAGCGCGTGCACACCGTGATCGTGTGCTCGGGCGCGCCGCACGCGTGGCTCGCGCTGCCGCCCGGAAACGACCGGCAGGTGTTCGATCTCGGCAGTCCGCTGCAGATCGTTTCCGCGCCGGGCTGGCGCCTCACGGCGCTCGACGAATTGCTCGATGCACACGGGGCGGTGTTGCCCGAGGAGCAATACGCCGCGCTCGACGCCGAATGCGCGGCCAGTGCCGAGCGGATCTGCCAGGCGCTGCTCGCGCCGCCGCCGCGCGACACGCTGGCTGCGATGACCGCGATGCGCACCGAATTCATGCAGAACAAACTACCGGCGCTTCTGGAAGGCCTGCCGCCGCAACGCGCGCGCAAGCTCACGTCCGAGATGAACGCGATGCTGCACGAGTTCATCCGTGCCGCGAAGGAGACGCAATGAGCGCGCGTGCAATAGGTAGCCGCGGGAGCGATCTCGCGCTGTGGCAGTCCCGCACGGTGCTCGCGGCGCTTCGACAGGCGTCACCCGATGCCGACTGGAACTCGGACATCACGGTCGTCACGACGCGCGGCGACGTCGACCAGTCGCCGTATCTCGCGGGCAGGGTCGAGAAGGGTGTCTTCACCCGGGAGCTGGAAGCTTCGCTGCTCGACAAGCGCATCGATCTCGTCGTGCATTCGCTCAAGGATCTGCCGACCGCCGCGCCGGCCGGCCTCGCAAACTTCACCGTCCTGCCGCGCGCGAACGTGGCCGACTGGCTGCTGATCCGCCGAGAATTCCACGAGCCACGCAGCGATGGAATCCTGCCGCTCGTGCCGGATGCCCGCGTCGGCGCGTCGTCGCTGCGCCGTGGTGCGTTGATCTCGCGGTTCGCGCCGCAGGCAAAGGCCGTGCCGCTGCGCGGCAACGTGCCGACCCGCGTGCGCAAGCTCTCCGAGCAGAACGGCGTCGATGCGATCATTCTCGCGGCCGCGGGCCTGAGCCGGCTGAAGCTGGATCTTTCGGCCTTCGTCGTGATCGAGCTCGCTCCAGAATGGTGGGTGCCGGCGCCGGGGCAGGGCGCGCTCGCGGCGCAATGCCGCGCCGACGATGCCGACATCGCCGCGCAGGCCGGGCTGCTCACCGATCCCGCCTGCCATCTCGCGACGCGCTGGGAGCGTGAATTCCTGCGCGTCATCGAGGGCGGCTGCTCCACGCCGTTCGGCTGTTACGTCGCCGGCGGTCGCGCGCACCTGGGTATCGCCACCGAGCGCGGCTGGACCGCGCGCGCCATCGAACTACCGCAAGATTTGTCAGAGGACTCACAACGTGACTCATTCATCAGGGCAGCCGTCGCCGGCTGCAAGCCAGTCGAGCTCTCCGGAACCGATGCTCGCGCACTCTGCCGAGCTGTACTCGCGCGCTGAGAAGCTGATCCCCGCGGGCGTGTCGAGCCCGGTCCGCGCCTTTCGCAAGGTCGGCGGAACGCCCGTATTCTTCAAGGAAGCGCGCGGGGCACACGCCGTCGACGAGGACGGCAACCGCTACCTCGATTTCTGCATGGCCTGGGGTCCGCTGATTCTCGGACACGCGCACCCGCGCGTGATCGAGGCGGTGCAACGCGCGGTGACCGACGGTCTCGCATTCGGCACCGCGCACCGTGGCGAGGGAGAGCTGGCCGAGCGCGTGCTCGCGGCCTATCCCTACGCACAGCTCGTGCGCTTCGTCGTGAGCGGCACCGAGGCGGTCGCCACCGCCGTGCGCATCGCGCGCGCGTCGAACGGCCGGCGCCGCATCCTCAAGTTCGACGGCTGCTACCACGGCCACGTCGATTCGCTGATGGTGAAGGCGGGCAGCGGCGTGATCACGCAGGGCCTCGCCGACAGCGCGGGCGTGCCCGAAAAAGTGGCGGCCGACACGCTCGTGATTCCGCTCGGCGACGTCGCCGCGCTCGAGCAGGCGTTTCGCGAGCAGGGCAAGGACATCGCCGCGGCCATCATCGAGCCGGTGCCGGCCAACAACGGCCTGCTCGTGCAATCGCGCGAGTACCTCGCGAAGCTGCGCGAGCTGACTCGCGCGAACGGCACGGTCCTGATCTTCGACGAAGTCATCACCGGCTTCCGGTTCGGATACCACGGTTACGACAAGGTGGTCGGCATCGAGCCCGACCTCACCACGCTCGGCAAGATCGTCGGCGGCGGCATGCCCGTCGCCGCGGTGCTGGGCCGCCGCGCATTGATGCAGCAGCTCGCGCCGCTGGGGCCTGTCTACCAGGCGGGCACGATGGCCGGTAACCCGGTGTGCCTCGCGGCCGGCATCGCGACGCTCACCGAACTCGCGGAGGGCCCGGCCTACCGGCACATCGAGATGTTAGGCAAACACCTGGATGCGGCGTATGCGAAGCACGCACTCGAGGGCCAGGCTCGGCTGCCGCGGGTGGGTCCCATCGTGTGGCCGTATTTCGACGTGAGCTCCCCGCTGCCGGTCGCCGCGGCCTCGATCTCGCCGTCCGCGATCCAGGAATACCACGGACGATATCGCGGCTGGCTGGCGCGCGGTGTCTACCTGCCGCCGTCGGCATACGAGGTCTGCTTCCTCTCCGCGGCTCACACCACCGCCGATATCGATAAACTGCTCGAAGTGCTGGTGACCGCCGACAGGGACGGATGAGACCGAACTTCCGCCAATGGTTCTCCGAACGCGTCGAGCTGATCGTGCTCGCCGTGACGATGTTGCTCACCGCCTCGCTCGTGGTCTGGTGGACCATCCTGCTGCGCGGCGCCATGAACAACATCGAGACGCTCGAGCGTGCGCTGCTCGCGACCGAGACGCATTTGTCCGCGCTGGAGGTGGAGGAACGCGGACGCGCGATCGTCGAACATCGCGACCGCCTGAACGTCATGCTGGTCGGCGAATCGACGCTGCTCGCGCTGCTGCTCTCGGGCAGCCTCGTCGTGCTGTTCGTGCTGGCGCAGCGGCGCAAGCAGCAGCGCGAGGACATGGAGAAGCTGCTGCAGTTCACGAGCCATGAGTTCAAGACGCCGGTCGCCGGCGTGAAGGGACTGCTGCAAAGTCTCGCCATCGGCAGCATTCCTGACGCGCAACGCGCCGAGCTGATCCAGCTCGGGCAGCACGAATGCGACCGCCTCGAGCACCTCGCGGAAACGATCCTCGCGTACCAGCGCGCCATGTCTCGCGATCCGCGCGAAGGCGTCCAGCGCGTGGATGTCGCGCGGTTCGTCGCGGACCTGCTGGAACATCGCGCGCGCACGTCGAGCATTTCCGAGGTCGAGGTCAAGCCTATCGATCCGGTGCAGGTCATGGCGGACAAGGACGGGTTGCGCGTCATTCTCGAAAACCTGCTCGACAACGCGCACAAGTACGGCGGTGGCAGGGTGGAACTCTCGGCCGCGGTGCGCGCCGGGCACTGGCATCTCGAGATCAGCGACCGCGGCCGCGGCTTTCCGCCCGAAAGCGCCGAGAAATTGTTCGACCTCCACAATCGCGGCAGCGGCGATGGCGTGACCCACGGCGCGGGACTGGGTCTCGCGATCGCGCGGCAGCTCGCGCGGCGCATGGGCGGCGACATCAAGGCATTCAGCGCGGGTCCCGGCCTCGGGGCCATTTTCACGGTCACGCTGGGCCTCGCGCCAACGGAGACCGCCCATGGCTGATCGCATCGCCATCGTCGAGGACGAACGCCTGGTGCGCGAGCTGGTCGCGGTGAACCTGCGGCACGCGGGATACGAGATCATCGCGGCCGAGGATTTCGCGACGGGCAAGGAGCTGCTCGCCAAGGGCGGCTACGAGCTCGCGATCCTCGACGTCATGCTGCCCGGCGGCGACGGCTTCGCCCTCACGCGGTACGCGCGTGACCTCGGGGTCACCGCGCCGATCATGATGCTCACGGCGCGCAATGACACGACGTCGAAGGTCCGCGGTCTCGACGCGGGCGCCGACGACTATCTACCCAAGCCCTTCGACGTGAACGAGCTGCTCGCGCGCGTGCGCGCGTTGCTGCGCCGGGCGAGCGGGCGGCCGGCCAGCGCCCCGCCGCGGCTGGCGTTCGCTTCCTACTGGGTGCGCTTCGACACCGGGCAGGCGATGACCAACGAAGGCGAGGTCTCGCTGTCGGACAAGGAACTGCGGCTGATGGAAGTGTTCTCGGCGAACGAGAACCGCGCGCTCACGCGCACCGATCTGCTCGAGGAAGTGTGGGGAATGGACCATTTCCCCACCGACCGCACGGTCGACAACTTCATCATGCGGCTGCGCAAGCTGTTCGAGCCGGATCCCGAAAATCCGGTGCACATCGTCACGTTGCGCGGACGCGGGTACCTGTTCAGGAGCGCGCCGTGAGCGCGCCGCGACTCACCCCCATCGGCGCGGCCGAGATCGAGGCGGCGCGCGAGTACTTCACCGGCCTGCACACGCGGCTGTCCGATGCGTGGCAATCGCTCGATCCCTCGAGCGCGCAACGCCGCGACGAATGGCAGCGACCGGCCGGCGAGCCGCTGAGCGGCAACGGGCGCCTTTCGCTCATCGAGAACGGCGCGACCTTCGACCGCGCGGGCGTCGCCTTCAGCGACGTCACGGGCGCGAAGCTGCCGGCCGCCGCGAGCGAACGGCACACGGAGCTCGCGGGCCAGCCGTTCCGCGCGATGGGCACGAGTGTCGTCGTGCACCCGGTGAATCCGTACGCGCCGACCTCGCACGCCAACGTGCGCCTGTTCACCGCGCGCGGTGGCGAGACCTGGTGGTTCGGTGGCGGCTTCGACCTGACGCCCGTCTATCCATTCGACGAGGACGCACGCGCGTGGCACGAGGCCGCGCGCGCCGCCTGCGAGCCGGCCGGAGCGCGCGCCTATTCACTGCTCAAGGAAACCTGCGACCGGTATTTCTACCTGCCGCACCGGGGCGAGACGCGCGGCATCGGCGGCCTGTTCGCGGACGACCTCAACGAGCACACGCCGCAGATCGGCGGCAGTTTCGAACATTGCTTCGCGCTCATTCGCCGCATCGGCGACACCTATCTCGATGCCTACAGCCGAATCGTGCGCGCGCGCGCGGCGACCGCGTTCGGTGAGCGCGAGCAGGAATTCCAGCGCCTGCGCCGCGGCCGCTACGTCGAGTTCAACCTGGCCTTCGACCGGGGCACGCGCTTCGGGCTCCAGTCCCAGGCGCGGACCGAATCGCTGCTGATGTCGCTGCCGCCGCGCGCCGAGTGGCGCTACGACTACTGTCCGGAGCCGGGATCGCCGGAAGCAAGGCTCGCGGAATATCTCAAACCCCGGGACTGGCTGGGCGCATGACGGCCGGCGTGCTGCTGGTCAATTCCGGCACGCCCGCATCGCTCGCCACGCGCGACGTGCGCGCGTTCCTCGCCGGATTGTTAGGCGATCCGCGCGTCGTCGAACTGCCGCGCTGGTTGTGGATGCCGCTGCTGCACGGAGTGATCCTGCGCGTGCGGCCGCGCGCCAGCGCGAAGAAGTACGCCGCGATCTGGACGCCGCAGGGCTCGCCCCTGGCCGTCGAAAGCGAGGCGCTGCGTGCCGGACTCGAGGCCGCGCTTTCCGGGCAGGGCATGCCCGTGGCTCTCGCGATGCTCTACACGGGCGGCGCGACGGTGGCGCAGGCGCTGCAGGTGCTGCGTTCCCGAGGTGTCGACGAGGTCGTAGTCATACCGATGTTCCCGCAATACAGCGGCGCGACGACGGGCGCGGTGTCCGATCAGGTTGGTTCGGCGTTCTCGCGCATGCGCCACGTCCCGGGCCTGCGCTTCGTATCCGACTACCACGACGACGACGCCTACATCGAGGCGCTCGCCGCGAGCGTGCGCGAGGACTGGAGCGGGCACGGACGGACCGAACACCTCGTCATGTCGTTTCACGGAATCCCCGAGCGCTTCGTCACGCAGGGCGATCCGTATCGTGCGCAATGCGAGCGAACGTCGAGCCTGCTCGCCGCGCGGCTCGGCCTGGGTGAGGGCACGTGGAGTCTCACGTTCCAGTCGCGCTTCGGACGCGCGCGGTGGCTGCAGCCGTATACGATCGAGGCGCTCGCCGCGCTTGCGAAGCGCGGTGTCGCGAGCGTGAGCGTGATGTGCCCGGGCTTCGCCGCGGACTGCCTCGAAACGCTCGAGGAGATCGGCATCGAGAATCGCGACGCGTTCCTCGCCGCGGGCGGCAAACAGTACCGGTACATCCCCGCGCTCAACGCGCGGCCGGATCACGTCGCGGCACTCAGGGCCCTGGTCACGCGACAGGTGGGAGGTACATCGTGCTCTGGCTGAAGGCGTTCCACGTCATCGGCGTGGTGAGCTGGTTCGCCGCGATTCTCTATCTACCCAGGCTGTTCGTGTACCACGCCCAGATGCAGGGCGCGACGATCGACGACGCCGTCGGGAACGCGCGCTTCAAGGTGATGGAACGAAAGCTGTTCATCCTGATGACCGTCGCGGCGGTGATCGCGATCGGCTTCGGAGCGGCGATGGTGCTGGTCGCGCCAGACTATCTACTCATGCGCTGGCTGCACGTGAAGCTCGTGCTGGTATTCCTGGTAATCGCGTATCACGGCGCGTGCTTCGCGCTGGTCCAGCAGTTCGCGGCGGACCGCAATGCGCGCTCGGAGCGCTGGTACCGCGTGTTCAACGAGATTCCCGCGCTGTTGCTCATCGGCATCGTCATCCTGGCGGTCGTCAAGCCATTCTGACGCGCGGCGGGACCTGAAGTACGATTCCCGCTCGTTCACGAGGGGTTTCCATGTCATCCGTCCGGATCGGGCTCGCGGCTTCGATTCTCGCGCTGGTCGTCGCCGGCTGTTCGCGCGAGCGCGCGCGATCGCCCACGCCTGCGCCGACCGAAGACGCCGCGCGGGAAGAGACCTGGCCCGGATTCGTCGACCGGTTCATCGAAGCGCACATGCAGGCCGATCCGCATTTCGCGGTGCAGTCAGGGCGGCATGAATTCGACGGCAGGATGCCCGACTGGAGCCGCGCCACGATCGAAACCGACGTCGCGGCGCTGCGGGAGCAGCTCGGCGAGCTGTCGCGGCAACGCGTGACGCGAGCCCAGGAGTTCGAGCGCGATTACATCCAGTGGATCATCGAATCCGAAATCTTCTGGCTCGAGACGGCGGCGGCGCCGTTTCGCAATCCTGCCTGGTATCTCGAACGGCTCGATCCTTCGGTGTATCTCACGCGCGAATATGCACCGCTGCAGAAACGTCTCGAAGGGTTCCTCGGCTACGCGCGTGCCGTGCCCGGGCTGGCGGCCGGCATCCGCGCGAACCTGCGTACGCCATTGCCGAAGCCCTTCATCGAGCACGGCGTCGCGGGATTCGCGGGCTACGCGGAATTCTTTCGCGAAGAGATGCCACGCATTTTCGCCGGCCTCGCCGACGAACAACTGAAGGCCGAACTCGGCTCCGCGACCGAGCTCGCTGCGCGGGCCATGAGCGACCTGGCCGCCTGGCTCGAATCGCAACGCGCGACGGCTACCGGGGATTTCGCGCTCGGCGCTCCGCTGTTCCGCGAGATGCTGCGAGTCACCGAACAACTCGATGTGCCTCTCGAGGAGCTCGAACTGCTGGGGCGCAAGGACCTCGAACGAAATCTCGCGGCGCTCGGGGAGGCGTGCGCGGCCTTTGCGCCGCGGGCGACGCTCGCGGCCTGCGTTTCGAAGATGCGGGCCAACAAGCCGGCCGGAGGCCCGGTCGAAGGTGCGCGCGCGCAACTTGCGGAATTGCGGCAGTTCGTTGTCGACCACGACCTCGTCGGCATACCGAACGACGAACAGGCCCTCGTGGCCGAATCGCCGCCCTACAACCGGAGCAACTTCGCGTACATCAGCATCCCCGGTCCGTACGAGAAAGGCGACGCGCGGGCTATCTACTACGTGGCGCCGCCCGATCCGTCCTGGAACCCAGCCGAGCGGCGGACCTATCTGCCCGGAACCGCCTACCTGCGGTTCGTCTCCGTCCACGAAGTGTGGCCGGGTCACTTCCTGCAGTTCCAGGTCGCGAATGCCAGCCCGTCGCGGCTGCCGGGCCTGTGGCCGAACTATTCGTACACAGAGGGTTGGGCGCACTACGCCGAGGAGATGATGTACGACGCGGGACTCGGCGCGCGGCAGCCTGAGATGCGCGTCGGGATGCTCACCAACGCCTTGCTGCGCAACGTGCGGTTCCTGTCGGCCATCTGCCTGCACAGCGGCTGCATGAAGCTCGCCGAATCAGAAGCCATGTTCCGCGAGCTGGCCTTTGCCGATGCCGGGAATGTCCGGCAGCAGGCGCTGCGCGGCACGTACGATCCCGGCTACCTGGCCTATACCCTCGGAAAGCTGATGATCCGGAAACTGCGTTCCGACTGGCTGGCCGCCAATCCCGGAGCGACATCCCGCCATTTTCATGACGAATTCCTATCATTCGCCTCGCCCCCGCTGCCGCTCGTGAGAAAGCAGATGCTCGGCAGCGCGGCCGGTGCGCTTTGACCCCCCTTGCCCACCAACAGGAAAGACGATGCTGCGTTCGATGATGATTGCCAAACTGCATGGATTGCGGGTGACCGGTTCGCTGTTGCACTACGAAGGGTCAATCGCTCTCGATCCCGAACATTGTGAGGCGGCCGGAATGCTGCCCCTGGAGTTCGTCGAGATATGGAACAAGACGACCGGTTCCCGAATAAGCACTTACATCATTCATGGCGAGCGGGGTTCGCGTTGCTGCGTACTGAATGGCGCGGCGGCCCGGACCTGTCAGCCGGGCGACGAGCTCATCATCGCCGCCCGGGCTGACGTCTCGCTGAGCGAGCTGGACGCGCTCGAGTCGCGCACTCTCATATTCGGCGAAAACAACCGTATAGAAAGTGTCATCAAACAGAGACTAACCAGATCAGGTTCGAGCTACGACGTCGCTATCGGCTGACACCGACGCTCCTAATTCTTATTTGCCTACGGAACTCCGGGAGAGGATGATGCTCCGATACGGATATGCGCAAACGGCCCCTATCCATCGCCATTGCAATGGCAGTAGTTGGTGTGGCACTCGCTCAAGTCGAAGCGAGCAGCACTCTTTATGTTCTTGACGTCGACCCGGCGCGATATTCCGGACCCGCGGGTCAACGCATCGCGGTACGCCTCGACGATGCTCCGCGTCACGTCACGCTGAGCCCGCAGGACGAGATCTGTGTCCAGTTGCAGCGGGCGGCAAACAGCCAGGTCATCAGCGCGCGCGTGCGTGTGCTGCGTCCCGAGCCCCATGCCGCGGTCGAAGTCCGGGTGGTCGCTCCCGACATCTCTCCCGGAACGTTCCGCAGCACCCCGTGGGGAATGCTGTTGCGGGTGGTCCCGCCGGAAAAGCTCGCCGGTGTCGGCAAACCGCTCGGAACGACGGACGCGCCGGTCTGCTCGCTGACCTGAACCGACGCCCGTTAACTAACTACCTCCCCGGAGGACGTCGACGATGCTGCTCTCGTTGTCGGACGAGAAGCCGCGTTCGCACGCCTGGCGATAGAGCCGCTCGGCGACCTCTCCGAACTCCCGCGGCACGCCCAGCTTGCGCGCCAGCCGCAGCGCATAGTCGACATCCTTGAGCCTGAGCTTCGGCGTGAAGACGATGTTCGTGGAATGGTCGCCCTGGGCGAAGCGGCGCACGTTGCGTACCACCTGCGGGCTCGCGGCCTGGCCGCTCGCGATCCCGTCGGCGACGGAATCGAGATCGAGGCCCGCGCGTTCGGCGAGCACCATGCCTTCGGCCGCGGACGCGATCTGCACCGCGCCCATCAGGTTGATCATGAGTTTGTAGACCGTGCCCTGGCCCACGCCGCCGAAATACAGCACGCGGGCAGCCAGAGAGGTGAACACCGGCCTGGCGGCGTCGAGGTGCGCCGGGTCGGCGCCCACGAGCAGCGTGAGGGTGCCCGCCGCCGCGGCATCGGGCAGACCCGTGACCGGGCAATCCACGTAACGAAATCCGCGCTCGGTGACCATCCGGGAAAGCTCGAGCACCCAGTCGTGTGAGAGCGTCGAACACTCGATCGCGAGCGCATCGGGTGCGTTGTCCGCGGCGAGCGCGCCGGACTCGCCCAGCCACATGCAGCGCGACGATTCATCGTCGGCCGTCATGCCGATGATGACGTCCGCGTGGCGCGCGGCTTCGCGCGGCGAGCTCGCGACGCGCGCACCGGCCTTTTCGAGTGGAAGTGCCTTTTCGCGCGTGCGGTTGTAGACGGTGACCTGGTGCTGCGCCGTCACCAGGCGCGCGGCCATGCCCGCGCCCATGTTGCCGAGTCCGAGGAACGCGATTCGCATCGGCCAATCATACCGAACCCGCTCAGCGCGCCAGCCAGCCCCCGTCGACCGGCAGGGTGATGCCGTGCACGTAGCTCGCGGCGCTCGATGCGAGGAATACCGCGGCGCCTCCGAGATCCTCGGGCTTTCCCCAGCGTCCGGCCGGAATGCGCGCAAGGATTTCGGCGTTGCGCTTCACGTCGGCCTGCAACGCGGCGGTGTTGTTCGTCGCGAAATAACCCGGCGCGATCGCGTTCACGTTGATGCCGCTCGCGGCCCACTCGTTGGCGAGCAGCTTGGTGAGACCGGCGACGCCGCTCTTGCTCGCGGTGTAGGAGGGCACTCGGATGCCGCCCTGGAAAGAAAGCATCGACGCGATGTTGATGATCTTGCCGCCGCCACTCGGGATCATGTGGCGCGCGGCCGCCTGGGAAAGAAAGAACACCGCCTTGAGATTCACGTCGAGCACGGCGTCCCAGTCGGCCTCGCTGAAGTCGATGGCATTGTTGCGGCGGATGATGCCGGCGTTGTTCACGAGGATGTCGAGCCCGCCGAGCTTGGCGACGATCTCGCCGACGATCGCGCCGTAGTCGGGTTTCGCGCCCAGGTCCGCGTTCACCCAGTTCCCGCGGCGGCCCAGTGCCTTGACCGCCTCGAGCGTCTCCCTGGGATCGCTGCGGCCGATCGCGGCGATGTCCGCGCCGGCGCGCGCGAGCGCCTCCGCGATGCCGCGGCCGATGCCCGTGTTGGCGCCCGTGACGGCCGCGACGCGGCCCGAGAGATCGAACGCGCTGGGGGCCATCAGCGCAGGTTGTCCATCGGGACCCAGGCGACGTCCTTGTATTCCTGATTCTCGCCGCCCATCGCCCAGATGAAGCTGTAGTTAGACGTGCCGCAACCCGTGTGGATGGACCACGGCGGGGCGATGACCGCTTCCTCGTTCGCCACGAAGATGTGGCGGGTCTCGCTCGGCTCGCCCATGATGTGCACCACGCGCGCATCGGGCTTGAGGTCGAAGTAGAAGTAGGTTTCCGACCGGCGCTCGTGCAGGTGGCTCGGCATGGTGTTCCACACGCTGCCTTCCTTCAGCGAGGTGAGTCCCATGAGAAGCTGGGCGGACTTGCAGATGTCGGGGTTGATGTACTGGTAGATGGTCCGCGCGTTGGCGGTGGCCGGCGCGCCCACGGGCATCGGGTTGGCCTTCGCCACGTCGATCTTCACGGTCTCGTAACGCGTGTGCGCCGGCGTGCTCGCGAGATAGAACTTGGCGGGCGCGTCCTTCGATTCCGAAGAGAACACGATCGCATTCGTGCCCATCGGGATGTACAGGCCTTCGCGCGCGGCGAGTGACCATTCCTTCCCGTCCACCGTGACCTTGCCATTGCCCCCGACGTTGATGACGCCGAGCTCGCGACGCGCGAGGAACGGGCCCTTGTTGAGATCCGGCACTTCGCTGAGCTCCACGGCCTTCGACACCGGCATGACACCGCCGACGATCATGCGCTCCACGTGGCTGAACGTGAGGCTCACGTCGTCGGGCACGAAAATCGACGATACGTGGAACAACTCGCGCAGCTTCGCCGAGTCTGCCGATTGGATGATGGACGGGTGGGTCGCGTGTCGGGTCTCGAACTTCATGATCGTTCAGGTCCGGAGGAGTCTCTGGGGTCGCGATTCTACCCCGTTATGGCCCGCGCGGAAACCGGTGTCATCGATCGGAGAGACTCTTAACAAATTCACGGACGTGGTCGCTTCGGCCGCGTTGGAAGTGGCGCTTGCGCCTGGAAATTCAGGCCCTGGACGGTGGCTGACAGGAGTCGCGGATGACCAGGTGGGGCTCGAGCGGCGTCACCATCGCGTGCGTCCCGCCCGCGGCCTCCGGGTGCAGGATCTTGTTCGCCGCGAGGCGGCCGAGTTCGCGGATCGGCAGCCGGATCGTCGTGAGCGACGGCAGCAGGCGCGCGGCCAGCGGGCCGTCGTCGAATCCCACGATCGACAGGTCGCCTGGAATGGAGAGGCCGAGCTTGTTCGCCACCCGGTAGACGCCCGCCGCCATCTCGTCGTTGCTGGCGAAGATGGCCGTGGGACGCGGATTCATCGCGAGGAGTTTTTCGGCGCCGGCGACGCCGGACTCGTAGGTGTAACCGCCATCCACGATCAGCTCGCTGGCGATCGGCGCTCCGCGCGCCTCCAGCGCTTCGCGGAATCCGTCCAGGCGTTCGATCGCGGAGCGGAAACCCGTCGGGCCGGCGATGTAACCGATACGACGGTGGCCCAGCGAAACGAGGTAGTTAGCCACCTCGGCGACCGCAAGACGGTCGTTGGAGATCACGATGCGCGCCGGGTCGTCGAGCGGCGTGTAGGTGATGCGCACGTAGGCGCAATCGGCGGCGGTGAGCGCGCGCGTGAGTTCGTCGTTCTCCGAGACCGGGGGCAACAGGATCACGCCGCGCAGCTTCTGGCGTTCGACGAAGCGCCGCACGCCCGTGATGAAGTCGGGATTCTTGCGGTCGCAGGGATGTACGACCACCTCGTATTCGGAATTGCGGACGGCGTCGAGCGCGCCTTCCATGCAGTTGACGATGTACTGCGCGTTCGGATTGTCGTAGACGAGTCCGATCAGGAACGACTTGCGGAACGCGAGGCCGCGGGCCTGCGGATCGGGCACGTAGCCGAATTTGTCGATGACCGCCTGGATGCGCGCGCGCGTGGCTTCCTGCACGAGCGGCGACTGATTGATGACGCGCGACACGGTCTTCTTGGAGACGCTGGCGAGTCGCGCGATGTCGTTGATCGTGGCATTGCGCCCCGCTTTGATGCCGCTCGCCTTGACGGGCGCCGGCGGTTTGGGCGCTGCGCGATTACCGCCGACTTTCTTCCGGTTCCGTGTCATGCCCCGATTGTACGGAAGCGCCGATGTCCCGGGCAGATGTCCCTAACAATCAGGATCGGGCAACCGGTGTCATCGGTACGGTAAGGCAGCGCAGGATGCCGAGGCCCGTGAAGACGGCCTCCGCCGACTGCCCCGCCGAGATCGAATGGACGCCCGTGACGGCACCCGTGGAGATGAAATCACCCGCCCGCAGCGGTCGCCCACGCTGGGCGTTGCACTGGAGGGCGAATGCCAGCGACGCGAGCGGCCCACCGCTCACGGCGGAGGCATTTCCGCGCCCGACGATCGCGCCGTCGATGCGCGTCTCGCAATTCATGGTTTCCGGATCGCGCAACTGCCAGTCCGGCACCTCCGCGCCCAGCACCAGGCCCGCGTTGTTGCCGAAGTCGCTCGCGACGACGGCGGGGCCGTAGTCGTTGATGTTGACCAGCGGGCTGCTCGCGATCTCGATGCCGACGAACATGGTCCTGACGAAGCGTCGCGCCGTTTCCGCCGTCCAGTCGATCACGTTGGCGGGAGCATCCTTCGCGAGCTGAAAGACGAATTCGGCCTCCACGGCCGCAAATCCGTTTTCGAATACCGGCATGGACAACGCGTTGCCGCCGCCATTGGCGCGCACGACGGAGTCGGCGAATATCGGACCGACGAGGCGCTGGGCGCCGAATTTCTGACTGAACTGCGGAGGAATCCAGCCGACCTTCCAGCCGGCGATCGAACCGCCCCACAGGGCAATGGCCTCATCCTGGCAGCGATACGCGGCGTCGAGATCCTGCGGAAGAGGGCCCGGGTAGTTCGCGAGCGACCCCGCGGAACGGCGGGCCTGGACGAATTCGGCGGCCACCCTCTTGGCGTCGAACGCAGGGTCGGAGACAACGGAAACCAATATCTGGGCCTTCTTTTCTTGAGCGCGTCGCTGCAGGCGATGTTATATAGGGAAACCGGTGTCATTGACAATGCTTTCGGGGGGACATCGCATGTCGACTCGCTGTTTCGGGGCCATGATCCTGTTGTGCGCGCATTTCGGAGCCGCGGCCGCCCAAGCGCCGCTGGCGTTTCCGGGCGCAATGGGCGCGGCGGCAACCACTCCGGGCGGGCGCGGCGGGGAAATCCTGCGCGTCACGACGCTCGCGCCGACGGGGCCTGGCTCGTTCACCGAGGCGGTCAACAGGAAAGGGCCGCGCATCGTCGTCTTCGAGGTCGCCGGCGTGATCGACCTGGCCGAGAGCACGGTGCGCATCACGGAGCCCTATCTAACTATCGCGGGGCAGACCGCGCCCGCGCCCGGCATCACGTTCATCCGCGGCGGCATCGACATCACGACGCACGACGTCGTGGTGCGGCACATCCGCGTGCGGCCCGGCGATGGCGGCCGGCCGAAGCTTTCGGGCGGCGACTACGACGCCATCTCGACCATCGGCGCCCATGACGTGATCGTGGACCACTGCACGCTGACCTGGGCGACCGACGAGAACCTGTCGGCGTCGGGACCGAGATTCACCGGTCACACGCCCGAGGAATGGCGCAAGGGCACGTCGCACCGGATCACCTTCAGCAACAACATCATCGCCGAAGGACTCGCGGACTCCGTTCACGTGAAGGGCGAGCATTCGAAGGGCTCGCTGATCCATGACAACACGTCCGACATCCTGATCGTCGGCAACCTGTACGCGCACAACAAGGAGCGTTCGCCGTTGTTCAAGGGCGGCGCGCACGGAGCGGTCATCAACAACCTGATCTACGACCCGGGTGCGCGCGCGATCCACTACAACCTGATCGCGGAGGAGTGGGGTGATCAGCCCTACCAGACCGGTGAAATCGCGATCATCGGCAATGTATTGCGCGCGGGGCCGTCGACACCTGCGCGCGTGGCGCTGGTGATGGCGGGCGGCTCGGGCGACCTCGCGCTCTACGAACGCGACAACATCGCGGTCGACGCGCTCGGAGACCCGCTGCCGATGCGCGGCTCCTATACGACCGCGCCGATCAAGATCCTGAAGCTGCCGGCGCCGACCATCTTCGGCGTGAATCCCATGCCGGCCCGAGACGTGCAGGACTGGGTGATCAAGAACGCCGGCGCGTTCAATACGCAGCGCGACGCCGAGGACGCACGTATCGTCGCGAACGTCATCGAAGGCCGCGGCGCCATCCTCGATTCTCAGTCGGTGATC
Source organism: Pseudomonadota bacterium (assembly GCA_023433515.1). Taxonomy (GTDB): domain Bacteria; phylum Pseudomonadota; class Gammaproteobacteria; order Steroidobacterales; family Steroidobacteraceae; genus CADEED01. The sequence continues at coordinate 30,588 of JAEZCN010000138.1, forward strand.
GGCGGCTATCCCAAGGTGGTTCCCACCTTCCGGAAGTTCGATCCAAATACCTGGAACCTCCACGACATGAGCCCGAAGTAGTTCGGGGTCGGTGCCGCGGAGTCGGTGCCGGCACCTATCGGCCGCTGAGGGCCCAGGCACGTACCAGTTCGGGCCACGCAGCCGAGTCGAGTCCCGCCACGCCGCGCATCCCGAAACCGTGGCCGCCGCGGTCGAACACGTGCAGCGCGCTCGGAACTCCGGCCTTGCGCAACGCCGAGTACATCGCGAGAGAGTTCCCGGAATCGACCGCGGTGTCGTCCGCGGCGTGTATCAGCATCGTGCGAGGATTGGTCGGCGAGACATTGAGGTCCGGTGAATACCTCGCGAGATCCGGCACGCGGACGCCCGCCTTCACCAGTTGTTCCGCCGAGCCCTTGTGCGCATGTGCGCCCGTCGTCGCGATCACGGGGTACATCAACACGGCGAAATCGGGACGTGCCGGCACATCGTCGGTGGCATCGCGCCGCGCATATGAAAGCCGCGGCTCCGTGATCAGGCGCGCCGTGAGATGGCCGCCCGCGGAGAAGCCGATGATGCCCACGCCCGTCGGGCGTACACCCTTGATCGGACGTTCGCGCAGCAGGCGCAGTGCGCGCATCGCATCGTGTACGGGCGCATCGGCCCCCGCGGCCCAGCCGTCCGCGGGCATCCGGTATCGCAACACGGCCGCTGCGAAGCCGCGCTCGGCGAACCATTCCGCGGACTCGAACCCTTCCTTGTCGATGACCACGCGCGTGTACGCGCCACCCGGGACGATCAACAGGGTCATGCCGTTGTAGTCGCCCTCGGGCTCGAACAGGGTCATCACCGGACGCGTGACGTGTTGCGCGATCCGGTCGCGCAGCGGTCCGGTCTGCGACCGCTCCAGCAATTCCTCGCGGACCGTCACGCGTTCGCCACCGGGCGCGCCGCCCGGCCATAGTTCTACGACGTTGCCGCCCGGTTCGGGCGTCGGGACGGGTGCGGCGTGAAGCGCGGCTGCGAAGGGCATGGCCGCGAGAATGAGCGCGTGTACTCGGATGGGCAACTTCATGCGCCAAGTATGCCGCGCTTCTTCAATGCCTGACCAAACGAAAACGGGGACTGAACCCCATGATTCCGTCCCCGCCCATCATCGTCCGGTCGTCCGGTCGTCCGGTCGTCCGGTCGTCCGGTCGTCCGGCCACGCCACGGTCCGTTGCGGAGGAGCCGTGGCGTGGGGACTTCCCGGTCTAACTAGTCTCAGAACTTGAAGCGTCCGCCCAGGAAGTACTGGCGACCCTGGAAGTGGTAGTACGACAGGCGGTTGCCCACCGAATCCACCCACTGGTCGTCCACCTCGTCGGTCAGGTTCAACGCCTCGAGTGTCAGCGTGAAGTTGTCGCCGATGTTGTACGAGGACGAGAAATCGAGATTGAAAGTCTCGGCCGTGCCCTCGACGTCGTTGCCGTTGCGGCCCGGTATCGTCGTCAGGTAGTCCGAGCGGAAGGCCGCCGCAAGTCGCGCGCTGAACACCTTGTTGTCGAAGTACAGCGTGGCGTTGTACGCGCGCTTCGACAGACCCGTGAGGTCGGCGGTCGCTGTCACGGCTCCCGTCGCGTTCAGGTAATCGATCTCCGACTCCACGCCCGTGTAATTGAGCACGGTGCCGAAGTTGCTCCAGATGCCGGGCAGGAAGGTGAACGGCTGCTGGTAGCTGATTTCGAATCCCTTGAGATCGCCGCCCGGCGTGTTGGCCGGCAGGTTGAACTGCCAGTCCGACGAGGGCGAACAGCCGGCGACCGCGCCGCAGGCCGCGACCGCGACGCTGTCGGGCAATCCCAGCGGGTTGCCGGTGAACGCCCGCGTCTCGCGGATCGTCTGCACGAACGACTCGATGTCCTTGTAGAAGATCGCGGCCGACAGCAGGGATTCGGGAGCGAAGTACCACTCCACGGCGAGATCGTAGGCCTTGGCACGGAACGGCTCGAGCTGCGGGTTGCCGGCGGTGACCGTGCGGTTGTTGCCCGACACGCTCACGGCGGCGCCCGGATTCAGGTTGCCGAGATTCGGCCGCGTCATCACCTTCGCGGCGCCGAAGCGCAGCAGCACCGAATCGCTCACGTCGTACACGAGGTTCAGCGACGGCAGCGTGTCGGAATAATCGTGCTCGACGGTGACCAGCAACGGCGCGCCGCTCGTGAACGTATAACCCTTCGAAGTCAGGTCCGTCTTCACGTAGCGCACGCCGACGTTTCCGCGCAGCGATTGTTCGCCCAGCGGAATGTCGAAGTCGCCCTGGATGTAGGCGCCCTTGTCGTCCTCCTCGATCTCGTTGTTGTTCCCCAGCGAAGGCTCGATGCCCATCCGGTACAGCGACGAGTTGTCGAGATCGAGCGCGTCGACCGCGGTCCGGTAATCAGGGACCAGCCAGGTGGTATCGGTGCCGGACGGAATGCCGAGCCCGCTGCGCATGGACACCAGGCGGCTGTACGAGGAGATCGCTGCTCCGCCGACGGCGGCGGGAATCACGCCTTCCTGGTTGCCCGTGGTGCCGTTCGAACGGCGCATCTCGGTCGACTTGAAGACGTAGTTCTTCCATTGCGGACCGAACTTGAGCGAGAACGAATCGGAGGCGTTCCACTCGAGATCGATCGACGCCGTCCGGAAGCTGTTGATCGTGCTCTGCGGGCGCATGCGGATCTGCGTCAGCTGCCAGGTGGCGGGGTTCGTGACGTCGGCCGTGCCGTAGCTGAACTGCGGGAGGCGGCTGTTCTGGCGATAGTCGTAGCTGTAGCCGTCGACGTTGTTGGCGTCGAACAGCAGCGTGGTCTGCACCGGGTTGTCGTGATTCGCTTCCGCGAAGCCGACGCGCGCCGACGCGCTGAACGCCTCGCTGAATTCGTGGCTGCCTTCCAGCGTGAGCTGCGTGAACTCGGTCTTCAGCGAGTCGAAGCGCGCCTCCGAACGGATGTCCACGTCATTGAAGACGCCGTAGACCAGCGTGTTGGTGTCGTCGATGAACGCGTCGACGACATTCACGTCCTGGATGCCGTTGCCGCCCGTGGCGCTGAATACGGGGGTCTCGAGAAACATCTCCTCGCGCGTGGCATCGAACTTCGCATACAGCGCGTCGAGCGTGATCGTCGTGGCATCGCTGGGCGCGAACTGCAATGCGGCGGTCACGCCGATGCGTTCCTGTTCGTGCTGGTACTTGTCGTAGCGCGGGATGCGCGGGCGGAATGCGCCGTTGATCTGCGCCGGGGTCAGGGAGCCCGTGTAGGCGGGATCCATGGGACCGAAGCAGCCGCTGCCCGGGCAGGTGCCGGAGTTCTGCCAACGCACCGTGCTCGCGCCTTCGTCGGCGAGCTCACGCTTCGTGTACGCCACCGAGAAGAGCGCGCCGAAGCGGCCATCGGCGAACGTGTTGCTGACGAGGAATGCGCCGCGCGGATCCGTGCTCGAGTTCAGATCGTTGTAGCCGAGCTGCGCGGAGCCCGCGATCGTGAGGCCGTCGTAGTCGAACGGGCGTCCGGTGCGCAGATCGACCGTGGCGCCGAGCGAGCCTTCCTCGATCTCCGCCGCGCCCGTCTTGCGCACGGTGATGTTGCTGAACAGCTCGGACGCGAAAGTGTTGAAGTCGAAGTTGCGTCCGCGGTTCGTGCCGCCGGCCGCGTCGGTGCTGCCGTTCGCGCTCATCGCCTCGACGCCATTGATGCGCACGCGCGTGAACTGCGGCCCGAGGCCGCGAACGGAAATCTGCCGGCCTTCGCCCGCGTCACGCGCGATGACCACGCCGGGAATGCGCTGCAACGATTCGGCGAGGTTGAGGTCCGGAAAATCCGCGATGTCTTCGGCGACGATCATGTCGATCGCGCCGATCTGTTCCTTCTTCGCTTCGAGGGCCTTGTCGAGGCTCGCCCGGAAACCGGTTACCACGATCTCGTCGACGCTCTCCGCGCCCTGCGCACTGACGTTCGCGGACGCATCCTGTGCGACCGCGCCGTTGCTGAAGCCCAGCAGCGCGGTGGCCGCGGTGAATGCCGTGGCGGTGGAAATTCCTGCTCTTTTCTCGGCTGATTTTCTCGACTTGGACATGTTGGGCCCCTCCGGAGGCGCGCGTGTCGATGGCTTGCCCCCAACAATTGACGACTGGCTCGTGCGCCCATGGGTGGACGTCACGGATGCGCTTTATCCCACAAGAATGACACCGGTGACAACCACGGCGACCCGAGGTCCCGGAACCCACTGTTTTCGCTCGCATATCCGGCTAACAGTCCCCGACCGGGGGGCCTGATGGCTCACCAGAATGTGTCCGCCGCGCTACGCATTCGCAGATCGTGGGGCCGTGTTATCGCTCACAGGCTCACGGTGACACCTGTCGGCGCCGGGCAGTGGTCGGCCGGTTCCGGTCGGCAAACTACCGGTCTCCTACATCGGGACCGCCGCGCGGCGACTGTGCTTGCACCGCCGCGGACGAGCACATTCACCGGATGAAGACCTCGCTGCTGTGTGCCCTCATCGTCTCGATGTCATTAGTTAGTGGTTGTGAATCCGTGCGCACCACGCGCGCGGGCGAGGTCGGAGTCGAACGCAAGCAGAAGATGCTCGTGCCGTCCGAGACCATCGAGCAGGGCGCGGCGCAGGCTTACGACGCGGAGCTCGAGACCGCGCGCGACAAGGGTGTGCTGAATACCGACCAGGCGCAGCTCGCGCGGGTGACGACCATTTCGAAACGGCTGGTCGCCGCGACTCCGACCTTCCGGCCAGACGCCCCTTCATGGAACTGGCAATTCAACGTACAGAAGACGCCCGAGCTGAATGCGTATTGCATGCCGGGCGGGCGCATCATGGTGTACAGCGGTCTCATCGAGAAGCTGGACCTGACGGACGCGGAGCTCGCCACGGTGCTCGCGCACGAGGTGGCGCATGCATTGCGAGAGCACACGCGCGAGCGCGTTTCGCGCGCCTACGCGCAGCAGCTCGTATTGTCCGGCGCCGCCGCCGTGGCCGGTGTCAGCGAGTCCACCGCCAACGTGGCGGGCATGATCGCGGAGGTCACGTTCCAGCTCCCGTTCAGCCGCGACCAGGAGTCCGAGGCGGATCAGATCGGGCTCGAGCTCATGGCGCGCGCGGGCTACGACCCGAACGCCGCGCTGAGTCTCTGGAAGAAGATGGCGGCCGCGCAAAGCGCGGGCACGCCGAAATTCCTGAGCACGCACCCTTCGCCCAGGGATCGCATCCAGGACATCGAGAAACTCCTGCCGCGCGTGTTGCCGCTGTACGCGCAGCAGAAGCGCTGACGCGACTCAGTTTTGCGCGGTCGCCGCGACGGCGCGCCGGAACGCGACCAGCGCCGGTAATGCGGCGAGCAGCGTCTCCGGATTGAGCGGCTTCTGGGCGAGCCACACGGGTGCGCTCGCGAGCCAGGGAACTTCCGCGTTGGCGAGGTCGCCAGTGAGGATGATCGTCGGCACCGCGCGCCCTAACAACCTGGCGAGATCTTCCGCGACCTCGGTGCCGGTCATGCCGCTGCCCAGGTGATAGTCGGCGATGAGCACGTCGAGTCGCCCGCGCAGGGATTCGGCCAGCGCCAGCGCCTGCTCGCCGGTGGCCGCCTCGCGAGTCTCGTATCCCGCCGTGCGTAACAGCATTGCGGTGGAGCGCCGCATGGCTTCATCGTCGTCGACGTGCAGGATCACACCCTGGGCGGCGGCCTGTGGATCGAACAGCGGAATGACGGTTGCGGCTTGCGCGGACATGTTCGCTTGCGCTCCTCGTGATGTGTCCATTGTTCACGAGGCGCACCTGTCCGCGCCTCAGGGAATTTACGGATGTCGTGGTTCGATGCCGTCGAGACTCGTTCGAGTCATCGTCTCGCGCGAACGTGAAGATTTCGTGTCGATCGCGCCCGACGGCGCGCCGACTCAGCGTGTGGCGCGCGTGACCTCTTCGCAGAGCATCGCGTACGAAGGCGGAATCTCGATCACGGCCGTCGCGCCGTGCCGCATCGCCGACACGGCTTCCGCCATGTCATCGGGATCGGTGATGACGAATATCGGCAGATTGCGGTGCCGCCCTCGAGCCTCCTGCAGGAACTCGTCGACGGCTTCCTCCTGCAGATCGTCCGCGATCACGAGACAGCCGGCGTTGTCCGCGCTCGACTCCGCAAGCGCGGATTCGAGCGTGGTGGGCCACACGACGTTCTCGAAGCCGCTCAGCGCGCGCAGCACTTCGTGCGTTCGTTGTGAGGATTGTCCGGCGACGATGATGGTGCGCGCGCCGTTGGCGCCGCCATGGTGCGCGGCGCCGTCTGCTTTTTCTTCCAATCCGGCCATCGCGGCGCGGAGTCTTGCACCGCCGCGAGAACGGATAAATACGTATTTTTTCCTTTGCCGGGCTCGGGGCCCTAAGGTGGGGCAATCGTCATCATCATCCGCACCAGCTCCGCGAGCGACGACGCCTCCATTTTCTGCATCACGTGTGCGCGGTGGATCTCGACGGTCCGCTGGCTGACACCGAGATCGCTCGCGACCATCTTGTTTGCCTTGCCCTGGGTCACGAGTTCGAGGACTTCGCGTTCGCGCGGACTCAGTGAAGCGAGGCGCTCGCGGATCCGGTCCGTGTGGCGCAGCCGTGTGCGGTTTTCCGTGTCGCGCGCCAGCGCGCGCTGCACGCGGTCGAGCAGGTCCTGGTCGCGAAAGGGCTTCTGCAGGAAATCGAACGCGCCGTGTTGCATGGCCTCGACCGCCATCGGTATGTCGCCATTGCCGGTGATGAAGATCACCGGGATGGTCGCTCCGCGCATGTTCAATTCCTGCTGCAGTTCGAGGCCGCTCATTCCGGGCATGCGCACGTCCAGCAGCAGGCAGCCCCCCTGGTTCGCGTCGAATCGCCCGAGATACTCCTGGGCCGACTCGGCGACTTCCGCGTGGATGCCGGCGGACTTGAGGAGCAATCGCAGCGAGTTGCGCACCGCGTCATCGTCGTCGACCACGATCACCGTTTGTGGCGAGTCTTTCATCGCGGGCTCTCCTGGAAGGCGGGAAGGACGAAATAGAAACAGGCGCCGCGCGGGTTGTTAGCCCGGTACTCGAGACGGGCCTCGTGCGCCTTGATGATCGAACGACTGATCGCGAGCCCGAGACCCGTGCCGGTGGGTTTCGTCGTGAAGAACGGCTCAAAGATCCGGTGCTCCGCGTCGCGCGGCAGCCCGGGCCCGAGATCGCTGACCGACACCTCGACGTCGCCGCTCTCCACGCGCCGGGTCGCGATGCGCACCTCGGTGGCCGCGCCATGTTCGCCCGATGCCTCGAACGCGTTGTGCACGAGGTTCATCAGCACCTGTTGGATCTGCACGCCGTCGACGGTGACGGGCGGTAGTTCGTCGGCGAGCTCGAGCGCGAGCGCGCCGTCGTGAACGCGCGCGTCGCTCGCGAGCAGCGTGTTCACTTCGCGGATCAGCCCGTTGATGTCGCGCGTCTCGCGGCGCACGTCCTCGTTGCGCACCAGCGAGCGGATGCGCTTGATGATCTCGCCGGCGCGCAGCGCCTGGCCGGCGATCTGCTCGATCGCGCCGGAGATCACCGGGATGTCGGGAGTGGGCGTGCGAAGCAAGCGCGCGCAGGCCTGCGCGTAGTTGGCGATCGCGGCGAGCGGCTGGTTCAGCTCGTGCGATATGCCCGCGGCCATCTCGCCCATCGTCGCGAGCCGCGAAACACTGTTCATGCGTTCGAGCGCGCGATGCGCTTCGCTCTCGGCGCGCCGCTGGTCGGTGACGTCCTCTCCGGACAACATGATGCCGGTGGCCACGTCGTTGTTGTCGCGCAGCGCGACACAGCGCCACGTGATGAAGCGGTCCTCGCCGTCGGCCGAGCGCACGTGGTATTCGCAACCCTGCGGCTCGTCGCCGCCGGCCATGAGTACCGCGCGAAAAGCGTTGCGCGCGACGGCGCGGTCATCGGGCGCGACGCAGCAGTCGACCCAGCTCGAGCCGACGATGTCGGCGCTCTGCTTGCCGAGCACGCGCACGGCCCGCTGATTCACGAGCCGTACGACGCCAGCGCGGTCCGTGGCGATCAGCATCACCTGCGCGAGATCCAGGTAGAGGCGGTTGAGCTGCCGCTCCTTCTCGAGCGTCGCGAGCGCCTTGCGGCGCAGTGACGTGTCGTGCAGGTGACCGAGGAACATCGGCGGATCCGTGTGCGGGATGCGGCCGACGCTCAGGAACACGGAGAACTCGCTGCCGTCGCGATGCAGTACGCGCACGTCGCGTCCACGCCCGAGGATTTTCGGCTCGCCGCCCGCGAGATATCCGCGCATGTGACCGTCGTGGTACGCGCGATCCGCCGGCGCCATCAACATGCCGATGTTGCGCCCGAGCGCGTCGGCCGCGCGGTAGCCGAACATCTCTTCCGCCGAACGATTGAATGCAGCTATCCGTCCGCGGTCGTCCACGATGACGGCCGCGTCAACCGTTGCCTCCAGCAGCGCGAGTACCTCGGGAGTCGGCGTTGACATTCAGGTCGAAGATACTCCCTGGCCTCGTAAGGTTGTTAGTGGCCGCGGGCAGGCCAGCTTATGCCCGTGGCGCACCCGCGGCGGCGCGCAGCAGCTTCGCGTCCACTTCCGCTTCGGCCGCCATCCAGTCCTCGACCTCGTGCCCCGGCGCGAAACCGCGCTTCTCCGCGCGGAAATACGCGGCCTCGGCGATCAGCGCGGCGCGTTGCTCGGGGTCGACGAAGTTCGCCACGCGGGTCTTCGCTTTCGCGGCGGCGGCCACGGACTTGCGCGGGGCGCGCGTACGGACGGTGGGCGTGGTGCTTTTTTCGCGTGACATGGTCAGGTCTCCTCCGGGTTTGTACGAGTGCGGTCGCGTTTCATTCTTCCGTCTCCCTGCGCGCGCCGCGCGTCGACTTGTTTGCCGACCGCTGAATTTTTTTCACTCTCCCTGTGCGCCGTTCCTTCGGCTACACCGCGAATCAACCCGGCAGCACCGGCATCGACAACACCTGCACGCCTCGCCCCGTGGGCGACACACGCGACGCGAACTCCGCCGGCTTCACGACGAGCAGATCGGTTTCGAGCGTGTCCATCACGAACTCAGCGGTGTTCCCTATGAAGAATCGCTTCAGGCCCGATCGCGACACCGCGCCGAGCGCGACGATCGCGCTGCGGTCGCGTTTCGCGATCTTCGGGATCACCTCGTCGGGACGGCCCGTGACCAGGTGGCAATGACTGCGCTTCACGTCGAATCCGTCGACCAGGCGATCGAGATCGCGGCGAGCCGAGCGCTCCAGATCCTCGCGACTCGCGGCGAGGTCGATGATGGGCCCGTCGGGCATCGCCGGCACGATCGGCACGGAGGGCAGCACCACGTGAACGGCATGCAACTCGCCGTGCAGGGCGTGCACGAGCTGCGCGCCCGCGCGCAGGATCTGCCGGTCGAGATTCGCCGGCTTCGCGAAGGCATGCGAGGGATCGATCGCGGCGAGCACGCGTGGCCGGTGATATAGCCGCGGACTCTTCACGAGCAGCAGCGGCATCGGGCATAGGCGCAGCAGCTCCCAGTCGGTGTACGACAGCAGCCAGCGCGCGCGGCGCGCGCCGCCGCGGTGTGTATCGGCAACCACGAGGTCCGCGCCGATGCGCTGCGCCTTGCGGATGATGGCTTCGTACGGCGGGTAGTCCCAATCGGCCGCGACGTCGACGTCGATGCCGTGCTTGCGGATCCGCGCGGCCAGCTTCTCGAGCTGTTCGCGGCGCGACGACTGCACCTCGCGCTGCCAGGACTTGAGATCGATCCCGCGCCCCTGCAGGGCCTCGGCGTACACGGGCGACGCGATGTCGTGGAACAGCGTGAGCTGGGCCTTCAGGCCCTTGGCGATCTGGGCAGCCTTGTTGACCGCGGGCAACACGCGCGCGCCCGGTTCCTTCACCGCTGCGAGGATTCGGCGAATCGGCTGCATGCCCCGAGGGTGCGCGCCGATCGCCGGCATCGCACTCATACGAACACCGCGTCCGCGTGTAGGCGGACGCCTACCGGCGGCGGGTCGACTCGGTGAGGAAAGTCTTCAGCTCGGGGGACTGCTCGACGAGCGTCTGCGCGGCCCGGCGCAGCCGGATCACCTGTTCGCCCGAGAGCGTGAATGAAGTCGGGACGCGGTCGAGGTACTCGCGTTCGGCCGGGTCCTTCACGCGGTCGAAACTGAGCTCGACGAGGTCGACGTCGAACTTGTCGCAATCCGGGATCGCGAGCGCAACCTTGCAACGCGTCGCGCGCACCTCTTGTTCCCAGTGTTTCACGCGCGAGCGCAACAGGTTCATCGTCTCGAAGCTGTAGCGGTTGAACGTGGCGCTCACGACGGCGTCGGCGACCTGCTGGATGCCCAGCGGCTCGGGGCGTTTTGCGAACGTGCGGTCGAAGCCCGTGCGCGCATCCACCACGATGAACAACATGCGGCGTGCCCGCGAATATCCGCCGCGGCGCAGCGAGTCCGTCACCGTCCGGCCGAGCTCCAGTTCGTCGAGGATCGCGCGCGCCCCGAGATTGTCCGCGAACGCGCCATCGGAAAGATGCAGGTAGGGGTAATTGACCGAATCGAGGAACGACAGGATGCGCTCGGCGCGTTCGCGCCGGTGCATGTCCGCTTCCGATTCGGTGACCGTGTTGACGATCTCGGGCGGCTGGTAGCCGCACTGGCCGGCGAAGTTGTGCAACACCAGCGGCGCGAAGTACACGGGCGTCGCGGCGGAGGCGAACACCGCGCGCGCTACCGGCACGCTCTTCGGATCCACGCACACGCCATTGAGCTGCTCGCGCGTGAACGCGAACGGCTTTGCGCGCACGAGATCGGTGGCCGTGACGATCACGCGCGGCGAGCGGTTCATGAGGTCGTGGATGGTTGCGTTGCCGAACAGCTCCTGGTCGAAGTATTCGACCTCGAGATCGCTGCGGCTCACGAGGTCGTCGGCCAGGCGACCCCAGTTCACCGGAGTCAGCACCTTGCGCCACAGGTCCTTCTCCGTGTCGTGGTTCAGGAACCGCGGCGCGTAGCTGTCGAACGTTTCCTGTCCGTTGAGCGCGTAGTAGGCCGCGGTGAACGCGCCGCCGGAGACCGCCGAGATGATGTCGACCTCGTCGAGCAACGGGCGCTGTTCGCCGTCGGGCGTAGTGACCCGCACGCCGCGCAACGCTTCGAGCACGCCGTAGGAAAACGCGGCGGCGCGTTTGCCGCCGCCCGAGAACGTCACGACGACGAATAGTTTGTCCGAATTCGAGTTCACCCCGGGCGCGCGCGCCGGCGCGGTGATCGGGACGACTTCGGTCAGGGGTGTTTCGCGGCGGGGCGCGGTTCCGCAGGCGGTAAAGAGGAGCGAAGTCGCGAGCGCGAGCGCCGCGAGCTTCGGCAGCGAGGTGAAATTCATGCGCCGCAGTATACGGAGCAAAGGGTGCTTGTAAGTCGGATTGCGGTCAGCCCGATTGGGATCGGTCGGCGGCGACGCGATAGATTTCCGGCCGCAGGATTTGCATCAGCACGCCGTCGTTGGGCGGCGCGCGAAAGCCATGCCGGGCATACAGTCCGTGCGCGTCGCGCGTGCCGAGCATCGCCCGGCGTGCGCCGGTCAGCGCGGGGTGCGCCATCACCGCTTCCATGAGCCGCTTGCCGAGGCCGTGACCGCGGTGCTTCTCGAGCACGTACACGTCGCAGATGTACGCGAACGTGGCGTAGTCGGTCACCACGCGAGCCAGTCCGACCTGCGCGCCCGACGCGCGTTCGTATGCGCCGAAACACAGTGAATTGCGCGCCGCACGCTCGACGGTGTCGAACGGGATTCCGGGCGACCAGTACGAACGCGTCAGGAACGCGTGCATCGCGCGCACGTCGAGCCGTGCCGGGTCCGTTGAGATTTCGCAGGCGTCCACTGGTCGACCTTCCGCACGATGGCCGGCTAGTACTTTTCCCCGAGCACGTCGCGGAACACCGCGGCGTCCACGTTGCCGCCACTCACGGTGATGCCGACGCGCTTGCCGGCCAGCGATTCGCGCTCGCGCCACGCGGCGGCGAACGCCGCGGCGCCGGCCCCTTCGGCGACGTTGTGCGTCATGGAGAAGATGGCTCGCATCGCCGCGGCGAGCTCCGCGTCGGCCACCTCGACGATGCGTTCGACGTTCGCGAGCAGGATCGCGAGCGCGTCTTCGTCGGGCTTGCGGCAGGCCATGCCGTCGCCGAGCCGGGTCGTAACGGGCGCCTCGATGGCGCGACGCGCCTCGAACGAGCGGGCATAAGTCGGTGCGTGGGCGGACACGACTCCGACGATGCGCGTGCGTGGCGAGAACACATTGCGCGCCGCCGCGGCCGCGCAGGCGCCCGAGCCCTGGCCGATCGGCACGTAGACCACGTCGAGATCCGGCGCGGCGCGGAACAGCTCCGCCCAGCAGGTAGCCACGCCGAGCACGATGTCCATGTGAAACGCCGGGACCATGTGCAAGCCATCGCGCGCGCCGACCCGCGCGGCTTCCTCGCGCGCCTCCTGGAAGTCGCCGCCGAACTCGACCAGGTTGACGCCGAGCGCGCGCATGGCCGCGTTCTTCTCCACGCTGTTGCCGTGCGGTACGTAGACGGTCGCGGGCAGTTCGAACCGGCGCGCGGCGAGGCCGACGGCCTGGCCATGGTTGCCGCGTGTGGCGGTGATCACGCCGGCGCAGTGCGGCTCGCGCCGCAGCATCGCGCGGAAGTAGATAGCGGCGCTGCGCGCCTTGAACGCGCCGATGGGCGTGTGGTTTTCGTGTTTGAGCCAGACCTCGGCGCCGAACGCCGCCGCGACCTGCGGCCAGACGTACTGCGGAGTCGGCGGCACGAGGTCGCGCAGGAACCGCGCGGCATCGTCGATCGCGGCCCTGTCCGGAAGCGGGGGAGACGCGGACGTGTTCGCGCCGCCCGGGTGGTTAGGTGCTTCACCGGCATTCATGGGATGCAAACTTACCCCACGACCCAGTACAGTTACAGTACAGTTGATCTCCCGACATGGCCGACTGGCCCGTTTACCCACATGACCCTTCAGAACGCCCAGGATCATCGACTTCCCGCCCAGCTCGCCGCGCGCTTCGCGCAGCGCATCGAGACCCACGCGCTACGTCCTGGCACGCGCCTGCCCTCGATCCGCGAATGCGCCGCCGAATCGCGCGTCAGCCGCTCGACGGTGGTGGAAGCCTACGAACGCCTGATCGCCGCCGGCCTCATCGAATCGCGCCGCGGCTCCGGTTTCTACGTCCGGCTGCGCGCGACGCATCGTCATACTCGCCAGCGCGCCGCGGCGAACGCGCACTCGTTGCCGGGCACCGTGCTCGACGTGAGCTGGCTGCTGCGCGCGCAGCGCCGCCAGTCCCCCGGCAGCGAGCAGCCCGGCGCGGGCCTGCTGCCGGAGGCGTGGCTCGATCATTCGATGGTCAGTGCCGCGATCCGCAGCGTGGGTCGCAGCCGCGGCTCGTGGCTGCTCAAGTATGGCGCGGTCGAGGGCTATCTACCGCTGCGCGAGGCGCTCGCGACGCGTATCGCGCGGCTCGGCATCGACGTGCCCGCCGACCAGATCGTCACCACGGCGGGCGCGACGCAGGCGATCGATCTCGTCGCGCGCCGCTTCCTCGCGCCCGGCGACACCGTGCTGGTCGAGGATCCGGCATGGTTCGTGATGTTCGCGCGCTTCGCGGCGTTCGGCGCGCGCATCGTCGGCGTGCCACGCGGCGTGCACGGGCCGGACATCTCCGCGCTCGAAAGCCTGCTCGAACGCGAGAAGCCCAAGCTCTTCATCCTCAACTCGGTGCTTCACAATCCCACGGGCTCGTGCATGAGCACCGAGGTGGCGACACGAGTCGTCGAGCTCGCCGCGCGTCACGGTTTCATGATTCTCGAGGACGACATCTACGGCGACCTGCAGGGCAAACACGCGGTGCGCCTCGCGAGCCTGGACGACGGCCGGCACGTGATCTACGTCGGCGGCTTCTCGAAGACCCTCGCGGCGAACGTGCGCGTCGGCTTCGTCGCCGCGCATCCCGTGCTGGCGCGCGAACTACGCGACATCAAGGCGCTCACCGGGTTGTCGTCGAGCGAACTGTGCGAGCGCGTGGTCGCGCGGATCATCATGGAGCGCGCCTACGAACGCATGCTCGAAAAGCTGCGTACCCGAGTGGACGAGTGCCGCGAGCGCACCGCCGAGGCGCTCATCCGCATGGGCGCTCGGATCGCCGGACCGCCGACGGGCGGCATGTACCTCTGGGCCGACTTCGGCCGTGACACCAACGAAATCACGGCCGCGGGCAGCCGCGAGGGTGTGTTGTGCGCGCCCGGGAGCCTGTTTTCGCCGACGCAGTTGCCGAGCACGTGGATGCGCGTGGCGGCCGCGACCTGCCTCAACGATACGGCCATGAAGTTCCTGCAGCGCGCCATGCATCGTTAGGTTTCGCTGTCGGTTGAACGCGGGGCCAGCGGCGGCAGCATCCTCGGCCCAACGGAGGGACCATGAAAGATCTCGCGGGCAAGGCGGCATTCATCACCGGCGGTGGCAGCGGCGTCGCGCTCGGCCAGGCCAAGGCGTTCGCGGCGGAAGGGGTGAAGGTGGTGATCGCCGACATCCGCCGCGACCATCTCGACCAGGCGCTGGCCTGGTTCCGCGAGAAGAACCTGCCGGCGCACGGCATCGAGCTCGACATCACGGACCGCGAGGCATACGCGGCCGCGGCCGACGAGGCCGAGGGGATCTTCGGGCCGGTACAGATCCTGTGCAACACGGCGGGCGTCAGCCAGTTCGGCCCGGTGCAGCAGGCGACCTACGACGACTGGGACTGGCAGATGTCCGTCAACCTGGGCGGCGTCGTCAACGGCGTGCAGACCTTCGTGCCGCGCATGCTGGAGCACGGCAAGGAATCGCACATCGTGATCACGGCGTCCATGGCGGGATTCCTGCCGCTGCCGGGCTGCGCTATCTACTGCACCACGAAGTTCGCCGTGCGCGGGCTCGCCGAGTGCCTGCGGCTCGATCTTGCGCCGCATGGAATCGGCGTGTCGGTGCTGTGTCCGGGCGCCGTCAACACCAACATCCACGAGGCCGTGCTCACGCGGCCCAGACATCTCTCGAACACGGGTTATTACGGTGCGGACCCGGCGATCATGAAGAGCCTCAAGGAAGTCATATCGCCCGGGTACGACCCGGTCGAGCTCGGCGAAATCGTGGTGCGTGCGGTGCAGGCGAACCAACTGTACGTCATTCCGTACGCCGAGTTCGCGGGCCCCATGCAGGAGCGCCTCGACATGGCGCTCGCGGTGATCCCCGACCCCAAGGACGATCCCGGCATGGGGGCGCGCGAGGCGGCGATGGCCAAGCGCCACGCCGAACGCGCCGCCCAGGCCCAGGCGCAAGCGACGCAGGCGCAAAAAAGCTAGTCGACCAAAGGCCGATCCCCTGCCGACTGGATAAGCCCCGTCCGGTTGAGCCTACAATAGCCCGCAAAGCGCCCGGCCCATCCCGCGGCCGTCGCAAACAACAAGGGGCCTGTCATGACTTCGGCTTGCGCACGACGTTTGTTAGTCCTTTCCTGCAGCGCCATCCTGACGCTCGCGGCCTGTTCGAAGCAGGAAGACGCAGCCCCGATGACCGACGACATGATGATGGCCTCGACGGCGCTCGAAGGTCAGCTCGATATCGTCGCGTGGCCCGGCTACATCGAGCGCGGCGAAAACGACACGGCCTACGACTGGGTCACGGCGTTCGAAGCCGCGACCGGCTGCAGGGTGAACGTGAAGGTCGCGGCGACCTCCGACGAGATGGTGGCGCTGATGGCGAGCGGCGCTCCGCAGCCGAGCCCGCCGGGAGATGCATCCTGGCCGCCGCCGGGCAATGCTCCCTACGATCTCGTTACCGCGTCGGGCGACGCATCCCTGCGCCTGATCCGCGGTGGCACGGTGCAGCCCATCGGCATCGAGCGCATTCCGAGTTACGAAACGATCGACCCGCGCCTGCAGCAGGCGGCGTGGCACTACGTCGACGGCAAGCACTACGGCGTTCCCTACCAGTGGGGCCCGAACGTGCTCATGTACAACACCGAGACGTTCAAGACTCCGCCGACTTCGTGGTCCGTGGTGTTCGAGCCGCAGAAACTGCCGGACGGCAAGCCCAACAAGGGACGCGTGCAGGCCTACGACGGGCCTATCTACATCGCCGACGCGGCGCTGTACCTCATGACGAAGAAGCCGGAGCTCGGCATCGGGGATCCATACGAGCTCAGCGAGGCGCAGTACACCGAGGTGTTGCAGGTGCTGCGGACCCAGCGCCCGCTGATCCAGCGTTACTGGCACGACGCGAACGTGCAGGTCCAGGATTTCCAGAACGAAGGTGTCGTGGCCTCGGGATCCTGGCCGTTCCAGGTCAACACGCTGCAGGTCAACAAGGCGCCGGTGTCGAGCACCGTTCCCATCGAAGGGGCGACCGGCTGGGCGGACACGACGATGCTCGCGACCGGCGCGCGGCATCCGAACTGCGCGTACAAGTGGCTCGAGTGGTCGATCTCGCCGAAAGTGCAAGGCGACCTCGCGGCCTGGTTCGGCTCCAACCCCGTGGTGCCCAAGGCCTGCGAAGGCAACGCGCTGCTCGGTCCCGACGGCTGTCAGAAGAACGGCTTCGAGAACTTCGAGAAGATCCGGTTCTGGCGCACGCCGGAAGCGAAGTGCGCTTCTCACCCGGACGGTTGCGTACCGTACAGCCGCTGGGTCACCGACTACCCGGCGATCATGGGAGGCAGGTAGTCAGGCCGTGCCGTGACCGCGGCCATCGAGTTCCGCGGGGTCTCGCGCATCTACGGAGATGTGCGCGCGGTCGATGACGTGAGCTTTTCGGTCGAGCCCGGCGAGTTCTTCGCGATGCTCGGCCCGTCGGGCTCGGGCAAGACCACCTGCCTCAGGCTCGTGGCCGGTTTCGAGGCGCCGGACCGCGGGCACGTGTTGCTCGACGGTCAGGAAGTCACCGACGTCCCGCCGTACGAACGCAACGTCAACACGGTCTTCCAGGACTACGCGCTGTTCCCGCACATGACCGTGCTCGACAATGTCGCGTACGGACCGCGCATGCGCGGCGTCGGAAAGGCCGAGCGCCAGGCTCGCGCGCGCGAAATGCTCGAGCTCGTGCAGCTCGGCCCATTGTCGGGACGCCGGCCGGCGCAGTTGTCGGGCGGACAGCGGCAGCGCGTCGCGCTCGCTCGCGCGCTGATCAATCATCCGAAGCTGCTGTTGCTCGACGAGCCGCTCGGCGCGCTCGATCTCAAGCTTCGCGAGGAGATGCAGATCGAGCTCAAGGGCCTGCAGAAGAAGCTCGGCATCACGTTCGTGTACGTCACGCACGACCAGGGCGAGGCGCTGTCGATGGCGGATCGTGTCGCGGTGTTCGAACACGGGCACATCGAGCAGATCGCGGCGCCGCGCGAGTTGTACCTGCGGCCGGCGACGGCGTTCGTCGCGCGGTTCGTCGGCAGCGCGAATGTCGCGGATGCGCAGCTCGCGACGAAACTCGTCGGCCGCGCGACGCCGTTCGCGGTGCGGGCGGAGAGCATCGAACTGCGCGCCGAAACGGCGGCATCGCCCGCCGACGCGGTGACGGCCACGGGCTCCGTGGTCGCGGTGCAGTTTCACGGCGCCGCCAGCCGCTGGCAGGTGGCGCTCGACGCGGGCGCCGTGTGGGGCGCGCTGATCACCGAGGAGGAATCGCGCGCGCTCGACGGCCTGGCCATCGGCTCGCGCGTCAAACTATCGTGGGCGCCGGCGGCGGCCGTCGCGCTGGGTGCGTGAGTCATGCGCGCCGCGCTCACGTACCTGTACCGTCATCCCTACTGGTACCTGGCGCTGCTGCTCGTTCCGCCACTGCTGTGGTTCGGCACCGTCTACCTGTACTCGCTGTTCGCGCTCCTGTGGCAGAGCTTCTATCACCTCGACGCGTTCACGGCCCGCATCGTGGAGGAGCCCACGCTCGAGACTTACAAGGAGCTGGTGACGCAGCCGTCGAACGTCGACATCGTGCTGCGTTCGCTGACGATGGCGATCTGCGTGACCATCGCTTGTGCATCGATCGCGTTGCCGATCGCCACCTACATGGCGCGCCACGCGCGCGGCCGGGTGAAGGCGCTGTTCTACGTCGGCGTGATGCTGCCGATGTGGACCAGCTACCTGGTGAAGGTGTACGCGTGGCGGTTGCTGCTCGCGAAGGAGGGCATCGTCGCGTGGTACTTCGACAAGGTGGGTCTCTCGGGATTGCTGGACACCGTCCTCGAAGCGCCCGGCGTCGGCGGCCCCTCGCTCGCGTCCTCGTACATCGGCATGTTCTTCGTGTTCGTCTACATGTGGCTGCCGTTCATGATCCTGCCGATGGCCGCGGCGCTCGAGCGCGTCCCGACCTCGCTGCTGCAGGCCTCGGCCGATCTCGGCGCGCGGCCCGCGCAGACGTTTCGCAACGTGATCCTGCCGCTCGCGGTGCCGGGCATCGCCGCCGGCTCGATATTCACGTTTTCGCTGACGCTCGGCGACTACATCATCCCGAGCGTGATCGGCGCGCCGGGCTACTTCATCGGCATGATGGTCTACGCGCAGCAGGGCACCGCGGGCAACGTGCCGCTGGCGTCGGCGTTTTCCGTGGTACCGATCGTGCTGATCTTCATCTATCTACACATCGCCAAACGGCTGGGGGCCTTCGATGCCCTATAGGCTGGAAAAGGCTTCGTGGCTGACCCGCGTCGGCGCGTTCGCCGGATTGTTGTTCATGCACATCCCGGTGCTGATCATCATCCTGTACGCCTTCACGACTGAGGATCGCAGCTACCAGTTTCCGCCGCCGGGATTCACGCTGCGCTGGTTCGCGCGCGCATTCGAGCGGTCCGACATCTGGCAGGCGTTGTGGCTCTCGTTGCGCGTCGCGGCGAGCGCCACCGTGGTCGCGCTCGTGCTCGGCACGCTGGCCGCGTTCGCCATGGCCCGGGCGCGGTTCCCGGCCAAGGAATCCATCACGTTGCTGTTCGTCCTGCCGATCGCGTTGCCCGGCATCATCACCGGCATGGCGCTGCTAGTCGCGATGCGCAGCTGGCGGATCGATCCCTCGTTCCTGACCATCGTCGCGGGCCACGCGACGTTCTGCATGATCATCGTCTACAACAACGTGGTCGCGCGGCTGCGGCGCCTGCCGCCCAACTGGGTCGAAGCGTCGATGGACCTCGGCGCCGACGGCGCGCAGACCTTCCGCTACATACTGCTGCCGCAGGTCGCGACCGCGTTCCTGGCGGGCGGCATGCTCGCCTTCGCGTTGTCGTTCGACGAGATCATCGTCACCATCTTCACGGCGGGCAGCGAGCGCACCCTGCCGATCTGGTTCTTCAACGAACTGTTCCGGCCGCGCGAGCGGCCCGTCACGAACGTAGTCGCGGTCATCGTGATCGTCGTGACGCTGATTCCCATCCTGCTGGCTTACTACCTCACGAGGCCTGGCGATGAACACGAAACTTCTCGTTAACGGCAAGCTCACCAAGGGCAAGGGCGACGATCTCGCGGTGCTCGATCCGGCCACCGGCAAGGAGATCGCGCGCGTCCACGAAGCATCGGAGGAGCAGATCTCCGCCGCCGTGAAGGCCGCGGCGAAGGCGTTTCCGGGTTGGGCCGCCACGGTTCCGAAAGATCGCGCGACGCTGCTGCTCAAGCTCGCGGATCGCATCGAGGCCGAGGGCGCCGAGTTCGCGAAACTCGAATCGCGGAACTGCGGCAAGCCGTACGCCGCGGCGCTCAACGACGAGATTCCCGCAGTCGCCGACGTGTTCCGCTTTTTCGCGGGCGCCGCGCGTACGCTGCATGGCGCGGTGGCGGGTGAATACCTGACCGGGTTCACGAGCATGATCCGCCGCGATCCCGTCGGCGTCGTCGCGTCGATCGCGCCGTGGAACTATCCACTCATGATGGCGGCGTGGAAGATGGCCCCCGCGCTCGCGGCCGGCAACACCGTCGTGCTGAAACCCTCGGAGCAGACGCCGCTCACGGCGCTCAGGCTCGCCACGATCCTCGCGGAACTGTTCCCGCCCGGCGTCGCGAACATCATCTTCGGTCGCGGCAATACGGTGGGCGCGCCGCTGGTCTCACAGCCCGAAGTCGCGATGATTTCGCTCACGGGTTCCATCGCGAGCGGCGAGAAGGTGCTCGCGGCGGCGGCGAACGGCACGAAGCGCACACACCTCGAGCTCGGTGGTAAGGCCCCGATCATCGTGTTCGACGACGCGGATCTCGAGTCCGTGGTCGGCGGCGTGCGCACTTTCGGTTTCTACAACGCGGGCCAGGACTGCACGGCGGCGTGCCGCGTCTACGCGGGCCCGAAGATCTACGACAAGCTGGTCGCGGACCTGTCCGATGCCGCGAGCTCGATCAAGGTCGGGGCGCAGGAGGAAGAGGGCGTCGAGATGGGTCCGTTGATCACTGCCAGACACCGCTCGCGAGTGTCCGGATTCGTGCAACGCGCCGCCGAGAAGCGGCACATCGAGATCACGACCGGCGGCAAGCCGCGCACCGGCAGCGGGTTCTTCTATGAGCCGACCGTCGTCGCGGGCGCGAAGCAGAGCGACGAGATCGTGCAGAAGGAGGTCTTCGGTCCGGTAGTCAGCGTCACCCGCTTCAAGGACGCGGACCAGGCCATCGAGTGGGCCAACGACTCCGAGTACGGACTGGCTTCCTCGGTGTGGACCAAGGACGTGTCGAAGGCGATGAAGGTCGCCGCGCGGCTGCAATACGGCTGCACCTGGATCAACACGCATTTCATGCTGGTGAGCGAGATGCCGCACGGCGGCATGAAGCGATCGGGCTACGGCAAGGATCTTTCGGTGTATGCGCTCGAGGACTACACAGCCGTGCGGCACGTGATGGTCAAGTTCTAGGGCGCGGATTCCCAGGGCTCGAGGCGGTACTCACCCGGTGCGAGGCGCGTGAGCACGAGGTATTTGTCACAGTGGGCAAAGATCCGGTCGCCCTCGTCTTTCCATACGTCAAAGGCGACTTCGCGGTCATCCAGATAGTCGAACGGCTTGTCGAGCCTGACGTTCTTCAACTGGCCGTTCGCGACAAGGAAGCGGAACACGCGATACGCCTCGTCGACCGGGACGGCCTCGTGGTTCACGCCGATGCTGAACGTCGTGCCGTCGATGCGCGCGAACAGCTTTTCCTCGGCGTGGCTGCAGTCCCACTTGTCGATCTCGTCCCGCCGGCAATACACCTCGTATGCGACGGGCTGCCGCTCGACGTAGCGATGCGGCTTGCAGCGCGCTGTGACTCTCGTCAGCTTGAAATCGTTTCCCTTTCGATAACCCGACCCCTGGGCAGCGTCCATCTCGACGCCATGGATGAGGCAGGCGCGCTGTTCGATCCTGCGCTCCTGCTCCTTCGTCAGGTTCGAAACACCGAGCGCGGTGGAGAATGTCGTCGAATGCGCGAGCCCACAGGCGCCACCAAGGCCGATAGCCAGCAACGATGCGCGCCCGGTTTTCATTGCCAGAGACCTATGATGAGCCCGTAGAGCGCGAACTGGACGGTGTGATATCCACCGTCGATCAGCCACATCGTCGTGTTTCGATTCGCGAACTGGTAGTTGATCCCGAAACTCATCGCGACGAAGCCCGCGCCGACCAGCAATCCTTGGCACAACGCCGTGGCGGCGCTATCGGCGGACGGCATCAACAGGGCGTAGGCAATCGCCGCGACGAGCGCGAACAGGAAACTGAGCCCGAAAATGCGGGCGGGATGCCCCGAGCCCGGCGGGCGCGTGTCGCCGGTCGCCCGCTGCCAGATGCCGCCGAAGAGTTTCGGCGAGTACCACAGGCCGCCGACCAGGAACGACGATGCGGCCGCGACGACGACGGCCAGGTAGTTGATGCCGCGCATGGCGAGTCCTCTTGGGAAGGGGCAGGCAGCTTCGCGCCGCGTGCCGCCTCCCGCAAGTTAGGCGCTCGCTGCGCCGCCGCAGATCTGTCGCTTGCAGGTTATCGGCGCGCGGAGGCGGGCCGGCGCCTGGGTTCGGGCTTTTCGGTCGTGAACACGCGCCAGAACAGGATGCGGAACACGATGCCCGCGGCGAAACCCGAGAAGTGCGCGATGTAGTTGACCGGACCCCGCTGATCGCTGTTGTACGCGAGCAGGTCGAACGCGAAGAACGCCAGGATGAAGATGAGCACCGGAACCTGGAACGTACGTGCCACCCAGATGAACCAGACGAAACACGAGATATCTTCCTTCCCGTACCGGAACAGGAAGATGCCCATGTAGCCCCAGACGACGCCCGAAAGGCCGATCGTCGGAATGGACGCCTGCGCCGAATATGCGTAGGCGAGGTTGGTGACGAACACGAACAGCACGAACGCGAGCAGATAGCCCGCCGCGGATATCTGTGTCTCGATTGTGCGTGCGAAGCTGTAGAAGAAGAACAGGTTGCCCAAGAGGTGCAGGAGATCCGCGTGCGCGAACACCGACGTGAACATCTTCATGACGTTCAGCGTGTTCGGATAAAACGCAAGCGCGAGCTGGTCCCTGCCGTTATGGGCGAACAGATAGACCAGGATGCAGGCGACGCAAATGAAGATCGTGATGATCGGGATTCCGGTGGATCCCTTCTTGCCGAGCGGGATGATCAACATCGGCTCGAACCTGCATGACTCATGAGGTTCTCGATACCACGCGCACCACGGTTTCGAGGTAGTTACGGAAGCCCATCTTCTCGTAGAGCGCGCGCGCGGCGGTGTTCATGTTCAGGACGTGCAGGAATGGCGTTTGGCCACGAAGCATCTGCCGCCTGATGATCTTCAGTGACAGCGCGCGCGCCAGTCCCCGACCCTGGAAGTCGGGGCGAACGCATACGGCGCTCAGCTCGCGCAGCGCACCCGCTTCCATGCGCTCTCCTGCCATCGCGACGAGCCGCGGTCCGTCGAAGTAGCCGAAGTACTCGCCGAGTTCCGGCGTGCGCGGCCCGAAGGGGCCGGGATTGAGCTCCAGCGCCAGGGTCATGGCGAGCGGGTAGTGCTCCGGCTGCAATCGGACGGCGTCCGGTGCGGAATCCTCGGGCGGAATGGGCGCGTCCCAGATCATCTTGAGCATCAGCGCTTCCCGATCGATCTGCCAGCCGCCCGGCGCCGCGCCGGTCCACTGGTCGCAGTAGAAATGTTCACCGAGTTCGCAGTAGTTCGAGAGCTTTTCGAAATCCGGCGCACGCGGATCCTCGAAGCCGAGGATGGCGGAGAATCCGGGTGCGTATCGCCTGACGCCGCCGGCGCCCGTCGCGTACTTCGCGTGAGCGCCGGCGAGGCAATTCCACATGATGTTGTCGAGCAGGTTCGGCACGGAAGGATTCTGCGCGCCGGCGTGCCGGCTGGCCACCCACTATCCGAGTGGGCTATCTTCTCCCGGCGGGATTCCGCCGCAAGGCTGGCAGGTCTACGAACGGAACCCGATCTTCGCGTGCGAGCCGTCGCAAAACGGCTTGGTGTTGCTTGCCCCGCACCGGCACAACGTGGCCGACTCGAGCCGCGCGACCACGCGGCCCGTGCCGCTGATGATCTCCATGTTGCCGCGGACCTTGAGCGGACCATCTACCTCGGGATCGATCGCGAGCGTGCCGTCGCGCACCGCCAGCATGTCGGCCTTGCCGGTGGCCGGTTCGCCGCTCGCGGCGAACTTGATCTCGTTGTGCGAGCCATCGCAGAACGGCTTGCTCTTCGAAGCGCCACAGCGGCACAGCGTCAGGCGGTGACTGACGGCCGGAGCGCCGTCGAGCCGGATGTCCGCGCGGATCGCATAGGGCCCGTTCTCGCGAATCGAGATCAGGTTCACCGGCGGCGGTAGTTCGTCGGGCTTGCCGTCCTTGCGCTTGTAGCGGATGGCGCCCGATACGCAGACGTGCGCGATCTCGGTCAGCGCCTCGGTCGACATCGCGTCGGGATTGATCCACGGGCCCTTCACGTTCGCGATGAACACCTTCGGTCCCCACGTCACGCAGAAGCGCGAGTGGATGCACTTCTTGCCTTCGTAGATGAGCGTGAGATCGCGACCCTCGATGTAGTCGACGCCGTCGACCGTGCGCGGTGTCGGCGCGACGTTGCCGGGCTCGATGACGTCCGCGCCGGACGGCGGCGGGGCGGTGTTGGCCGCGGTCGGCGCAGTGTTTATGGCGGCCAGCGGAGGCGCTGCCTGCGGCGCGGCGCCGCCGGCGGTCAGCACTGCCGGCGCGTCGCGTTCGATTCGTGCAAAGGTGCGCTCGGCGCGCGCGGCCAGGTCCGCGAAGATCCGCGCGGCCTGGGACGTGCGTGAGTTCTTCACGAGCGTCTCCGCGCCCGACGACAACTCGCGCAGCCGTTCGATGAAGAATCGGTCCGCGCTCGGCCCGGGCGGCAGCGGCGCCGAGTCGCGCAGCGTGGTGAACGACATGCCCGCGTTGCATCCGGGATTCGAGGGACCCGCGGGCAGGCGCGCCGCGGCTTCCGCGAGCGGCGTCATCGCGCGCATGAGTCCGAGTGCGAGATCGATGGTGGCCGCCTTCGAGGGGTGCGGCCGCGGCAGAAGATAGGAGTGCGCGATGAGCCGCAGCATCAGCATGTAGGCCGAGTTCGCGACGTCGACGACGGCGGCGGCTTCCTCGTTCTCGATCCACACGCGATGGCCCGCGCGCACGGGCCGTCGCAGCAACGGGTTCGTCGCCGCCGGGTGGGCCGGCTCGAACGCCGGGTTCGACTCCTTGAGTTCCTTGAGCTCCTCGCGAATGGCGACGAAGCGCGCGTAGTGACAGTCCGCGCATTCGTGCGCCGCGCCTTCGCCCTGGCTCACGATGGCGTCGAACGCCTTGAGCGCGGTTTTCAGGCAGATCACCGGTTCGCAGCCCTGGAAATCGATCTCCTTTCGCGAGATTTGCAGGTTGCGGTCTCCGCAGAACGCTTCGCTCTCGCCGACGCGCGCGACGAACGCCTTCAGATTGCTGGCCAGCGTGTCGTAGAACACGCCGACCGTGTCGTAGTCGATCGGCATCGGCGTGACGCGCGGCGCCGAGATGCCGCGCCTGAACTGGAACTCGGAAACGAAGCCCGTACCGTCGGGCTCGTCAGAGTCGTGCGGCCGCTCGAGAAAGATGAAATGTTGCAGCACCGCCTCGCTGAACGGCTCGAGTCGAACCACCACACTCGCGGGCAAACCACCCGTGTCGAGCGGAAAGTTGAACCGGCCGAAGCGCGGGCTGCCACCGAGCGCGGCCGTGATGTTCCAGACCGCGGCGAGGTGACCCATCTCCTCGATCGCGACGCGCAGGATCGCGCGACGCCAGCGCGCGGTGGCATCGGCTTCCGCGGCAGTGAGACCTTCCTCGACGCCGCTCTTGAGACTGAACGCCGCATATAGATAGGTGCACATCAGGTTGTGCTCGAGCTCGGCCGCTTCGTAGAGCTGGTGCACGAGCGACTCACGCGAGACGTATGGCGGGCTGGCGTCTGCGTCGGAAGACAGGACAGTGCTCATCGGGTAGGCCTCTCCGGTGACGTGGGCGGCGACCCTCCCCCAGCAGCCGCGGCGAGCGTCGATTCTCATTCGTTCGCGCCCCGGAGCGCAACGCACTTTCCGTGGGCGCTCGCCCCTTACGCCGCGGGCATCCCGAGTAACCAGCGCGACAATCTGACCCAGGGGGCACTGGTGGCCGCCAGCAACTCGACGACGTGAACCGCCACCATGGCGCCACCGGCCCAGAGGTAGACCCGGTGAACACGTTTGTTCACGAAACAGTCGCGTGCGATGGCGATCAGCAGCAGCGAGTCCGCCAGCAGCGAAAACGTCACGAATGGATGCGGTACCGCAGGCAAAAGGTGGCGAAATCGCAGCCACGCCGGCGCCAGCGCCGAAATCGTGGCCAGCAGAAGCAGGCGTTTGTGACTCTCGCCGTCGCGGCGCATGACGATCGCGGCCGCGACCAATGCACCGAAGAGGAGCATTTCGATCAACACGTTCACGAATTGACCGAGCACGAAGTCATCGCCGCCGCCAGCGGCGAGGTCGCGGCGCGTGGCGTACAGCCCGACGAGGACGCCGGAGATCACGATGCCGACGCACAGCGTGGCACCAAAGACGCCGAGCTGGCGATGGGTGGCGAAGCTGCGGTTGTGGATCAGGGACGATTGGGCGATGAAGAGCAGCAACCAGCCGAACAACATCGCGCCGTGTACGTGAATGATCGGCGGCGCGCTGAACGCGCCGCGCGACAGGGGCAGGAAGTAGGTAGTCGAGAAGCCGATGAGCGCGATGGCCAGGAACGCGAAGGCCATGTAGAGGAAAAATCGGCTGCGCGATGGCGCTCTCGTCGCCAGGTTCATCGGACGCTTCTTCACGGAATGGGAATCTTCTTCTGATCCCACCGGATCTGGAGTCCATCCCGCTCGTGCCAGGCGCCGATGTGAATATGCGGCACGCGCGAGTATCCATTGTTGCCGACGTGCGCCAATGGCTGGCCGCTCTTGAGCACGTCGCCTTTCTGCACCAGCGGCGACTGGATGTGCGCGAGCACGATCGAGATTCCGTCGGCCGTCAGCAGCTCGATGGACGAGGCGGGCGGTTTTCCGGTCTGTCCCGGAATGTTTGTCACCGGATTCATGTCCACGGCGGTCACCGTGCAATCGCAGGGTGAGAGCACGACCTTGTTCCAGCCGTACCAGTCTTCGTTAGTTAGTCCATCGGTGGCGTATGCGCGCATGAAAGCGCGGCCATCTTTCTCGACGAAGGCTTCGATCGTGCAGTCCTGGCCGAGATCGTCGCCCAGGTAGGGAAGTTCGCCCGCCGCGTGTTCGGAGCAGGAATACGGTTCGAGGAACAGCGGATGCGCAAGGAATTGGGATATCTCCCGGCGTGTCGAATCGGATGCCTTCTGCGCCACGGCGGCACTGCAAATCGTCGCGGCCAGCAGCAAGATCGTCTTGATCCCCATAGGCGTCATCCTGAAAACCGAGCGAAGCCGGGCAGCACGCGCTCACCCATAGAACGATGCAATGATCAAAGCGACTCCGACCCATACTCGAGCCGCCATCTCGGCGTAGTGCACGGCTGAGGCCTGGGCGAACCCGGGCAGAAACCGTGACCGGCGCGCACGCCGATGTCTGAACTCGGCACTCTATCTATCACGCGTGCGCTCCAGCGATTTGACAGGCGGCGGATCGACGCAGGTGCCACGCGCCAGAGAGACAACGTTCGGAGAGTCCAGGATGAGCTGCCCTTTCGCGCTGCCGCTCTGGGAAAGTGAACCTTCGACGTGGACGAGAACCGCGAATGCGCCATCGGCCGAAGCTTCGCGATACCGCCGCGTGAGGCGAAAATAAGAATTCGATGCCGTGACGCCAAGAGTGAACACACGATTGGTTCCGCACTCCGCCACTTGGGCCCGCCCGTCTGATCCAAAGGACAGCTCACCCTTGACGATCAATGCGTCTGCGCCCAGCGCAATGCTGGCCCAAAGTGTGAATGTCAAGGCTACGAGGTGCTTCACGAGGCGCCTAACGATGGCGTTCAGCCGCGGCGCACGAGAAGTTGAGCGACGAGGGCGACGTTAACTGGCACGAGTTGTTAGTCGTCAAGAGCGCCATTGTATGGACCGGTCGAACTTCTGGGCCCGCGATTCACAGTGAGAACAATGCCATCCCGTACACGCAGCAAATCAACCACTTCATCAAAAATACGCTCACCATATGGAAGCAACCCGCTGAACTGAGTCATCTGCAGGCTGATCTTGATGCCACCATCCTGGTCCTCACGGACGACAGCCATGCCACCCCTACTTAGATCCTGGTTCTCATAATCCGGTATGGCAAAGCTTACGTACGTAACCCGTGTATTTCGTTCAAGCTTGTACCGTTGCGCGACTTCCATCAATGCAGACTCGAACTTACTCTGGACGAGATCAGCCTGAGCCGTATCAGCCGATACGGATGCTCCCTTGGTGGCGTCCGGAACGATGGAGTAAGCCATCTTGTGGCCCCAGGTATCGCATCCAGAGGTAATTGAGGCCAAAGCGAGCGCCGACAAGATTAGAGCTGCCTTCTGAAATGCCAAGCGCATGGCTCTACGCATATTGACGTCTAACCGTTGAACCGGGCGGCGCGCACGCCGGCGCCCGAGCCTGGCACTTTATTCCTCACGTCTACGCTCCAACAAAATGTTGGGCTGCAGCCTACTCATACATGAACCTCGCTCTTAGTTCTGGGGTCGGTACCAAGCAAGAGTCAGCCTTTCCAAACCAGGAATATCGATTCCGCGCCACGAAGTTGTAAAGCATATCGCGCAGAGGCCTCGGTACGATCCACAACAGACGAAGCAGTTGCCATGCGCCCTTGAAATACTTTGTGATGCGGAGTGCAGCGGTGGAACGGGTGTACACCTTCCCCTCGCTCAACAGAACGAAAGTTGCAACGTCGGCAGCTGAGTAGCCATGAGCGCCCAGGAGCCTGGCGCCAGCAGCGGATTGCACCGGAGAAAACTGAAACCTTGGTTCGGATTCGTGTCTCAGTATGAACTGGACGGATCGCGCACAAAGATTGCACATGCCATCGAAGATCACGATGTCGGTCACCTGGGATCTAAACGGCGCGCACGGCGGTGTATGGACTTGGCACTTTATCCCTCACGCGTCCGCTCGAACGAGGTGTTAGGCATCCGGGGGCTCGCGGTGGGCGGAGATAACCTGGCGATCGATCGGCTCCTGTGCGTGCGTCGCTTCGACAAAGCGGAAAGATACTTCGTCCCCTAATCTGATGCGGGCCGCGACCCACTTCAGAACCTCGCGACGATCTGCGTCAACGGGACGAACGCCTACGCATTCAATGATGAGGTTGGAGTCCTTTGGCGCCT
>JAEZCN010000182.1 GCA_023433515.1 Pseudomonadota bacterium
TAGGGTCCAATTCAAATGAAGAGAATGCTCGTCAATGCAACTCAGCAAGAGGAGTTGCGCGTAGCACTGGTTGATGGTCAGAAGCTGTTCGATCTTTCCATCGAGATACCTTCCAAGGAACAGAAGAAAGCAAACATCTACAAAGGTCGGATTTCGCGCATCGAGCCCTCGCTCGAAGCGTGCTTCGTCGACTACGGCTCCGATCGTCACGGCTTCCTGCCGCTCAAGGAAATTTCCAAGGAATACTTCCGCAAGGGCGCGGACAGTGGGCGCGGCAACATGCGCGACCTGCTCTCCGAAGGCCAGGAAGTCATCGTCCAGGTCGAGAAGGAAGAACGCGGCAACAAGGGCGCGGCCCTCACCACGTTCATCTCCCTCGCCGGCCGTTTCCTGGTGCTGATGCCGAACAACCCGCGTGCCGGGGGCGTCTCGCGCCGCATCGAGGGCGAGGACCGCGACCAGATGCGCCAGGTCATGGATGAACTCGTCATCCCTGACGGCATGGGCGCCATCGTGCGCACCGCCGGCGTCGGCCGCGCGGTGCAGGAACTGCAGTGGGACCTCGATAACCTCAAAGGCCAATGGGAACAGATCGACGCGGCCACCAAGGACCGCCCTGCTCCCTACCTCGTGTATCGCGAAAGCGACGCAGTCACGCGCGCGCTGCGCGACTACCTGGCCGACGACATCGGCGAGGTCCTGGTCGACGACGACGCCACCTTCGCCACCGCGCTGGAATACATGACGCGGTTCATGCCGCCCGAAACGCAGAAGAAGCTCAAGCGCTACACCGACGACATCCCGCTGTTCACGCGTTTCCAGATCGAGAGCCAGATCGAATCGGCCTACGCGCAGAAGGTCGAGTTGCCCTCGGGCGGTTCGATCGTCATCAACTACACCGAGGCGCTGGTGTCGATCGACATCAACTCGGCGCGCGCCACGCGCGGCTCGGACATCGAGACCACCGCGACCAACACCAACCTCGAAGCCGCGGACGAGATCGCGCGCCAGCTGCGCATCCGCGACATCGGCGGCCTGATCGTCATCGACTTCATCGACATGGAGTCGTCGAAGAACCAGCGCGATGTCGAAGACCGGCTCCGCGATGCCGTGAAGATGGACCGTGCCCGAATCCAGATCGGCCGTCTGTCACGTTTCGGCCTGCTGGAAATGTCGCGGCAGCGCCTGCGCCCCAGCTTGAGCGATTCCAGCCACCTGGTCTGCCCGCGATGCACCGGCATCGGCAGCATCCGGTCGGTGGAGTCCATGGCGCTCGCGATCCTGCGCCTCATCGGCGAGGAAGCCCGCAAGGACAAGACCGCGCAGGTCGTCGCCCAGGTCCCGGTGGAAGTGGCCACCTACCTGATCAACGAAAAGCGCGAGTGGCTGCGCACGCTCGAGGACAAGAGCGAAGTCGAGCTGCTGATCGTGCCGAACCAGTACATCCAGACGCCGGAGTACTCGATCAAGCGCGTGCGCACCGACGAGGTCGATCTGCCCGAGAACAAGACACTCAGTTACAAGATGCCGGAGCGTCCGGCGGTGGCCGATCCTTCCGGCACCAAGCAGGAAAAGCCGCAGCTCGAACCCGCGGCGGTCGTGCCGGCCGCGCCGGCGACGCCGGCGCCCGTCGTCGTGCACGTTCCGACGCCCGCACCGCAGGGTGCGCCGGCCGCGAAGGTCGTTGCGCCGCCGGCCGGCCTCGGGTTCTGGGACCGGCTGGTCTATCTATTCACCGGCAAGGCGCCCGAGGGCGCGGTCCAGAGCAAACCCGCGCGCGAAGGCGGCCGCCGCGATCATCGCGAACGCGACCGAGATCGCGATCGCGATCGCGACCGTCATCGTCATGGCGAGCGCGACCGTGGCCGCGAGCGCAATGCACACGGCCGGCACCGCGACAAGGATCGGGACCGCGACCGCGACGGCCGCCGCGACAAGGAGGCCGGACGCGATGGAGACCGCAATCGCCATCGCGATCGCGACGGTCACAAGGAACACGCGCGCGAAGCCGCCCAGGGCGGGCGCGAACAGAATCGCGAGCGCGACGCGCACCGTGAGGCCGACCGGGAGAAGCAGCGTGAACGCAATCGTCAGCGCGAGCGCGAGCGTGAGGCGCAGCCGGCCCCCGCAGCAGCCGTCGCGGCCGCCGCGGCCAGCCCTGCTCCGGCCGCGAACGAAGACGCTGCCCCGTCCGGAAACGGACCCGCGCAGGAAGGCGGCGCCCGTGAGGGTCGTGCTCGCCGTGGCCGTCGCCGAGGACGTCGTGGCGGGCGCAATCGCGAGGGTGGTACGCCAGGCCAGTTCGGCGGCGAGGCGAACGAAGGTGAATTTTCAGGCGCCCGCGAAGCGTCTGCCGAAGAGCGCGCCTTCCATGCCCAGCAAAGCGATGGCGGTCACTCACAGGCCGGCGAACCGCGCGAAGAGGCGGCACCCCGCGAGCAGGCTCCTCCCCGGGAGCAGGCGCCTCGTGAACCGGCCGAGCGTGCCGAGCCCGTGCGTGAATCGCGCAATGAGGGCACCCAGGCGCCTCTCGATCTGCCGCCCCCGCCGGCGCCCAAGCCCTACGTGGTCTGGTCGAGCGGCCCCAGCGACGGCTCGACCCGCCGCGACGAATAGTTAGTCGGCGAAGCCCTTACACGGGCCCGCGATCCTCCCGGATCGCGGGCCCTTTTTCTTCCAGCAACCGCCTCAGCAGTCCGCGCGCGCCGCATTCGCACAGGTCGAGCACGCGCTCGAAATCTTCGACTCCGCCGAAGTACGGGTCCGGCATTTCATCGAAACCGCACTCCGGGGCGTACTCGAGGAACAGCCCCGTTCGCGCGATCGAATCCGCACGACGCAGCGACTCGAGTTCGTCGAGATTCGAGCGATCCATCGCGAGCACCTGGTCGAAGCGGGCGAAATCCTCGTGCCTGATGCGCCGCGCTCGCAAACCGGCGATTTCGTAGCCGCGCCTGCGCGCCGCGGAGACGGTGCGACGATCCGGCGGCTCGCCCACGTGGTAGTCCGCCGTGCCGGCCGAATCCACTTCCAGCTCGAGCCCGGGGAACTCCCGCGCCGCGATCGCCCGCACGACGCCCTCGGCGGTCGGCGAGCGACAGATGTTTCCGAGACAAACAAACAGGATTCTCATGCGGATCCGATGGTGCCCGTTCGCCGGAGTCGCGGAAACCCTGACTTTCGGTATCGCGGTTCGCGACGACGATCCCATTTCCCTCCAAACAAGCCCGTTGGCGCAATATCGCGACGAATTCCTACTCCTATCTTCTCGCGCGCGCCGGTATAAGGCGGTATGCGCTACATAAGTCGTGGACCGATCCTGGCCGGCCTCGCCGCGTTGTTGCTGGTCGCATGTGGCGGGGGTGATGACGGCGATGGGCCGGTCACACCCGCCAATGTTTCGCCCAGGGCGAACGCGGGTACCGCGCAGACGGTGACCTCGGGGGCCGTCGTCACACTCGACGGTTCGGCGAGCAGCGATCCCGACGGCAACATCAACACCTACGCGTGGACACAGACGGGCGGCACGCCGGCGGTCACGCTGTCCAATCCGGCATCCGCGCAGCCGACGTTCACGGCGCCCGACGTCGCCAACGCGGCGACGCTCACGTTCTCGCTCACGGTGACCGACAACCGCGGCGCGACCAGCACGGCTTCGACGGTGGCGATCACCGTGAACCCCGCCAACAATACGTCCCCTACGGCAAACGCCGGTACGCCGCAGACCGTGACCTCGGGCGACATGGTCGCGCTGGACGGCACCGGGAGCAGCGACCCGGATGGCACCCTCGCGGCTTACGCGTGGTCGCAGAGCGGCGGCACGCCCGTCGTACCTCTGTCGGATCCGGCGAGCGCGGAGCCGACCTTCCTGGCGCCCACGGTGATCTCACCGGCGACGCTCACGTTCTCGCTCGTCGTCACGGATGACCGGGGCGCGATCAGTCCGGCGTCCACGGTCACGGTCATCGTGAATCCGCCGGGCGGCGGCAATGTCACGGTCACGGGCACGATCCGGTATCAGCGCGTCCAGTTCAGCACGACACTCAATCTCGGACTGAATTACGCCAATCAGACGATGCACCCGGCGCGCGCGATCGTCGTTCGCGCGATCGACGGGACGACCGACAACGTGCTCGCGACCGGCTCGACCAACGAGAACGGCGTCTATGCGCTGTCGGTGCCAGCGAATTCCAGCATCCGGATCCAGGCGGTGGCCCAGATGCTTCGGGACGACTCATCGCCGTTGCCGCGCTGGGATTTCACCGTGATGGACATCAAGGACGACAATGACGTCCCGAGGCCAGATCCAGAGCCCTACGTCTTCACCGACGTCACGCCGTTCAATTCGAACACCGCCGGAGCGCACGACCTCGCGATTCTGTCGGGATTCAACACGAGCGGCACGGTGACGGGCACGCGCGCATCGGCGCCGTTCGCGATCCTCGACACGGTCTACCAGTCCGTGCAGACCGTTCTGTCGGTCGCACCGAGCACGAACTTCCCGGTGCTCATCCTCGACTGGGCGCCTGACAATCCGGGCGGCGAGACGTATTACGACCCGGGCCCCAACGTCATCACGTTGTCCGCCGAAGTCACCGAAGACACGGACGAGTTCGATCAGCACGTCATCGCCCATGAATTCGGTCACTACGTCGAGGACAGCTTCTCGCGCGCCGACAACATCGGTGGCCCACACGGCCGCGGCGACAAGCTCGACATCCGCGTCGCCTTCGGCGAGGGATTCGGCTACGCGTTCGCCGCCATGGTGCTGGACGATCCCGTCGCACGCGATTCGTACGTGAGCGGGACCTCGCGGTTTTCGAGCACCTTCGACGTGGAAGACAATCCACCCAGCAATCCCGTCGGTGCGCCCCAGGAGGACTACGGCTGCTTCTGCAGCGAATCGTCGGTCTGGTCGATCCTGTGGGATCTCTACGATCCGGTCGCGGATGGCGCGGATACGTTGTCGCTCGGTTTCGCGCCGCTCTGGAACGTGCTGGTCAATGAGCAGCGCGAGACTCCGGCTTTCACGAGCATTTTCTCGTTCATCACGGCTCTGAAGGCGAATCATCCCGGCCAGGCGACGGCGATCGATCAGCTACTGCTGGCGCAAAACGTCGACGTGGTCGTCGATGCCTTCGCCACCGGGCAGGGACTGTTTCCACCTGCGGTACCGGAGTCCGCGGTTCTGCCGCTCTATGAAACGATAAACTTCGGCCAACAACGCATCCTGTTCAGCACGGATGCCGCGGGCACGTTCAATGCGCTCGGGAACCGCCGCTTCATCCGCTTCAACGTGTCGGACGCGCCGCGCAACATCACGATCACGGCGTATTCGTCGAACACCAATGCTCCGGTCGACACAGATTTCGTGGTGTACCGAAATGGAGTCGTGTTCGCGACCGGCTTCAGTCCCAATGGAAGCGCAACGACTCCCGAAGTGCAGAACTTCACGGCGACCCAGAACGGCACCTACATCATCGACGTTTACGACTGCGCCAATGGCTGCGGAGACCAGGGCACGCCGGGCGACTACAACCTCACCGTGACGATCAATTGAGGTCATGACCATGGCGAATTCCCTTGCCTTTCGAAACGCGGCCGGCGCGGCGCTGTTGGCACTCATGATGCTGGCCTGCGCGAAATCGACGCCCCCCGCCGAACCCGCTCCGGCGCCGATGAAGGAAGCCGCCTCCGAGCAGGCTCCGGAAACGGCTCCGGGCTGGAACCCCACCGATGAAGCGACTCCCGCTCCACCGGAGCCCAGCGATCCTTCAACGATGCCTCCGCCGCAGGATCCACCCGCCGCCTCGATCGAGCCCGCCCTGAACGCCATGCCGCTGGCCCGTCCCAGCGCCAAGATCAGCGTGGCCGCCGACGTCCGGTATCAGATCGACGGGCCGATCGCCCCAGGCCAGTCGGCCACGCTTCACGTGGCGGTGGTCCCGCGCATCGCGGGCGCACCGATGCAGGTCAGCCTTCCCGAGAAGGCCGGGCTGACCGTCGCGGCGGGGCCCGCCCGCGTCCAGAAACTCGGAAATCGGGACGTCATTCGCCGGCAATACGCCGTTACACGGGCTGCCGAGTCGGCCAGGGAGATCCGCGTCCTCGTGACCATGGATGCCGCCGAGGGGACGGGCTTCGGCTTCTTCACCATTCCACTGGAAAGTTCGACGCCGTCAAGAAAACTGGATTCGGTCAAACAGCAGTGAGTGCACCGCAGCGCGGACGCGTAAACTACGCGCCGTGCACGGACCCACCATCCGTTATCGTTCATCAAGCGCCGTCGTCCTGACGGCGCTTTCATGCATGCTGCTCGCGCCGGTCGCACGCGCGGCCTGCATCGGCGAGCAGACCGGTGATCTCGCGGAGCTCGAGGAACAGGCCTTCCGGGATCCGGCATCGGCCCTGCCCCAACTCGCCAACACCATCTCGACCACGGCCGACATGCCGACCACGCGCCGCGCGGCTCTCCACGCGATCGCCGCCGACGCCGCCCGCCAGCTCGGCTTCAGTCGCCAGTCCATTACCCATGCGGATGCCGGCCTCGCGCTGCTGCCCGCCGGGGACATGTCGGATCTCGCGGTGCGCATGCGCACCGTGCGCGCGCTGGTGAGCACCAACGTCGGCGGTATCGACGCCGCGATCGTCGAGCTCACGCGCGTAGCCGACGCGGTACGGGACCGGCCGCTGGCCCTGGGCTGCGTGCTGCGCGATCGCGGCTGGCTCAACTTTCGCGACGGCAATGCCGATCAGGCCCTCGATGACCTGCTGCGCGCGTACGCGCTGCTGCGCAGGGTGGCATCGCGCGAGGAAGCCATGGTCGCCGCGGGTCGGCTGTCGATGGCTCAGTTCTCGGTGCGCGACTACCCGCAGGCGCTCGCGCTGGCGGACGAGACCATCGCGTTCTTCCGCGAACAGAACGCGCAGATCCGACTGGCGACCGCACTTGACCGGCGCGCCGCGATCCTGACCGCCGCGGGTCGTCTCGACGAAGCCAACATGGCTGCGACCGAGGCGTTGCGACTTCACGAAACCATCGGCGATCGTGTGGGCACGGGCCTGTCGCAGCTGCGCATGTGCGGAGTGCAGATCCAGCGCAATGCGCTCGCCGAGGCCGCGCGCTGGTGCGATCGCGCCGAGCTGACCCTCAGCCAGACCAGCGGCATGGACGACAACGACTACCGTACGCTCGCGGCGCTGCGCGGGCGGCTGAATCTCGCGCTCGGTCATTCGAAGGAAGCCGTCGAGCAGTTCAACCGCGCGATCGCGCCGGGCGGCGCCCAGCCGGCGGACGACATCGCCGAGCTCTACGAGCTGCGCTCGCGCGCGCATGCGGCCGTCGGCAACTACCCCGCCGCGTTCACGGACCAGGGCGAATACCTGCGGCGCGTGCGCGAACAGGGCACGCTCGACCGCATCCGCGAAGTCGCGCAGCTGCGCGTGCAGTTCGAGAGTGACCAGGAGCAGCAGAAGATCGCTCTGCTCGAGAAGGACAAGCGCCTCGCCGAGGAGCGGCTCACGAGCCAGCAGCGCACGACGCAGCTCATCGCGCTCGCGGGACTCGCCGGTCTCGTGACGGCGTTCGTGCTCGGATATGCGCTGTGGTCCAACCGCCGCCACCGCGCGGAGCTGATCCGGCTCGCCGAACGCGACGAACTCACCGGGCTGCTCAACCGTCGCGCGATCGTGCGCAAGGCGGTCGAGTTCCTGTCACGCGCGCGCGAGGCGAAGGGCACGCTGATCATCGGTCTCATCGATCTCGATCACTTCAAGTCGATCAACGACCGCTTCGGGCACGCGGTCGGCGACCAGATCCTGCAGCGGTTCTCGGCGGTGCTGCGCAGCTCGCTGCAGACCAACGAGGTGTTCGGACGTTACGGCGGCGAGGAATTCCTGGTGCTGTTCCCGGACTTCACGCTCGACCAGGCGCGGCAGGCATCCGAGAAGTTGCGCGCGGCGCTGCGCACGCAGCGCATGAAGGTCGAGGACCACGACGTCACCATCACGCTGAGCCTCGGCCTCGCGAGCTACGAACCGGGTGACGTGCTGTTCGACCAGATCGCACGCCGCGCCGATATCGCCTTGTACGTAGCCAAGACTCAAGGGCGCGATCGTGTCGAGATCTACAACTCGGCCCGCCACGGGACGATGACTGCCATGAGTGGCACCCGGCAGCGTTAATGGGGACATTCCTCGTTTCCTAGCAAACGGGGACGGACCTCAATGATGGCTCGACCAGTCCCGGCGATTACCCCTCTGCGTTGACGGCATGGCCGGCGCCCCACACGATGGCTTT
Source organism: Pseudomonadota bacterium (assembly GCA_023433515.1). GTDB lineage: Bacteria > Pseudomonadota > Gammaproteobacteria > Steroidobacterales > Steroidobacteraceae > CADEED01. The sequence continues at coordinate 8,300 of JAEZCN010000182.1, forward strand.
CGCGTCCGCGGCGCGCCCCAGCTGTTGGAAGCGCCGAGCGATGGACCGCCGGCCGCGGCGCGGGTTATCCGTCTCTGCCAATCATCGAAGTCGCCTGGCGCAGCCTGAGGGAGTCCCTTGCCGACGCGACTGTCACCAGCTAAGAGAAGCATCGCTGGGGTCGATGGCTGCGTGCCATCAAATCAGGTCTGTCCCCTTTTGCTAGGAAACGAGGAATGTCCCCATTATTTCCAGGCGATGTCGAAAGTCTGGCCGACGTGGAGAGTCGCGCCGACACCTTGGGTGGGGATCACGTTCTGGCCGAACAACACGCCGCGCAGCGTGGAGTCATAACGATACTTCTTCAGGGTAGCTAGCGGTTCTTCGCCATCTCTTTCGCCAGTCTGCTGATCGGTCGTCGTGATCGCGCAGCGGGCGCACGGCTTGACGATTCGTAATGCGATGCCGTCGGCGCGCAGCTCGTGGATACGGTCCTCGTCGTAGGCGTCGACGCCGTCGATGACGATGTTCGGACGAAAGCGTTCCATCGGCAGCGCCTTCGGCAGGCGCGAGTTCAGATCGGCGAGCGACGCGCGCGAGATCACGAGGATCGGATACCCGTCGCTGAACTCGGTGATGGCCCGCGTGTCCTTCGTCCACTCCCGGCTGCATTCGCGGGGCATATCCGGATCGAACCTCACCAGCCGCAACGCTGTCTCGAGGAACTCCGAACACCAGCGCGCCGCCTCATCTCCGCAGTCGATCCCGCGGCCGCTGAATTTCCACACGGTTATCTCCCGCGCGGCGTCGCCGGCCTCGCGCGACACCACGAGCGACGCCGCGCCGGGCGCGGCGAGCGTCAGCGCCGCCTCGTCGACCGAGGTCGCGATAAACGCCAGCCGCGGCAGTTCGCGCTGCGTGACGAAGCGCCCGTTGGGACGAACGAGCATCCAATGCCGGTCATCCGCGAGGCCGGTCGCGTCGATGCGCGCGCTCGTGAGTGGAATGCCGCGGCAGGACTTCACCGGGTAGGTGTTGAGCGCCGCGATCGTCGCGCGCTTGGCCATGTTCACCGCGCTCACGGGCGCAAGGTCAGCGCACGTTCCGCGCGCTCGAGATCGGCGGCGGTGTTGACGTCCGCCAGCGGCCGTTCGGCCGCCAGCTCAACCCGGATCTCCATTCCGTTTTCCAGCGCCCGCAACTGTTCGAGCTTCTCGATCTGCTCGAGCCGGCCGGGCGGCAGGCCAGCAAGCCTGCGCAGCGCCGCGACGCGGTAGGCATAGATGCCGATGTGCCGCAGGCACGCGTCCGTCAACGTCTGCGCCGCGTCCCGATTCCACGGGATCGGCGCGCGCGAGAAATACAGCGCGCGGCCACCCGCGTCGCAGGCCACCTTCACGTTGTTAGGGTCGTTGAACTCGGTGAACGCGCCGAACTTCGCGGCGAGCGTCGCGATGTCCGCCTGCGCATGTTTCTCGAGCAACGATGCGACCTGGTCGATGATCACGGGCGGAATCAGCGGCTCGTCGCCCTGCACGTTCACGACGATGTCGCCGTCGCTCCAACCACGGGCCGCTGCCACTTCCGCGATGCGATCCGTTCCGGACAGGTGCGTGCGCGCCGTCATCGCGACGTCCGCGCCGAAGCCGCGCGCCGCGTTGGCGATACGTTCGTCGTCGGTCGCGATCACGACTTCCGTGGCCTGCGCGGCACGGGCCCGTTCGTGTACCCACTGGATCATCGGCTTGCCGGCCAGCGGCAACAGCACCTTTCCGGGCAACCGCGAGGAATCGAAGCGCGCGGGAATGACGACGCGGAATTTCATTCGCGCGCCAGCAGCGGATCGTCGGGTGTGAGATGCCGCGCGTCTTCCTCGAGCATCATCGGCACGCCATCCCGGATCGGGAACGCCAGGCGATCCGCGCGGCAGACCAGCACCTCGGCGGCGCGCTTGAGCTTGAGCGGCCCCTTGCACAGCGGGCACGCGAGCACGTCGAGCAGCCTGTCATCCATGCTTGTGAAACGCCTCGGCGCGGGTGAGAACCAGGTCGACGAGCTCGCGCGCCTCGCGCTCGGCGAACTCGGCCGTGACCGGCACGAACCAGCAACGGTCATCGGCGAAGGCCGCGCATTTTACGGCATCCTTCTCGGTCATGATGACCGGCAGCCGATCGCGGAAATCCAGGTCCACCGGCTTGAACGCGTGGTGGTCGGCGAAGGGATGCTCGTGGATCGTGAGCCCCGCGTTGCGCAGCATGTTGAAGAAGCGTTGCGGATTGCCGATCGCGGCAACGGCGTGAACCTTCGAACCGCGGAAACTCTCGACCGGGCGCGGCACCGCGCCACCCGATACGGGCTGTGCATCACCCGGCCGCAGCGACATCGAAAAGTGTGTTCGATTGACCATGCCGGGCAGCGAGAATCCCGGCGCCGTGATCGCACCGTTGACGACCACGGCATTCACCCGCCGCAGGCGTCGCGGACTTTCGCGCAGGGGACCGCGCGGCAACACGCAGCCATTGCCGAAACCGCGCTGTCCGTCGATCACCGCGATCTCGCAATCGCGCCGCAGCGCCAGGTGCTGCAGCCCGTCATCACAGATGACGACGTCGGCCTTGTCCGCGACCGCCGCCTTCGCCGCCGCCACGCGATCGCGCCCGACGAACACCGCGGCCTGCGCGCGTCGCGCGAGCAGCAGCGGCTCGTCGCCGACTTCCGAGGCCCGACTGTGCATCGTCACGCGCGTGACGCCGCGCGCCCGCCCGCCGTAACCGCGCGACACCACCGCGACCTTCATGCCGGTTTCGGCGATCCGGCTCGCGAGCCACGCGACGAGCGGAGTCTTGCCCGTGCCGCCCACGGTGATGTTGCCGACCACGATCACGGGTGCGCCGACGCGTACGCGGTGTCGAAGACCGATGCGATACAGAAAATTGCGCAGGCTCATGACCGCGCCGTAGAGCCATGACAGTGGCGCGAGCCAGATCGGCCCGTCCGGCCCGTACCACATTTCTTCTATCCTGGAAGGCATCGCGCCAACGCGCTCAATTGCGGAACTCCGCACGCTTGAGACTCGCGTACGCGCCATCGCGCGCAACGAGCTCGGCGTGCGACCCGCGCTCGACGATGCGGCCGTCTTCCATGACGATGATCTCGTCGGCGTGTTCGATGGTGGTGAGGCGATGCGCGATCACGAGCGTCGTGCGGCCACGCATGAGTTCGACCAGCGCCTCCTGGATGCGCCGCTCCGATTCGTTGTCGAGCGCGGACATCGCCTCGTCGAGAATCAGGATGGGCGCATCCTTGAGCAACGCACGCGCGATCGCGATGCGTTGCCGCTGGCCGCCCGACAACAACGCGCCGCGGTCGCCGACCTGCGTATCCAGCCCCTCCGGCAACTCCGCTGCGAATTCATCGACGTACGCGATGCGCGCGGCCTTCTCCACGAGCTCCGGGTCCGCGTCGTCCACACCGAACGCGATGTTGTTGCGGATCGACTCGTTGAACAACACGACGTCCTGGCTGACGAGCGCGACGTTGTCGCGCAGGTCGCGCAGGTTGCATTCGCGCACGTCGATGCCATCGACGAGCACCGCGCCCGAGGTCGCGTCGTAGAACCGCGGCACCAGGCCCACCAGCGTCGACTTGCCGCTGCCGGAGCGGCCGACGATGGCCACATTTTTCCCCGCCGGCACGCTCAGGTTCACCGAGTGGAGCACGCCACCCTTCTCGCTCGAGTATTCGAAACTCACGTCGCGGAATTCGATGGTGCCCTGCACACGCCCGAGCCTGCGGCCCTTCTCGAAATCCTCGGTCGATTCGTCGAGCACCTCGAACACGCTCGCGCCGGCCGCGAGTCCCTGCTGCAGCGGCCCCAGCGCGGTAACCAGGGTGCGCATCGGCGCCGTCGTCAGCAGCAGCGCGGTCAGGAATCCCCAGAACTCGCCGACCGTCATGTCGCTCTGGTTCACCTGAACGAGCGCCATCCACAACACGCCGCCGAGGCCGATCGAAGCGATGAACTGCACGACGGGATTGCTGGTCGCCTTGGCCGCGATCAGTTTCATGTTGCTGCGGCGGTTGTGTTCGTTCACCGCTTCGAATTCGCGCGCTTCCTGCTCCTGCGCATTGAACACCTTGATCACGCGCTGGCCGTCGAGCGCCTCCTTGGTGACGCGTGTGACATCGCCCATCGAAGCCTGGATGCGCGCGCTGTAGCGGCGAAAGGACTTCGTGACCTGGCGGATGATGAACGACAGCGGCGGCGCGAGGATCACGACGAACAGCGCCAGCTTCCAGTTGAGCAGGAACAGCCAGCCGATCTGCAGCACGATCGTGAGCGAATCGCGGATCAACGCCCCGGTGGAGTTGGTCGTCGCCTCGGCCACCTGCTCGATGTTGAACGTGAGCCGCGACAACATCGTGCCGCTCGACTGCAGGTCGTAATACTTCGCCGGGAAATGCAGGTACTGGCGGAACAGGTCGCGGCGCATCGCCTTGATGATCTGCCGCGAGACGTAGCCCGGGAAATACACGCCGATGTAGTCGCCGATGCCGCGCAGCAGGAACAGCAGCGGCGCGCCCAGCGGCACCAGCCACAACACCGTCGGGTCTTTCTTGACGAAGCCCAGGTCGACGAAGTTCTGCACCAGCCACGCGAAACCGGGGCCGGTGGCGGCGAACAACGCCATGCCGACGACGCCGACGAGGAACATGCCGAGGTGCGGTCGCGCGTAGCCGAGCAGCCGCCGGTACACGCCACCAGCGTCCATTGGAGCGGCGCCCGCGGAGGTGTTCATTGACTGGATTGCGAGTCTTCGACCGTCGCGATGTTGATGCGGACGAAGCCGAGTTTGCCGATCACGTCCATGGCGGTGACCACGGACTGGTGAGTCGAGCGTGCGTCCGCGCGCACGGTCACGGGCTTGTCACGGTCCGCTCCCGCGACCTCCATGATGGCGGCGCGCAACGTGTCGGGGCTGGAATTGATGAGCTCGCGGTCGTTGACCCGATAGGTCCCCGCCTGCGTGACCGCGACGACGATCGGATCGGTCTTCTGCTTGCCCGTGGGCGCGAGGCTCGCCTGGGGTAGTTCGATCTTGAGCCGCCCTTCCTGCATGAAGGTCGAGGACAACATGAAGAAGATGACGAGCAGCAGCGCGATGTCGATCAGCGGGATCAAATTGATCTCCGGATCTTCCTTCGCCTTGCGGGACTGAAGTCTCATGCGGTGCGCGCGATGCCGCCGTCACCTTCTCCGGCCTGGGGCTCGGCGCCCAGCGAATCGGCGAAGTTCACCGCGAGCTTTTCCATGTCGACGACGATGCGTTCGACCTTGCCGCGCAGGTAGCGATGCGCGATGTACGCGGGGATCGCGACCGTGAGACCGCCGGCCGTGCAGATCAGCGCCTCGGAAATGCCGCCCGCGAGCATGCGCGGATCACCCATGCCACCGAGCATCACGGCGTTGAACGCGGCGATGATGCCCGTGACGGTGCCGAGCAGGCCTAACAACGGCGAGATGCTCGCGATGGTGCCCACGGAGTTCACGAAGCGCTCGAGCTCGTGCACGACGTGACGGCCCACGTCTTCGACGCGCTCCATCATGATCTCGCGGCCGCGGTGGCGGTTGGCCAGCGCGGCCGCCAGCACGCGCCCCAGCGGCGAGTTCTTCTCGAGGGCCTCGATGACCTTGGGATTGACCTGGTTGCGCTCGACGAGGTCGGAAACCTTCTTGATGAGTTCCTGCGGCAGCACGCGCTTGCGCTGCAGGGTCCAGAGGCGCTCGAGGACGATACCGACCAGCACGATCGAGCAGATGATGATCGGCGCCATGAACGGGCCGCCGGCCTTGACGATTTCCCACATGGGTCCGGACTATACCGGAGCGGCCCGAAAAGCGTCACGGCGCGTCAGGGAAACGCCGCCAGGCGAACGGATGACGCGACACCCGCGCCACGGCGGTGACCACGATTCCTTGCGTCCCTAAAGCGAATTCGATGGCGCCATCGTGCCGAGTGTCGTAGGCACGAGCGCCGGATGCGCGCCGGCGTTCGAGCTCCATCTTTCGCGAACGCGACCCGGCCTGGCCGCCGGTGACGAGCGCGAGCCGCGCACTCCCCTCTATCCACTTCCCGCCGAACCGCATCCAATGCTCGCCCACCGAGACCTGCAGCATGCAGGAGCGACGCTCCGGGCCCGCTGCGCTCAAGACGAACTCCACTCCGTCCCAGCGGAAACGCTCATGCTTGCAGGCGCGGGCCTCGAGTCGCGTCCCGGGCCAGCCACCACCGACCCGGATGAGATGCACCTTGCGTTCGAACGCTAACAAGGCGGCGCCCTGCGCGCGGTCCGCATCGAGCCTTGGCAGGACCAGCAGATCGATCCCGCGAACGGCGAGCGCATCGAGCGCCGGCAGCGCGAGCTGGCGCAGCCGCGCGCCGCGCGTGTTCCAGCTGTCGCCGGTGTCGAACAGCACGGCGCGCGAATGTGTGGTTATGAGGACCATCGTGCCGCGTCCGGCATCGAACACGCCGATGCGCGCGCTGCCGTGTTCCGGCATGCGCGAATGCGCGAGGACCAGCGGCAACGCCGCGGCGATTCCCGTCAGCCGCAGGGGCCAGGGCCATCGACACATCAGGATGAGCGCCGCGGGCGCCGCCAGCGCGATCCACCACGCCTCCGGCGCCGCGCGCCAGGTCGCGAGCGGCGTGTCCGCGGCCCAGACGAGCCCCGGCCAGCACACGCGATACACCTGCTCGGCCAGTCCGAATAACAGCGCGCTCGCCGCGGGCAGCACGAGCGCGGCCACGGCGCCCATCAGCACCAGCGGAACGAGCACGAACGACACCAGCGGAATCGCCGCGAGATTTCCCCAGACTCCCGCGAGCGAAACGTTGTCGAGCAAGGCGAACGTCAGCGGTGCGAGCGCCAGCATGATGGAGAGTTGCAGCCGCAGCGCGGTGCTCAGTCTTGCGGCTATGGAGCCCGCGTGGTGATCGATGCGCGTGGCGGTGCACAGCAGGATGACACCCACCGCGACGAACGAAAGCCAGAATCCCGCCGCGAGCGGCGCCATCGGATCCAGCACGAGTACGGCGATGAGGGCCAGCGACCAGGTGCGCGCGGCCCCGACGTGCCGCGCCATGACACGCGCACACGCGAACGCGCACAACATGAGCAGGGTTCGTTGCGTGGGAACGGACCAGCCGGCGAGCAACGCGTAGGCGCCCGCCGACAGGATGCCTAACAACCAGGCGAACGGCTCGCGCTCGAAACGCCGCGCGCCCGGCAACCAGCGCCAGCAGGTCCGCGCGACGACGAACGCGAACATGGCGAACAACGTGACGTGCAGGCCGGAGATGGCGACCAGGTGGGTCGTACCCGTCGCGTTGAACACGCGCCACTGGTCGAGACTCATGCGATCGGTGAATCCCACGGAGAGCGCGGCGATCAGTGCCGCCGCATCCGGGTCGCCGACCGTCCGCGCGATTCGTTCGGCGATCCGGGCGCGAATGCCGTCGATCGAAGTGCGCGCCATGCGTTGTCGTTCGTTCAGGGCCGACACCAGGACCCTGGCCCGCAGGTGCACTCCATCGCGGAAGGCGCCACGCTCGGGCTGCGGTCCGACGAAATTGCGCGAATCGGCATAGGGCTGAAGGCGTACGAGCCAGCGCCAGCGCTCGCCCGCCCGTGGCACGACGGGCGCGTCGCGCCAGGTCAGCCGGACGCGCCGCACCCGCGCATCCGGTTGGCCCGCGCCCTCGACGACGGTGACCTCGGCGTCGAACCGCACTTCCGCGCCGAAGCGAGCCGGAACCGTGACCACGGTGCCTTCGAGCAGCAGGCGCCGGTCCGGCGAGTCCGTCGGGACCCACAGCGAATGCCAGCGCACGATCGCGCAATTCGTCAGGAACACGCCCAGGGCGAGCAGCGCGAGGCGTCGGGACCACGCGTGCCGCCACAAGCCCGCAAGTGCGCAACAAGCGAGTGTAGGCGCGGTCGCGACGAGCCAACCTACGGACGGCAGGCGCGCGGCGCCGAGCGCAAGCAAAACACCCGCCAGGAATGAGAGTGCGCCCGGCACTCACGCGCCGCGTGGCGACGGCGCGGCCGGCTGTCCGATGCTAGAGTGCCGGCCGATGCCCCGGCACCTGTTCCGCAAGATCACGCCCCGCAGGGAGACCCTGCGAAACCACTGGGCATTGAAGCCCTTCGGCCGCTTCTTCGGCGATCCACGGCTCTGGTCGCTGCAGCGTCGCACCGTTACGCCGGCCTTCGGCGCGGGGCTCGCGATCTGCTTCGTACCCCTGCCTATCCACATCCCGCTCGCCGCGCTGGTCGCGATCTTCTGCCGCATCCATATTCCGAGCATCATGGTCGCCTCGTTAGCGGTCAATCCGCTGACGGTCGTTCCCGTGTACTACCTCGCATACCGGATCGGCGTGCTGGTCACGGGCGCACCGGCGAAAAGATTCCATTTCGAATTGAGCTGGGATTGGGTGCAGCACGGCCTCGGCCCGATGTGGAAGCCTTTCCTGGTCGGCTGTGGCATCACGGGCGCGCTCGCGGGGCTGCTGGGATACGCCCTGCTCGACGTGCTGTGGCGCTACAACACGCGCAAGAGATACCGGGAACGCGCCGGCGCGGCGACGTCGAAATCAGGCGCGTTCGACTAGATTCCCGCGCTCCAGCTCGAGGATGCGATCCATGCGGCTCGCGAGCTTGCGGTCGTGGGTCACGACCACGAGGCTGGTCGCGAGCTCGCGATTGAGCTCGAGCATCAGCTCGAACACCGATTCGGCGTTCGCGCCGTCGAGATTTCCGGTGGGCTCGTCGGCGAGCACGATGCGCGGACCCGTCACGAGCGCACGCGCCACCGCGGCGCGCTGACGCTCGCCGCCCGACAACTCGTTCGGGCGGTGAACCAGGCGCTCCCCGAGCCCGACGCGACCGAGAATCCTGCGCGCGCGCTCCTCGGCTTCCGCATGCGGCGTGCGCCGCACCAGCAACGGCATCGCGACGTTCTCGAGCGCCGAGAATTCCTGCAGCAGGTGATGGAACTGGTAGATGAAACCGAGCGCGCGGTTGCGCAGCTCGCCGCGCGCGCGTTCGTCCAGCGCGTGGATGTCCTGACCGCAGACGCGCACCGTTCCCGAAGTCGGCCGGTCGAGACCTCCGAGGATCTGCAACAGCGTGGTCTTGCCGGACCCGGAGGAACCGATGATGGCGATGCGTTCGCCGGCCCGCACCTCGAGTCCGACGCCGCGCAGCACTTCCAGGTCGATGGGTCCCTGGCGAAAACTGCGTGCGATCGAGTTCGCTTCGAGGACGAGTTCAGTCATGTCGTAGAGCCTCCGCGGGCATGGTGCGCGCCGCGCGCCATGCCGGGTAGATAGTTGCGAGCGCGGCGAGTACCAGCGCGACCACGGAAACCTGCAGCACGTCGCGGACGCGCACCTCCGCCGGCAGATCGCTCATGAAATACACGCTGGCATCGAGGAACTGCACGTCGAAGGCACGCTCGATCGCCTGCACGATGACCTGCACGTTGCTTGCGATCAGCCACCCGAGCAGCGCTCCGGCCAGCGTGCCGGCCAGGCCGATCAGCGCGCCCTGCAGCAGGAATGCGCGCAGCACGTTGATGGGCGCGGCGCCGATGGTGCGCAGGATCGCGATGTCCGTCTGCTTCTCCTTCACGATCATCACGAGCATCGCGACGAGGTTGATCGCCGCCACGACCACGAGGATGAGCAGTATGAAGAACATCATCGATTTCGTGAGCTCGATGGAGCGGAAGAACACCGCGTGGTCGCGCGTCCAGTCCGTCACGAAGAAGCCGTTGCCGTCGAAGTCGATGGCCTGCGCCACGTCGCGCACGATACGCGGCGCGGCGAATGGATCCTCGAGCGCGAGTCGCAGCCCGGTCACGTTGTCGCCGAGGCGATAGAGCCGCGCGGCATCGTTCATGTGCACGAGCGCGAGACCGCGGTCGTATTCGTACATCCCCGATTCGAAGATTCCGCTCACCGCGAAGCGTCGCATGCGCGGCGCGAATCCCACCGGCGTCGCGCTGCCCTCAGGCGCCATGAGCACGACGTTCTGTCCGACCGTCACGCCGAGTTCGGTCGCGAGCGCACTGCCGAGGATGATGCGGAACTTGCCGGGCTCGAGCTCGTCGAGCGTCCCGTTCTTCAGCCGCGAACCGAGCCCCACGGCGCGCGCTTCCTCCTCGGGCAGGATGCCGCGAACGGCCGTGCCGGCGACGCGGTCGCCGTTGGCGAGCAGGCCGCGCGACTCGATGAAAGGCACGACCGCCTTGACGCCGGGAGTCCGCGCCGCGAGCTCGAGCCCGCGGCGCCAGTCGGCGATGTCACCCTGAATTCCGGTGATCGACGCATGGGAGGTCACGGCCAGCATGCGGCCGCGCAGCTCCGTCTCGAAACCGTTGAGCACGGAGAGCACCACGATCAGCACGGCCACGCCGAGCGCGAGCCCGAGCACCGACATCGACGCGACGAACGACACGAAGCCGCTGCGATGCGTCGAACGCAGATACCGCGCGGCGATGAGGACTTCGTAGGGAGCGCGCATCGCGAACTACTCGTACCGCAGCGCGTCGGCCGGCGGCACGCGCGCGGCGCGCAGCGCCGGGTAGATGGTCGCGAGCAGCGTGATCAGCATCGCGACGCCGGCGATCAGGACGATCTGCCCGATGCGCAGCTCCGAGGGCAACCGCGTGATGACGTATATGTCGGAGCTGAAGAACTCGAAGCGGAACAGGCGTTCGAGGAACAGCGCGATCGAACCGGCGTAATGGCCGATCAACGTCCCGAAGATCACGCCCAGCGCGACGCCGAACCAGGCGATGACCATTCCCTGGATCAGGAAGATCGCCATGACACGGCGCGGCGAGGTGCCGAGGGTTCGCAGGATCGCGATGTCGGTGCGCTTGTCCGTCACCACCATCGCGAGCATCGCGACAAGGTAGAAAGCCGCGACCGCGACGATGAGCGTGAGGATCAACGCGACCATGGTTTTTTCGATGCGGATCGCGCGGAAGTAGCTGGCGTGATCGACGGTCCAGTCGGTGATCGCGACGCCGGGCGGTAGTTCGGTGGCCAGCCGCGCGGCCAGTTCCGGCGCGACGAGCGCGTCGCGGAAGTTCACGTGCATGCCCATGCGCGAATCGGCGCTGGGAAGCACGGCGCGCACGTCGTCGAGCGCCGCGATCAGCAGCGAACCGTCGTAGTCCTGCAGCGCGACGTCGAACACGCCGGCCACGGTGAATTCGCGCAGGCGCGGTTCGGGTGTGCCGTTCGCGTCGGTGGTCGGGATCAGCACCGTGATCGGGTCCCCGACCCGCACGCCGAGCATCTGCGCGATGGTCCTTCCGATGAGGACGCGGTCGAAGCCGGGCTCGAGATCGCTGAGCCGTCCTTCGACGATCGCGTCCTCGATGCGCTCGACCTCGCCCTCGTGCGCCGTGTCGATGCCCCGCAGCCGCACCGGAAGCATCTCGGGCTTTCGGACGGCCAGGGCTTCGACCTCGAGGAACGGCGCGGCGCCGACGACGCCGGGCGCGGCGCGCACCTGGTCAGCCAGGGGCTGCCAGTCGGGCGCGGGCGAGCCAGCGGGCACGTAGATGCGGGCATGCGACGACAGCGCCAGCAGCCGCTCCCGCAGCTCCCCTTCGAGGCCGTTCATGACCGACAGGATGACGATGAGCGCCATCACTCCCAGGCACACACACAACAGCGAAACCCAGGTAATGAAGGAAACGAAGAACTTGTGGGAGCGTGCCCGGACGTACCGCAGGCCGATGAACAGGGGCAGCGAATTCAGCATTGAGGGCCATTCTGGGCGAAAAACCGGACGGAGATCACAAAACTACTGACGGAATCGGTCGGCAGCCGGCGACAGCGCCTGACTTTGCCATATGGCGGCGTATATTTCCGCCACGGTCGAGTCGCTGGCCGGGAGGGAAGAAAGATGCTTGCTCGCACGAGGAAGACCAGTTCGATTTTGCTAGCCGCGGGCCTCGCCTTCGCGGCGCCATCCATTGCCGAGACGCTGGCCATCGACGGCCAGGTGATCGTCAAGCCCTCAGGCATCGAAACGCCGCAGCGCGGTTCGTCCATGACCGCCGTCGAAGCGCGTTTCGGGGCCCCCGCGAACAAGAGCTCGGCGGTGGGCAACCCGCCCATCACCAAGTGGTTCTATCCGAACTTCGTCGTGGTGTTCGAGCACGACAAGGTGCTGCACTCGGTGGTCGTGGCGAGCTGAGCACTCCCGATCGTTGATCGATCCGGCGCCTCCGGGTGCGCCGGAAACGGGTAACGCGGAGTGTTACCCACGATAAGAGTGTGTCGGATTGCGCCTGACACATCGGCGGCTTGCAGCCAGCGCGACGACAGGTAAGCTGCCGCGCTCCGCAAATGCCCGCTCTCCTTCATCCACAACCCCCCGCGCCCGGTACCCGCACACGCTGGCACCAGCTCTACGGCTCGGCCCGCAGCCTGGCGCTGGCCGAAGTCATCGCGGCGGACACGCGGCCCTACCTGGTCATCGCGCGGGACGTGCGCGAGCTGGATCAGCTGCGCGCGGAGCTCGGCTTCTATCTCGGTGGGGCTCGATCGATACACGCGTTGCCGGACTGGGAAGTCCTGCCCTACGACGTCTTCTCGCCCCACCCGGACATCATCTCGGAGCGCCTCGCGGCGCTGTCCGAACTGCCGCGGATGAAGTCCGCGGTGCTGCTCGCGTCGGCCGACACGCTGGGCCAGCGCCTCGCGCCGCGCGGCTATGTCGATGGGCGCACGTTCAACCTCGCCGTCGGCGACCGGCTCGAGATCGAGCCGCTGCGCGCGCGACTCGTCGAGAGCGGCTACGCCTCCGTTTCGCAGGTGTCCGCGCCGGGTGAGTTCGCGCTGCGCGGCTCGCTGTTCGACGTGTTCCCGATGGGCGCGGACGCCCCGCTGCGCGTGGACCTGTTCGACGACGAGATCGAAGTGATCCGCGAGTTCGATCCGGATACGCAGCGCTCGGGCAAGTCGCTCGAGCGGGTGCGGCTGCTGCCGGGACGCGAACTGCCGCTCGATGCCGATTCCGTCAAGGCGTTCCGGCTGAGATACCGCAAGCGGTTCGAAGGCGACCCGACTCGCAGCGTGATCTACCGCGGCGTCAGCGACGGCATCGCGCCGCCCGGCATCGAGTTCTACCTGCCGCTGTTCTTCGACTCCACCGACACGTTGCTCGACTATCTACCGTCCGGAACGGTGGTCTGCGCGGGCGCCGAGCTGCCGGGCGCCATCGAGGCCGCCGCGCGCGGCGTCGCCGAGCGCTACGAAGAACGCCGCCACGACATCGAGCGTCCTGTCCTCGCGCCGGACGAACTGTTCCTCACGCCCGACGAGCTCGCGGCGCGGCTCGACGGGTTCACGCGCATCGACATCGAACGGTTCAAGTCCGAGGTCGAAGCCGACAATTTCCCGACTGGCGCGCCGCAGGAATGGCGTGTGGACCTGCGCTCCGAACGCCCGCTTGCGCCGCTCGGGAATTTCCTCGCCACCTATCCGGGACGCGTGCTGCTCGCCGCGGATTCGGCCGGACGGCGCGAAGTGCTGCTCGAGATGCTGCGCGCCCATTCGCTCGCCCCGACGCCCGTCGCCGGATGGCGCGACTTCGTGGATGGCGACGCGAAGTTCGCGATCTGCGTCGCGCCCGAGATGGCCGGGCTCAACGTCGTCACGCCGCCGATCTCGGTGCTCGGCGAAGCGCAGCTCTTTGGCCAGCGCGCGCGCCAGGAGCGCCGCCGGCGCCGCGCGGCGGCCGATCCGCAGGCGATCCTGCGCGATCTCACAACCCTCGCCCCGGGATCGCCGGTGGTGCACGAGGAGTACGGCGTCGGCCGTTATGTCGGTCTGCAGATGATGCAGGTCGCGGGACAGGACGGCGAATTCGTCGTGCTCGAATACGCCGGGGGCGACAAGCTCTACGTGCCGGTGCAGCAGTTGCACCTGGTTTCGCGATACTCCGGCGCGGCGCCCGAAAGCGCCCCGCTGCACAAACTCGGCACCGATCAGTGGGCCAAGGCGCGCAAGCGCGCGGCCGACAAGATCCGCGACGTCGCGGCCGAACTACTGGATCTCTATGCGCAGCGGCAGGCCAAACGCGGTCCGCCGTTGCCGTCGAAGGAACTCGAATACCAGGCGTTCGCGAACAGCTTCCCGTTCGAGGAGACCGCGGACCAGGCCGAGGCCATTCGCCAGGTACTGACTGATCTCGACAGCGAAAAACCCATGGACCGCGTCGTGTGCGGCGACGTCGGCTTCGGCAAGACCGAGGTCGCGATGCGCGCGGCGTTCGTCGCCGCGCAGGCCGGCAAGCAGGTCGCGGTGCTGGTGCCGACCACGCTGCTGGCCGAGCAGCACGCCAACAACTTCCGCGACCGCTTCGCCGACTGGCCCGTGCGCATCGAGGCGCTGTCGCGCTTCCGTTCGGGCAAGGAATCGAACGCGGTGATCGAGGGGATCGAGAAAGGCACGGTCGACATCGTCATCGCCACGCACCGGTTGCTGCACGCCAACGTGCGCTTCAAGGATCTCGGCCTCGTGATCGTCGACGAGGAGCACCGCTTCGGTGTGCGCGACAAGGAAAAGCTCAAGACGCTGCGCGCCGAGGTGCACGTGCTGACACTCACGGCGACCCCGATTCCGCGCACGCTGAACATGGCGCTCGGAGGCCTGCGCGACCTGTCGCTGATCACCACGCCGCCGTCCGAAAGGCTCGCGATCAAGACCTTCGTGACCGAGTGGCACGCCGCGACGCTGCGCGAGGCGGCGCTGCGCGAGTTCCGCCGCGGCGGCCAGGTGTACTTCGTGCACAACGTGGTCGAGAGCATCGACAAGACCGCGCAGGAGATCGCGAAGCTGATCCCGGAAGCCGACGTGCGCGTCGGTCATGGGCAGATGCGCGAGCGCGATCTCGAGCAGCTCATGGTCGACTTCTATCACCGGCGATTCAATTTTCTGGTGTGCACGACGATCATCGAGAGCGGCATCGACGTGCCCACCGCGAACACGATCATGATCGACCGCGCGGACCGCCTCGGGCTCGCGCAGCTTCACCAGCTCCGCGGCCGCGTCGGCCGGTCGCACCACCGCGCGTACGCCTATCTGCTCACGCCGCGGCGCAAGGCGTTGTCACAGGATGCGGTGAAGCGCCTGGAAGCCATCGAATCGCTCGAGGACCTCGGCGCCGGGTTCGTGCTCGCGACGCACGACCTCGAAATCCGTGGCGCCGGCGAATTGCTGGGCGAGTCGCAGAGCGGAGAGCTCACGGAAGTCGGCCTGACGATGTATCTCGACCTGCTCGAGCAGGCCGTGAAGGCGATGAAGGAAGGCCGCGAACCCGAGCTCGATCGACCGCTCGCGGCCACCGCGGAAGTCGAACTGCGGCTCCCGGCCCTGCTGCCGGAGAGTTACGTGGCCGACGTGCCCGCGCGCCTGGCGTTGTACAAGCGGCTCGCCGCCGCGCCCGACAATCTTGCGATCGACGAACTCACCGAGGAAATCGTCGACCGGTTCGGGCCGCTGCCGCCTCCGGCAACGAATCTGTTACGCGTCGCACGCCTCAAGCTCACCGCCCGCGCGCTCGGAATCCGCCGGCTCGACCTCGGGCGTGAAGGTGGGTATGCGCTGTTCGAGGAGCGCAACCAGGTCGACCCTCGGGCGATCATCCGGCTCGTACAACATCCGGACCGCCACTATCGACTCGACGGCCCGCTCAAGCTGCGCATTGCCGTCGAGACCGAGGACGACGCGGAGCGGTTCGAATTCGCCGAGTGTTTCCTGCAGGGCCTGCGCGGCAGTGGCGATGGAGCGGTCAAGTCGCCGGCGACCGACAAACCCGCCTCGCAACCCGCCCGAAATCCGGCGGGCGGGAAACGCCGCTGACCGACCCGCTATACTTTGGCCTATGAATTCAAACGGCCGCTCGCGACTGCGCTCGCTGCTCACCGCCGCCCTCGTCGCCTTGGTCGCGGCCACGACGACGCTTCCGGCCGCCCAGGCCCAGTCGACCACGCCCTCGGCGACCGTTTATACGGTCGAGATCATCGTGTTCCGGAACACGACCGGTGCCGGGGGGCCGGAAGACTGGACCGCCAAGCCCATCCCGCGCGGCCCAGATCAGCCCGATTCACCGGTGACCGGGCGCTTCGTCGCATCGGTGCCGTCCTCGCAGTTCCAGCTCAACGACGTCGCCTCGAAGCTGCGCGCGTCGTCTAACTATCAGCCCGTCGCCCATTTCGCCTGGCAGCAGACCGCGAGCTCGTGGGGCTCGCGCGCGGGGTTCACGATCAACAAGCTGGCCGGCAATGTGCCGGGGCTCTCGGGCATCATCTTCCTCGAGGCCGGCGCCTATCTGCACCTCGGCATGTCGCTGAACTACCAGACGTCCAGCCCGCCCACCGGCCTCGCGGCGACGCCCGGCACGGTGTTCACGCTGGCCGAGTCCCGCCGCGTGAAGCGCTACGAGCGCAACTACTACGATCACCCGGCCTTCGGCGTAATCGCCCTGGTGACCCCCGCGAATCGCGCCACCGGCGGCCGATAAATGGGGACATTCCCCGTTTCCTAGCAAATGGGGACAGACCTCGATTCGGGGCTCGATGAGTCCCGGCGATTGGTACTTCTGCGTGGACGGCATGGCCGTCACCCACACGATGGGTTTCGCTACCGCGGCCGCCCCAGCAATTGAACGCGCCAGAAGATGGCCCGCCGGGTCGTCCATGCCGTGCACGGGCAGCAGTGATCGCCGGGATTCATCAAGCGCACACCGACGCGACTATCGCCGCGTATCGCTCCTGGCTGGCGTCAAACTCCGCCTCACGCCATGGCTCAGAGCTGAGAGAAGAATCGCGAGACTTGATGGCAACCTCCCGCTGACAGGTCTGTCCCCGTTTGCTAGGAAACGGGGAATGTCCCCATTTCAGCGGAAATCGGATTCTTCGGCGACGATGATGCGGTTGCGGCCCTGCTCTTTCGCGCGGGCTACGGCGGCTTCGACGGCCTTGAGGAAACCCGCGGCCGAGTCTTCGGGGCGCGCGGTGTGGATCGCGACGCCGCCGCTCACGGTCACGTAACGCTGCGTCGAGCGCGGATGATGGATCTGCTGCTCGCGCACGCGATGGGCCACGGTGGTCGCATGCTGGATGACGTGATCCGCGGGCGTGCCGTGCATGAGCACGATGACGCTCGCGCCTTCCCAGCGACCGACGACGTCGGTGCCGCGGCGGAACGAACCGGCAATCGCGCGCGCCACGCGTTTGACCACCGCGTCGCCGCCCGCGCGGTCGAAGATCTCGTTGTAGGGACCCAGCTGGTCGATGTCGAACAGCAGCAACGCGATGTCGGTCTTGTCGCGTTGTGCCAGCGCGAAGTCGCGCTTGAGCACGTCCTCGAAGTAGTAACGCGACGCGAGCCCCGTCAGGCGGTCTTCGCGCACCCAGCTCGGCAGACCGCGGATGCCGGTGTCACCCGTGCGCGGCCGCGTGCCTCCTTCGCGGTGATAACCGATGAAGTGCGTGACCTTGCCGTCGCCGTTCTTCAGCGGATGGATGTGCATGTCATTCACGAACGCCGTGCCGTCCTTGCGCTGGTTGCGCAGCAAGGCACGCGTGGCTTCGCCGTGTCCGAGCGCTTCGCGCAGGCCTTCCAGCTCCTGCTGGTCGCGATCCTCGCCCTGCAGCAACCGCAGGTTCTTGCCGACCAGCTCGGCAACGTCGTATCCGGTCAGCCGGCAGAACGCGGGATTGACGTACACGACGACGCGATCGCCCCCCGCCTCGGTGATGACGACGCCCTCGGGCGCGACGTCGAGCGCACCACGCAGGAAATCGTTCTTGAAACCGTTCATGCGTTGCCCGCCGTCAGGTTGAGTTGCGGCGGCTCCGCCGAGCGGGCGAGCAGGTCCTGGCTCTCGCGCCAGGCATGGCCGGCCAGCAGTTCGTCGCGTTCGGGCGCCGCGCGCCCGCGCATGCGCACCAGGCGCAGGTGCGCGCTGGGTTCGATCTCGAAATCGAGCTCGTCGAGCAGGCGCGTGACCGATGCGCGGTCGTTGCACACCGGCAGCACGTCGCAGCCGGCGTCGAGCGCGGCGCGCGCGCGCACGACGATGTCGCCGTATTCGGCGGCGCCGCCCATGGAAAGATCGTCGGTGAACACCGCGCCCGAAAAGCGCAGCTCCTCGCGCAACGCGTTCTGGATCCAGCGGCGCGACAGGCTCGCGGGCTCCGGCGCGACCGCGGGAAACAGCACGTGCGCGACCATGACGCCGGGCAGGCCGTTCGCCATGAGACGCCGGTAAGGCAACAGGTCGTCGCCCAGCTCGCCCCAGCCGCGCCTATCTACCGGCAGGGACTGGTGGGAATCCGCGACGACGGCGCCGTGGCCGGGAAAATGTTTGGCGGTGGCGGCCATGCCGGCATCCTTCATGCCCTGCACGTACGCGAGCGCGAGTTGCGCGACCGCCTCCGGCTTCGAATGAAACGCACGATCGCCGATCACTTCGCTCACGCCGTAGTCCAGATCGACGCAGGGGGCGAACGACAGGTCGACGCCGTGCGCGCGCAGCTCGGCGGCCATGAGCCAGCCCATCGAACGCGCGAGTGTGAGTCCCTTCTTCGAATCGAGATCGTATTCGTGACCGATGCGCCGCGGCGGCGGCAGTCGCGAGAACTCGGGACGGAAGCGCTGAACGCGCCCACCTTCCTGGTCGACCGCGACGATGAGGGCGGGAGAACGCACCGCGTGGATGTCGGCGACGAGCCGGGTGAGCTGTTCGGCGTTCGAGTAGTTGCGCGTGAACAGGATGACGCTGCCCACGAGCGGATGGCGCAGCACGTCGCGGTCCTCGGGCGTGAGCTCGAGACCTGCCACGTCGACCATCAGTGGGCCCAGGGTCACCGTCGTTCCTATCTCGGGAGCCC
>JAEZCN010000239.1 GCA_023433515.1 Pseudomonadota bacterium
ACGAACAGCCCGGCGCGCCACGCGCACATTCCCAGCATGAAACATGCGAACGTGATCCACAGGCGGCCGCTGATGACCACGTATCCGAACTTCATCAGGGCTCCGAAGCCGGCATTCGCCTGCATGAGCTCGACCAGCGTGCCGCTGCGCTTCGCATCGAAGAATTGCTGGGCCATCTCGGCGAACTGCCGGGTCGACTCCGCCGCGGCGGCCTGCTGCTCCGGGCCGGGCGGCGGAGTGTTCGCGACGGCGATCAGGATCAGCACCAGCGGAATGTTCAGCACGAGCACGGCCGAAACCCACAGCATGGTCTTCGTGCGCACGTTGCGCATCGGAATCAGCAGAAACCCCAGGAGCGCGTAAATCACCAGGATGTCGCCGCTGAAAAACAGCGAGTGCGCGACGCCGATCAGCAACAGCACCGTGAGCCGCCAGGCGAACCTTCCGGCGAATGCCGCACCCTTGCGCGCGGCGTTGTCGATCTGGATGGCGAAGCTCAGGCCGAACAAAAAGGAAAAGATCATGAAGAACTTGCCGGTCGTGAGCAGCGCGACGATCTGCTTCACGGCCGGGTCGAACGCGTGCACCAGTCCGAATGTCGGGTACGGATATGGACCGGCGAGAAACTCCATGCCCGAGTGGGCCACCATGATCCCGAACAGCGCAAAGGCGCGAAGGACGTCGACGACCTCGATTCGTTCGTTGGCGGAAGTGCTCATGGACCCCTCACCTCGTGGGTATGGGCGATTGTAAAGGGCGGGCCGGCACACGGCATGGCAAACTAGAACCATGAGCGGCCAAGACCGCGTTCAAACCATCGTCCGGCCGGCAGCGGCCCTCAGCGAAGAGGACTGGCAGGAGCTGTGGGAGCTCAATCGCCGGTTTTTCGACGTCGAACGCTGGTACGCGGAAACCGAGCTGTTCCGGCGAGAGCTCATCGCCACGTTCCGGGTGAAGGGCCAGCTCGTCGGCATGGCCTGCATCGACATTCTCCCCGTACGGTTCCGCGGTCGCTCAATCGCGGTGATCCTCACTACCCACGTCCTGCTGCGCGAGGAATGGCGCGGGCGCAACCTGATCCAGAGACTCGGCTGGCGCACCTGGCTGCGCACGAAACTGCGTTACCCGTTCCGCCCTATCTACTGGTTCTTCGATACTTACAGTTACAAGAGCTACCTGCTGCTGCCGCGCAACTTCCTCACGTATTGGCCGCGGCGCGACGCGCCCACCCCCGAAACCGAACGGGCGCTCGTCGACCAGCTCGCGGTCCAGAACTACGGCGGCGGCTGGCGGCCCAAGCTCGGACTGGTCCTTCGATCAGGCCGCGAGCGGCTGCTGGAGACCACCGCCCCGTTGACGGAGGCCGAGCTCGCCGACCCGGACATCCGCTTCTTCGCGGAGACCAACCCCGGACATGCCGAAGGCGACATGCTGCTCTGTCTCTGCCCGCTGACACTGCGGAACTGGATCAGCGTCGGCCGGAGGGCGCTCGAGCGCAGACGCCGTCGCAAGATGCATTGACGGCAAACCCGTCTCGCGCGACGCTCCCCCTGATGAACCTCCCCCTCTCCGCGACCGAAATCGAAATGATCCTGAGGCTCGTGGCCGCGCTCGGCGCGGGCGCGTGCATCGGCTACGAGCGTTCGTTCCACGGTCGTCCCGCGGGACTGCGCACGCACGTGCTGGTCTGCCTGGCCTCCTCGCTACTCATGCTCGTGACCGTGTACGAAGACGAATGGGTGCGTGGCAGCTCGGAGGTGCGTCTCGACCCGACGCGCATGGCCCAGGGCATCATGACCGGTATCGGCTTCCTCGGCGCGGGCGTCATCGTCAAGGAAGGCCTCAACGTGCGCGGCCTCACCACCGCGGCGTCGATCTGGATCACCGCCGCGATCGGCATCATCGCGGGCGTGGGGCTCTATCTACCGCTGGCCGTCTCGGTCGTGCTCACGCTCGCCGTGCTGTCCCTGTTCCGCTGGATCGAATTGCGCGTGCCCATGCAGTCCTACTTCAACTTCGACGTGAAGTACGCCAAGGACGGCACGTTGTCGGAGAACGACATGCGCGCGCTGATCAAGCAGCACGCGTTCACCATCGCGAACTTCAGCTACCGCCTCGAGACCGAGGGCCGCGTGCTCCGTCACAGCATGACGCTGCAGACGACGGATCGCACCTCGGCCTCGCGGCTCGCGCACACGTTGAAGGAGAATCCGACCGTTCTCGAATTCAGACTCTCTCCCACGGGAGATTGAGTGGCTCGCAAGAGCGCCGAGACCTGCCACGAGGGCATGTGCGACGATGAGATCATGACCACGAAGCCATTGCTCACGATTCTGATCGCCAGTGCCCTTGCATCGACGGCCTGTCAGACGGCCGGCACCGGCTCGGGCAGTGTCCGCGGCTCGCGTGATGCGGTGACCTTCACCTGGCAGAGCACGGACAGCATCTCCGGGAACATCGCGGCGACACTCGGCACCGGCCGCGTGTTCAATGGCACGTATTTCCAGATCACGAGCGAGACACGCATCGACCGGCTCGATCCGCTCTGGACCGGCTGGGGCCGCCCGAGCCGTCGCGGCTCCTGGCGCCACTGGGCCTACGAGTCTCGCTCGGAGCTGGTCAGGACATACACCGGGCAGGTGCTCGCGAACATGCGCACCGAAGACGGCGAATACATGCGCTGCAATTTCACGCTGGTCAGCCCGTCGCGCGGCCTGATGGGCGGCGGCGTGGGCACGTGCCAGCTGTCGGAGTCGGAGCAGGAGATCAACGCGGAGTTCCCGCGCCAGCCCTAGCTACCGGCCAGGCGACACACCCGATGGAGAAATCGATTCGCATCGTGAGCGGCATCGCCGCGCTCGCCTGGCTCGCCTCGTGGTTCCTGCCGGTGGCCACCGGGGTTCCGGGATGGCTCGCCTTCCGTTACGCATTGGAGCCGGTGTGGAATTCCCAGGGTCAGCAGTGGGCGGACGCGGGACCGTGGCTCCTGAGCGCGCTCACCAACGTCGCGTTTCCGGCGCTGGTCGTGCTCGTTTGGCGCGGCGCGGTGACCCGGCCCGGGCTCTTCATCCGCGTGGTCATCGCCTGCTTCATCCTCAACCTTTACTGGATCGTGCAGGCCGTCCGCGAGGACAAGGCGGACCAGCTTTTGGTCGGCTACTACTCGTGGCTCGCGGCCTTCGCGCTGCTGCTGATCAGCGGCGTTTTAATCCATCGAACATCGAGAAGACCCACGGCCGGCAGGCCAGCATGACGGCGACGGCCCGTTTTTCGCGCCGCGGAAGGTGACGATCGAGATCGGCGAGTTCGTTGAAGTCGGCCGAGAGCCGCGCGAGCTTGCGCTGCAGGACCTGGCGCGACGCCTCCGAAAGCTCGGCCGTGCGGAACAGCAGAGTCTCGTCCGCCGCGAGAAAGCCGGAACGCATGAACTCCTCGCGCACCTGCTGCTCGTAGGTGCGCCGGATCGGTCCGTCCTCGCGCCAGGAGATCGGGGCCTGCACTCGCAGGCGCGCGCCGAGCCGCGCGCGCAGCTCGACGAGGTGCAGGTTGTCGAGCTTCACGAGCCAGCGGCGCAGCAGTCGATCGTCGGCGCCGAGCTCGCTCGCCACCTCGCGCGGCGTGTGCCCGTTGGTGAGCAGATAGAAGCAGGCGAGCAGCTGCGGATCGGCGGCCAGCGCGGATTCCTGCGCGGCGGTCAGCGTGCTCGAGGTCTCCGCCGGCGCCGCGGACACCGGCCGCACCAGCTCTTCCATCGAAAGGCCGGCGGCCTCGCAGATCCGCTCGAGCCGCGGCAGGCTCAAACTACCGCGCGACAGGATGCGCTTGACGGAGGGTTCGCTGAGCGAAATGCGCTTCGCGAGCATCGCGTAGGTGATGCCGCGCGAACGCAGGCCGCGCTTGAGAGCCAGGATTATTCTCGTTGTTTCTCCCATGCCGCGGATTCTCCCGCCGATTCCCGTGGATTGCAGCCTGACCGTGGGTATCGTAATCCGATACTGTTCATTCGGGTATTGCCTTATGCAGCCGGTCGGGCGAGCTTCACCCCATGCACGCGAAGTTGCAGGCGATCCGCAAGAGCGTCCTGCCGAAGTGGGTCAACGACACGCATTCGGCCCTCAACCGCACCTCAGTCGCGCGGGTGCTCGAGCCACGGGGCGTGGGACACGTGGTCGACGCGGTGTTGCAGGCCCGGGCGCGCGGCGAGCCGCTCGCGATCGCGGGGGCCCGCCACGCCATGGGCGGCCAGCAGTTCCTGTCGGGCGGTTCGTTGCTCGACATGCGCCAGCTCTCGAGCGTGCGCTGGTTCGATCGCGGCCGCGCGCTCCTGGAAGTCGAGGCAGGCATCACCTGGCCCGACGTCATCCGGGGTTATCTCGCGCTGCAGCGCGGACCCGGCCGCGCGTACGGCATCCGCCAGAAACAGACGGGCGCGGACCGCCTGACGATCGGCGGCGCGGTCTCCGCGAACATTCACGGCCGCGGTCTCACCGCGCAACCGTTCGTGGCCGATCTCGAGGGTCTCGAAGTAGTCACCGCGACGGGCGACGTCGTGCGCTGCAGCCGGACCGAGAACGACGAGCTGTTCCGGCACGTCGTCGGCGGGTACGGGTTGTTCGGTGTCGTGACCGCCGCGACCCTGCGCCTGGTGCCGCGCGTGAAAGTCGAGCGCTGCGTCGCCCGGCTCGACATCGACGATCTCATCGAGGCGTTCGACGAACGCATCGCCACGGGTCACCTGTACGGCGACTTCCAGTTCGCGACCGCGCCCGACAGCCGCGAATTCCTGCGCACGGGCGTGTTGTCGAGCTACCGCCCCGTCCCGCCCGACGCGACGATTCCCGACAACCAGCGGCGACTCTCCCAGGGCGACTGGAACGAACTACTGACGCTGGCCCACATCGACAAGCGCGCCGCGTTCCGCCGCTTCACCGAGTTCTATCTGGCGACCCACGGCCAGCGCTACTGGAGCGACACACACCAGCTCAATCTCTATCTCGAGGACTACCACGGCGCGCTCGATCACCGCCTCGGCGCCGCGGTGCGCGGCAGCGAGATGATCACCGAGCTATACGTGCCGCGCGCCGACCTCACGCGTTTCATGGACGACGTGCGTCGCGATTTCAGCGCCAACGACGTCGACTTCATCTACGGAACCGTCCGGCTGATCGAGGCGGAACGCGAGACCGCGTTGCCCTGGGCGCGTCACGGCTGGGCCTGCGTGATCTTCAACCTGCACATCGATCATCATGCGCGGGACATCGAGCGCGCTGCCGGGCACTTCAGTCGCCTCATCGATCACGCGCTGCGTTACGGCGGGAGTTATTTCCTGACCTATCACCGCTTCGCGAGCGCGGCGCAGGTCCTGGCGGCGCACCCGGACATTCGCCGATTTCTCGGGGCGAAGCGCAGGCTGGATCCCACCGGCGTTTTCCAGAGCGACTGGTACCGCCACCTCGAGGGCCTGCTCGCATGAGGCGCTTCACGGCACGCGGCTGCAGTGCGGCGGTGTTGCTGTGGAGCTGCGTCGCGCTGTTCGCCGCGCGCGTGATCGGCCAGATCGAAGTGCGGTTGCTCGCGCCGGCATGGCTGCCGGAGATGGACGCGTGGTACTCGGGACTGCTCCCCTACCCAGTGCTGCTGCCGCTGCAGATCCTCATCCTCATGATCATGTCGGTGGTCGCCTGGAACCGGCGCATCCGCACGGGCCGCTTCGCGCGCGCGCATCCGCGCGTTGCACGGGGATTGCGCATGTTCGCGCTGGTGTACTTCGCCGCGATGGCCGCGAGGCTTGCGATCCAGGGCATGGAACACGCGATCCCGATTGCATTCCACTGGGTGCTCGCCTTGTTCGTGCTGGTGAGCGCGCGTGCGGCGCCCGCGGTACACGCCGAGTACGAGGAGGCCGACGACGTGCCGTACGGTGACGTACCTCCCCTTCCGCAACCGTTGGTATACCGATAGTTCGGCAAGGCATGTAACATCCCCGCCGGGTGTTCGCCGTCGGCGAAGCAGGTTCATGCGATGGTCGGGCCGCCACGCAGGAGCCATCGCGTCCGTGAGTCGAAAAAATCCGCGGCAGGAAATGTCGCAAGCCCAGCGCCTGGCGGAGCGCGCCTTCGCCACCTTCGAGCGATTCATCCGCATCGAAGCCTTCAGCGGCATCGTGTTGCTGATCGCCGCGGTGGGTGCGCTGGTCTGGGCCAATTCACCCTGGGCGCACAGTTACCATGCGCTCTGGCATACGCCGTTCACGATCGGAATCGGCAGCTACCAGTTCACCGAGTCCCTGCATTTCCTCATCAACGACGGGCTGATGACGATTTTCTTCCTCGTCGTCGGCATGGAAATCCGCCGCGAGATCCATGAAGGCGCGTTGAGCAACATGCGCCAGGCGGGATTGCCCGTGCTGGCGGCCGCGGGCGGTGTCGTGGTTCCGGCGCTGATCTACCTGGCCCTGAATCTCGATCCGGTCCGGCAGCATGGCTGGGCCATTCCGACGGCCACCGACATTGCTTTCGCCGTGGGCGTGCTCGCGCTGCTGGGAAGGGGAATTCCGGGGAACATCAGGGTACTGCTGCTGGCGCTCGCCATCATCGACGACATCATCGCCGTCCTGATCATCGCGTTCTTCTACTCCGGCGGTCTCGATTACTCCGGCTTCGCGATCATGGCGCTTGGACTCGCGATGGTCCTCGGGTTGCAGAGAATCGGGGTCGGGACGGCGAATGCCTACGTACTGCCCGGCGTGATCGCCTGGATCGGCCTGCTGAAATCCGGCGCCCATCCGACGCTTTCCGGCGTAGTCCTTGGATTGATGACTCCCGTGGTTTCGGCGCACATGCCCGAACGCCCCGTGGACATCCTGCGGCGCATCGCCAACGAAGTGTTCGGCCGCGAGGAGTCGGTGGACGCGCATCGCCACGAGCAATCTCTCAGGCAACTCCGGCTGGCGCAACGCGAACTCCTGCCGCCCGCCGTGCGCGTGCAGATGGCGCTGCACCCCTGGGTCGCGTTCGGCATCATGCCGATCTTCGCGTTGGCCAACGCGGGTGTGAGCCTGGGAGGCGTCGATCTATCCACCGGCGGCGCGCAATGGGTGCTGCTGGGCGTGGCGATCGCATTGGTCCTGGGCAAACCGCTGGGCGTGATCGGCGTGAGCTGGCTCGCCGTGCGGGCAGGACTGTGCCGATTGCCTGCCGGCGTCACCTGGGGCGGCATCTGCCTCATGGGCCTGCTGGCCGGCATCGGCTTCACGATGTCCATCTTCATCGCGATGCTCGCTTTCAACGACGAGGCCCTGCTCAGCGCGGCGAAACTCGGCGTATTGCTGGGATCGCTCGTGGCGGCGCTGCTGGGACTCGCATGGGGCGTCGTACTGGCCAAGCGCATGCGCTCGACGCCCGGCAAGATCACCGAAGGCACTTGACCGCCGGATCCGCCTGACCAGTTAGTCGAGAACCGGGCAGTGCGCGGCGATGACGCCGTCCTTCACCGCCTGGGTGATCGCCGCGATATCGGGAGCGAGATAACGATCGATGTCGTAGTGCGGCACGCGCGCGCGGATCTCGCGCATCACGGCCTGCAGTTTCACCGACGTCACCACCGGCGCGCGCAGGTCGACGCCCTGCGCGGCGGCCAGCAGCTCGATGCCGAGTATCGTCGCCGTATTGTCGACGAGGTCGGAAAGCTTGCGTGCGGCGAACGTCGCCATGGACACGTGATCTTCCTGGTTCGCGGAAGTCGGCAGCGAGTCCACGCTCGCCGGGTGCGCGAGTAGTTTGTTCTCGGAGGCGAGCGCGGCCGCGGTCACGTGCGCGATCATGAAGCCCGAGTTCACGCCGCCGTCCCTGACGAGAAATGGTGGCAGGCCCGACAACGTGGCGTCGATGAGCAGCGCGATGCGCCGCTCCGCCAATGCCCCGATCTCCGCCACCGCCAGCGCGAGATTGTCCGCCGCGAATGCGACGGGCTCCGCGTGGAAGTTGCCGCCGGACAGCACTTCGCCGGTATCCGCGAATACGAGGGGATTGTCCGAAACGCCGTTCGCCTCGCGCAGCAGCACGGCGCGCGCGGCCTCGATCTGGTCGAAACACGCGCCCATCACCTGCGGCTGGCAGCGCAGCGAATACGGATCCTGTACCTTGCCGCAGTCGCGGTGACTCGAGTTGATCGGGCTCGCCTCGAGCAGCTTGCGATACGCGGCCG
The DNA here is from genome assembly GCA_023433515.1 of Pseudomonadota bacterium. Taxonomy (GTDB): domain Bacteria; phylum Pseudomonadota; class Gammaproteobacteria; order Steroidobacterales; family Steroidobacteraceae; genus CADEED01. The sequence goes on from JAEZCN010000239.1 coordinate 8,206, forward strand.
CAACGGCGATCTGCCCGGGATGGCCGCGCAGCCCGTGTATGCGGGCATCGAAGGGACTCGCCGAGCCTTCCGCCGCGTCGACCGACAGGGCGCCCGCGACGATGGCCGTACGCAGCAGGTTGTCGATCGCGATGAGGTTCCAAGCCGCGAGCGCGGTCGAGGTCTGCGTACCGTTGAGCAGCGCGAGTCCCTCTTTCGCGGCCAGCGTGAGGCGGCCCAGCCCCGCGCGCTTCAGCCCGTCGTCGGCCGACAGGACCTCGCCGCGGCATTCGACCTCGCCCACGCCTAACAACACGGCCGCGAGGTGCGCGAGCGGCGCGAGATCGCCGCTCGCACCGACCGAACCTTTCGACGGCACGCGTGGCAACACGTCGGCGTTGTACAGCGCGAGCAGCGCGTCGACGAGCTCGCGCCGGACTCCCGAGAAACCCCGGGCGAGCGCGGCGATCTTGAGCGCCAGCATGAGACGCACGACCGGCGCGGGCAGCGGGTCGCCGACGCCGACCGCGTGGGACAACACGAGATTGCGCTGCAGAAGTTCGAGCTGATCGTTCGGGATGTGGGTCTGCGCCAGCCGGCCGAACCCGGTGTTGACGCCGTAGGCCGGCTCGCCGCGCGCCACGATCCGCGCCACGGCGGCGGAACCCCGGTCGATGGCGGCATAGGCGTCGGCCGTGACCGACAGCCGGACACCGCCGCATGACAAATCGCGCAATGTCGCGAAATTCAGGGAATTGCCGATCTCCAACATGACGGCATGATGCCCGAACCCCGGTCTGAAGTGATCAGCGCGAACCCGCTAGAATGCTTTCCTCTCCTCTGCCTGGTCCTCGCCATGAGATTTCCGCGCCTGGTTGCCCTGGCGATTGTCCATACCTTGGTCGTTTCCCTGAGCGCCTGTAGCACACACATGAAACAGACTCCCGCCGCCGCAATTTCGCCGCCCGGTTCGTCGGCCAGCTCTTCGGCACGAGTGGTCGCCGACAAGCCTGTCGCGACCGCCGTACTGCCGCCCGTGGCGGCGAGGAGGCCCTACACGGTCGAATCGCCCAACGGCACGCGCACGGACGAGTATTACTGGTTGCGTGACGACTCGCGCGCGAACCCCGAGATGCTCGCGTACGTCAGCGCCGAGAACACATACGCCGACGCGATGCTCGCGCACACGAAGCCGCTCCAGGAAACCATCTACAAGGAGATCGTCGGCCGCCTGCGGCAGGACGATTCGACCGTGCCGTACCTGATGAACGGCTACTGGTATTACAAGCGATTCGAGACCGGCGGCGAGTACCCTATCTACGCGCGCCGCAAGGGCAGCAAGGACGCACCCGAGGAAATCCTGCTGAATCTCAACGAGCTCGCGAAGGGGCACGACTTCTACGAGGTCGGCGAAATCGCGATCAGTCCCGACAGCAACCTGCTCGCCTACGCGGTGGACACGATCGGCCGCCGCCAGTACGTCGTGCGGGTTCTGGATCTCACAACTCGCAAGGACCTGTCGATCGCGCTGTCGAACGTCGAGAACAACATCATCTGGGCGGGCGACAACAAGACGTTCTTCTACATCGAGAAGAATCCGGACACCCTGCTCGGCTTCCGCGTGCGCAGCCATCGCATCGACAGCCCCAACCTCAACGACGTCGCGGCGGATCCGGTCGTCTGGACGCAGGACGACGAGGCCTTCTACACGCAGCTGCTGCGCACGAAGGACGAGCAGTTCCTGCTGATCCACACGCAGAGCACCGTTTCGACCGAGGTCTGGTACGCGGATGCCAACGGCCCGAACCCCGGGTTCAAACTATTCCTGCCGCGCGAGCGCGACCACGAATACCAGGTCGACCACGCGAATGGCCGATGGATCGTGCGCACCAACTGGCAGGCGAAGAACTTCCGGCTGGTCGAAGTGGCGCGCGGCGCCGAAGGCGACCGCACGAAGTGGCGCGACGTCGTCGCGCATCGCGACGATGCGTTCATCGACGCATTCGACGTGTCGAAGAAGTTCCTGACCGTCGAGGAGCACTCCGGCGGACTGCGCAAGCTGCGCATCCGGCCGTGGGAACTTGGCAAGGCGGACGTGATCATGACGGCCGACGAGCCCAGCTACACGATGTCGCTCGACGTGAACCGCGAGTTCGACAGCGACACGCTGCGTTACACGTACACCTCGCTCGTGACGCCGCGCACCACGTACGACTATCACTTCAGCACCAGGGAACGCGAGCTGCTCAAGCGCGAGGCCGTGCTCGGCGGATACGACCCGGCAAACTACGCGACCGAGTTCGCAACGGCGACGGCGCGCGACGGCACGAAAGTCCCGGTGTCCATCGTGTACCGCAAGGGCACGCCGCGCAACGGCACGGCGCCGCTGCTGCAGATCGGCTACGGATCGTACGGTTCCTCGTACGACCCCGAGTTCAATTACATGCCCGCGTCGCTGCTCGACCGCGGCTTCGTCGTGGCCATCGCGCACATCCGCGGCGGACAGGAGATGGGCCGCGCGTGGTACGAGAACGGCAAGCTGCTCGACAAGAAGAACACGTTCACGGACTTCATCGACGTGACGCGCTGGCTGGTCGCCAACAAGTACGCGGATCCCAAGCGCATCTTCGCCACCGGACGCTCCGCCGGCGGCCTGTTGATGGGCGCGATCGCGAACATGGCGCCGCGGGACTATCGCGGCATCGTGGCCGGCGTGCCCTTCGTCGACGTCGTCACGACGATGCTCGACGAGAGCATCCCCCTCACCACGAACGAGTTCGACGAGTGGGGCAATCCGAAGGAGAAGAAATACTACGACTACATGCTTTCGTATTCGCCCTACGACCAGCTCGGCGCACAGGACTATCCGGCGATGTACGTGCACTCTGGGTTGTGGGACAGCCAGGTGCAGTACTTCGAACCGACCAAGTACGTCGCGCGCCTGCGCGCGCGGCGCACGGGTGACAGCCTCATCGTGCTGCGCACGAACATGGAAGCCGGCCACGGCGGCAAGTCGGGCCGGTTCCAGAAGTACCGCGACTACGCCGAGCAGTACGCGTTCATCCTCGACCAGGCCGGAATAAAGAAATAGGGACATTCCTCGTTTCCTAGCAAAAGGGGACAGACCTGAGCTCCGCACCTCGCGCCCTGCACTTCGTCGCCTGCCTGGCCCTCGTGGCGCTCGCCGGCTGCATCACGAAGAAGCCGGCGGCGCCGGTCGCGCCGACCGCCCGGTTCGAGCCCGTGAAGTGGTCGAAGCTGCCGGGCTGGAAGATTGACGATGCCCTCTCCGCATGGCCCGCACTGCTTTCGTCGTGCGGCGTCATCGCGAAGCGACCCGAGTGGACTTCGTTCTGCGGCGCCGCGGTCGCGACGAGTCCGATGGATGCCGCGTTCGTGCGGTCGTTCATTGAGCAGCACCTCACGCCGTATCGCGTGTTGCGGGTTACGGGCCGCAAGAAGGAAACGACCGGCCTCGTCACGGGGTACTACGAGCCGCTGCTGAATGGCTCGCGCGAGCGCACAGAACAATACGCCACACCGTTGTACCGCCGCCCGGACGATCTGCTCATCGTGGATCTCTCGGCGGTGATTCCCGAGCTCAAGGGCAAACGCGTGCGCGGCCGGCTCGATGGCAACAAGGTGGTGCCTTACTACAGTCGCGCCGGCACACGCCAGGCTCCGGATCTGGCGGGCCACGAGATCGTGTGGATAGACGACCCCCTCGATGCGTTCCTGCTCGAGGTGCAGGGCTCGGGCCGCGTGCAGCTCACGACCGGCGAGACGATCCGCCTGCAGTACGAAGACCAGAACGGCCACCCGTACCGCTCGATCGGCCGCTATCTCGTCGACCAGGGCGCGTTCCCCCTCGAAGAGGCGAACATGCCGGCCATCCGCCGGTGGCTCGCCGCGAATCCGGCGCGGCTCAACGAGGTGCTCGACAGCAATCCGAGCGTGGTGTTCTTCCGGGAAGCGCCGCTCGACGATCCGTCGATCGGGCCGAAGGGCGCGCAGGCCGTGCCGCTGACCGCGGGCCGCTCCATCGCGGTCGATCCCTCCTTCCTGCCGCTCGGCGCGCCGATGTTCCTGGCGACCACGGAGCCGACCACCAAACTACCTCTGCGACGGCTCGTCGTGGCCCAGGACACGGGCGGCGCGATTCGCGGCCCGATCCGCGCGGACCTGTTCTTCGGGTTCGGTTCTTCCGCCGGCGAACAGGCGGGAACGATGAGGTACGACGGCGAGATGTGGATTCTCTGGCCGAAGGACGCCGCTCCGCCTCGGTGACACGAGAATGCGGCACGGTCCTACCCGTGCCGGGCCGCGACGCTCGACGGAGGTTGGCGCCCGCGGCGAGTACGCTCGTCCCATGCGTTACCCACTTTCCATCGCCTTGCCGCTGCTCGCGGCGCTGACCGGCGCGTGCAGCGAACACAAGTCCGGCTCGAACGTCGCGGCGCCCGGCGCGGAGGAAACCACGAAGACGCGGCTGCTCGAGGCCGGCGCCAGTGCGCTGCAGGACAAGATTCCGCTCCAGTCGCTCGATGCGTACATGAACGGCTTTCATTTCTACAACGGCAACATGGCGGGCCAGATGGAGGCTCATCACTTTTGCGGCCACCTCAACGAAGACGTGATCCAGTGCGTCATCTACGACGGCAACGACAAGAACGCGAAGATCATGGGCGTTGAATACATCGTGTCGGCGAAGCTGTTCGCGGGGCTGCCGGAGTCGGAGAAGAGGCTGTGGCACAGCCACGTGCACGAAGTGCGCTCCGGGCAGCTGATCGCGCCCGGAATCCCCGAAATCGCCGAACGCGAATTCATGGAGAAGATCGCCGGAACCTATGGAAAGACGTGGCACACCTGGCACACCGACGAGAACCTCGCCCTGCCCCTCGGCACGCCGATGCTCATGATGGGTTTCACGGCGGACGGCCAGGTGAGCGAGGACATGGTCGCCGAACGCGACCGACGGTTTCACGTCTCGAGCGCGGAGAAACGAAAGAAGCGCGCCGACATCGCCTATCCACCCGTCGACCCGGCGGCCGACGCATGGCAGAAAGGCGATGTCGCGCAGGTCGAACTGAAGTAGCTACGCCGCCTCGACGTAGTGCGACTTCTTGTGCAGGAACTCCAGCACCGCCCCACGGCTCGCGATGTACTCCGCATCGGCGATCAGCTCCAGTCGATTCCGCGGACGCGGCAGTTCCACGTCGCGGATCTCGCCGATGTGCGCCGCCGGACCGTTCGTCATCATCACGATGCGGTCCGAGAGCAGCACCGCCTCGTCGACGTCGTGCGTGATCATGAGCACGGTGTTGCCGAGCTCGGCGTGAATCTTCATCACCTCTTCCTGCAGGTGCGCGCGCGTCAGCGCGTCCAGCGCGCCGAACGGCTCGTCCAGCAGCAGCACCTTCGGACTCATCGCGAGCGCGCGCGCGATGCCGACGCGTTGCTTCATGCCGCCCGAGATCTCTCCCGGGCGTTTCCTCATCGCGTGCGTCATGTGCACGAGTTCGAGGTTGTGCAGCGTCCAGGCATGCCGTTCGGCCGAGGTCTTCTTGCCGGAGAAGATCTTGTCGACCGCGAGCCGCACGTTGTCGTACACCGTGAGCCACGGCAGCAGCGAGTGGTTCTGGAACACCACGGCCCGATCCGGCCCCGGCTCGTGCACCTCGCGTCCTTCGAGGAACACGTAGCCACTGGTCGCATCGGTCAGGCCCGCCACGATGTTGAGCAGCGTGGATTTTCCGCAACCCGAGTGACCGATGATCGAGATGTACTCGCCCTTCGCGACCTCGAGCGAGATGTCGCGCAGCACTTCGCTGCGCGCATGGCCCTTGCCGAACGTCTTGCACACGTGCTCTATCTTCAGATACTCCGTCGGCTCGTTCGCATTCATACGTTCACCGTTCCACGTCCGATCAGTTTTCCGGAGAAGGCCACGAGGCGATCGAGCAGGAACCCGATGATCCCGACGTAGACCAGCGCGAGGATGATGTCGCTGATCAGCGAGCTGTTCCACGCGTCCCAGATGAAGAACCCGATACCCACGCCGCCGATCAGCATCTCGGCCGCCACGATCGCGAGCCACGAGAGACCGATGCCGATGCGCAAACCGGTGAAGATGTACGGCGCCGTCGCCGGCAGCATCACCTTCGTGAAGTACTCGAAGCCGTTGAGCCGCAGCACCTTCGACACGTTGCGGTAGTCCTGCGGGATGTTCCGCACGCCCACCGCGGTGTTGATGATGATCGGCCAGATCGCCGTGATGAAGATCACGAAGATGGCCGACGGCTGTCCGTCACGAAAGGCCGCGAGCGACAGCGGCAGCCACGCGAGCGGCGGGATCGTGCGCAGCACCTGGAACAGCGGATCCAGCGCGCGCATGGCCCACGTGCTGCTGCCGATCAGCACGCCGAGCGCGATGCCGAACGCCGACGCCAGCAGGTAGCCCAGCCCGACGCGCTTGAGGCTCGCGTAGAGGTGCCAGAACAATCCCTTGTCGATTCCGCCGTTGTCGTAGAGCGGATTGACGATGAGCTCCCAGGTGTCGCTGAGCACCCTGCTCGGCGGCGGCAGTGTCGACGCGGGCGAGGAGCACAGGATCTCCCAGACCACGCCGAGCAGCGCCAGCATGAGGACGGGCGGCGATACGACCGCGGCGAAGCTGACCGCGCGCGCACGGGTCGCGCGCAGCCAGGACGGCATCGGTTTCAAACCCGCTTGATCGCCAGGCTCGCCAGGTACGCGCTGGGGTTCGCCGGATCGAACGTTTTGCCATCGAAGAATTTTTCGACGCCACGCGACGTCGTCTTCGGAATCTGTGCGTCCGGCACCTTGAGTTCCTTCGCGGCCGCCCGCCACAGATCCTCGCGATTCACTTTCGCGATCAGCGATCTGAAGTCTTCCTTGCCCGTGAACTTGCCCCATCTGACATTCTCCGTGAGGAACCACAATTCGTGACTCTGGTATGGATAAGAAGCGTTGTCGCGCCAGTACTTCATGATGTGCGGCGAGTTCTCGACCACCTTGCCGGTGCCATAATCGAACTTGCCTTTCATGCGGTCCTGCACGTCGGTGACCGGCGCGTTGATCCACGAGCGCTTGGCCACGATTTCCGCGACTTCCTGGCGGTTCTCCATCCTTTCGCACCACATCTGCGACTCGAGCACCGCCATCAGCAGCGCCATGGTGGCCTTGGGATGTTTGTCCACCCAGGCGGCGCGCATGCCGAGCGACTTTTCCGGATGCTTGTTCCAGAGCTCGCCGGTGTTGACGGCCGTGTAGCCTATCTTCTGGTTCTTGAGCTGCTCGTTCCACGGCTCGCAGACGCAGAAGCAATCCATCGTGCCGACCTTCATGTTGGCGACCATCTGCGCGGGCGGAACGACAATCGTTTCGATGTCCTTGTCGGGGTCGATGCCACCGGCCGCGAGCCAGTAGCGGATCCAGAGGTCGTGCGTTCCGCCGGGGAACGTCATCGCCGCCTTCACGGAGTTGCCTGCGGCTTTCTTCTTATCCAGCGCCGCCTTGAACGGCTTGGTGTCCACGCCGATCTTGAGATCGAGATACTCGGCGCCCACCGAGATGCACTGACTGTCGAGATTCAACCGCGCCAGGATGTACATCGGCGTCGGGATGTTGTTCTGCGTGACCTTGCCCGTGCTGATGAGATACGGCATGGGCGTGAGAATGTGCGCTCCGTCGATGCCGTTGCCCTCGGAGCCGAGCACGAGGTTGTCGCGCGTGGTGCCCCACGAGGCCTGCTTGAGGACTTCCACGTCGGGCATGCCGTACTTGGCGAAGATGCCCTTCTCCTTGGCCACGATGAGCGGCGCTGCGTCCGTCAGCGCGATGAATCCGAGTTTCGCCTTCGTCGTTTCCGGCGCGCCGGTCGCGGCATAAAGCGGTTTCGGCAAGAGCGAGCCGAGGCTCGTCGCGGCCGCCGTGGCGCCCGCCGCCTTGATGATCTGGCGTCGCGAAATTTTTTGGTCACGCATCTTCTGGTAGCTCCCCGGTGTTCGGTACGAGCTAGCTAAAGCAAGCGGTATGCCAGAGATGTCTGCGAGGCGCGCAATGCTCGCGGAATGCGTGCGAGGCCCGCGATGCGCGTTCCGCGTGGAATCGCGCACCAGATTCGAACCGCGAGCCAGGGGGTCTGCAAGAAATGGGGACATTCCCCGTTTTCTGGCAAACGGGGACGCACCTCGATTGGGCGGACCCCCTGCAAGTTTGTAAGTAAATGGGGTCCGGAAATCGGAAGTCGGGACAGATCTGTTTATTGACGATATCGCGCGAGGAGCGGACGGCGTCCCGCGCACGTCTCGATATCGTCAATGAACAGATCTGTCCCCGATTTCGGTTTCAGGCGGCGCCGCGTTCTGCCTTGAGGAGGCTGCCGACGTTGCGTTCGATCCAGCGGCCGAAGAGTCCCGCGACGCGCGCCAGCGAACGGCCGAGCGGCGTCAGGCGATATTCCACGCGCGGCGGCAGCTCGGGATAACTGCGCCGGCTAACTAGCCCGAATGCCTCGAGCTTGCGCAGGGTCTGGATGAGCATCTTCTCCGAAACGCCGTCGACGCCGCGGCGCAGTTCCGCGGTGCGCATCGGGCCGTTCGAGAGTTGCGCGACGACCAGCAACGTCCACTTCTCGGCGAGCACGGCCATCACACGGCGCGAAGGACACAACGCATTGAAAATGTCTGGAGCGGGATTCTTTGCCATGGCCGCGAAGCTATCACAGCGCGATGCCGCGGCGCACCCATGCGCCTGGCTTTCGCAGGGGACACTTACCAGGAGGTAAGTACCCTCCTACGGAACACTTACCAGCAGGTAAGTACTTGTGCGCGGGTAGATCGATCCCCAGACTTGCGGCCCCTGGATACACACAACGATGCAATGGAGCACATCATGCAGCTTTATTACTCTCCCGCCGCCTGCTCGCTCGCCTCGCACATCACGCTGCGCGAAGCCGGCGTTCCCTTCGATCTCGAGCGCGCCGACGTCAGGACGAAGAAACTCGAGGACGGTTCCGACTACCTCGCCATCAATCCCAAGGGCGCCGTGCCCGCGCTGAAGCTCGACGACGGAAAGGTGCTGACCGAAGGCGTCGCGATCATGCAGTACATCGCGGACCAGAAGCCGGACAGCGCGCTCGCGCCGAAGAACGGGTCGTTCGAGCGTTATCAGCTGCAGGAGTGGCTCAACTATCTCACGAGCGAAGTCCACAAGAGCTTTTCACCGTTGTGGAACCCGTCCAACGACCAGGCCGTGAAGCAGTACGCGCTCGACAATCTCGCGAAGAAGTTCGAGTACCTCGACAAACATCTGGCGGGCAGGAAGTACCTGACCGGCGACGCGTTCACGATCGCCGACGCGTACGCGTTCGTGCTGTTGAACTGGGCCACGCCGCTCAACGTCGACCTGTCGAAGTATCCGGCGATCAAGGAATTCCAGGCGCGCGTCGCGGCGCGGCCGAAAGTGAAGGAAGCCATGGAGGCCGAAGGCCTGCTCAAGAAGGCCGCCTGACATGGAGAATGCCTCGTCTCCTGGCAAACGGGGTTTGCCGGGAGACGAGGAATGCCCCCCGTTTCACAGCCGGTAGCGTACGCCGACGAAGATCTCTTCCTGCAGCGTCCGTTCACCCGCGCCGTCGGTCAGGTCGAACTCGAACCAGCGCATCCCGGCAAATGCAATGACCCGATCGGAAAGCCGCATCTCCGCGCGCGCGCTCAGGTCCATGAGATTGTCCGCCGAGCCGAAGGTCAGGATGTCCGGCGCATAAAACGCCTGTCCCGCGATCGCGAAGCGGCGCGACGGATCCAGGAACCATCGCAGTTCCGCGCCGATGCTGACCGCCATCACGTCCTGGTTTTCCTCTTCGAGCAGCGCCGCATAAAGCTGCGGGCCCACCGAAACATCGAAGTACCTGCCGAGTTCGACGGGCCACAACAGGCCCGCGCTCAGCACGATGTCGCGCTCCTCGCTGAGGAAGCCACTGCCCATCAGGCGCCGCTCGCTGCCTTCGATGTCGTCGTAGTAACGCAGCAGTATCGTGTCGTTGCTGAGCGCCGCTTCGGCCGCGCCCCTGTCGTCCGCCGCGGGAGTCGCCTGCTGCGCCAGCACTGGCAGGCTCGCCATGAGGCCCATGACTGGGATGGCGATCATCATCATCCGTGATCTGTGTGCACTCATGTGAAACGGGTCCTTGTTGAGCAGCGAAGCTGCGGGAGTTCGACCGTTCCGCGAGGTCGTGCCGGAGACTACGCCGGCACGCTTTTGGCGTTGATGTTCGAAGTGCGGCTCCCGTCGTAGGACGTGCGCTCTTCCGCGCCGAGTACGGCCCTTACCTAGGCAAGAATCAGCGCGATCCCACCCGCAATCGCCGCCAGTCCCGCGATCCGGGTCACCACGCGTGGATACGGCAGGACTTTCTCGAGCAGCACGTACACCATGAGCCCGGCTATCCACAGCAGGTTCATCACCCCGAACGCGAACAGGAGGACCATGAGCATCCAGCAGCAGCCGATGCAGTAGAGCCCATGCAGGAATCCGAGCCGGATCGATCCGCGCGCACCCGGCTGGAATCCGCCATGCCGCTGCACGAACGACAGCGGCGCGCGGCACTGGGACAGGCAGGCGTTTTTGACCGGCAGGAACTGGTATATGCCGGCGCCGATCAGCAGCGCTGCGCCGATCCCGCGACTCGTGCCCGCCATCATCGGCGTGACGAGCGCCCGCCACTCGAGCAGCCACTGCAGCAGCGTGGCCGCGAGCGCGAACCCCGTCCACGCCAGTAGATAGCCCGCCGCGAACCACCAGGGCGGCGCGAACTCGTGACCGCGCGCGGCTCCCTGCCGCGCGACCTGCGCGTAGAGCAGCACCATCGGTGCGACCGAGGGGGTCATCATCCCGATCATCATCACGGCCCACATCACGAACATGAACGCGAAGTGCCAGGCCGACCACGGGATGAAGTGCGGCGACATCATGCCGGACATGTCGAACCCGGTCGCGAGCCAGTAGATATATGAGAGTGCCAGCGCGGTGATGGCGATCAGCGCGCCGAGGACGAACCCGCGGCTCATCAGTCGATGATGCCGTCCTGGCTCAGGTGCAGCTCCGCGAACTGTCCGTATGAATCCGCCAGCTCATACGTCACGGGCCCGGTCGCCTTCGTCCAGCCGCGGCCGATCTCGGCCTTCTTGAACTCGAATCCACCGACGGGTTCGATGCGGATGCGGTGCTCTTCCCCGCTCACCGGGTTCACGATGGGTTCGCCGCGCTGGTCGATGTAGCCGGGTACGCGCAGACGCGCGCGGCGCTTTTCGATGTCCACCTCGAAATCGATGTCGGCGAACACCGGGTCGTGCACCTTGCTCAGCATCGAGAAGAACACCTGGAACATCGTGGCGCCCGGTCGCGTGTCCTGGCCGCTCATGATTCGCAGAAGCGCGTTGCGCTGCGCCTCATCGGCACGCTGGTCGACGATGGGAACGGCCTCGCCGTTGCCCATGTGGATGGCGCCCGGGTACCGGAAGATGCCCGCGATCTTGAGACCGCTGAGATCGACGTCGCCGTGCCGGCCTCTATCTATCTGTATTCCGACGACCGCGGAGCAGTTGCCGTGGGTAGGTAGCGCGTTGAACTGGCAGGGGCAGCCGTACGAGCAGTTGCAGTTCGCGAATTCGCGGCCGTGAAGGTTCCACTTCGTCTCGCTCATGGCGTCACCAATCGGGTGTTCGAAGGGGTGTGGCGAGGCGGATTGAAGCACGAAGGAAGACCCGTGGAAAGCGCGCGCCAGCCCCGCGCTCACCAGGGGCTGCCACGCCGCCTGATTTCCTTGAGTTTCCCGTGGAACACCCGCTTTTTTCGTGGCGCAATTCCCGCCTTGCGGATCTTGTGCGCCAGCTCGACGAACTCGAGCGGAAGTATCATGGTCACGACAAACAGATTGCCGCCATGTTGGCCGCGCTTCGCCGATTGATGAATCCCTCGGTTCGGAAGAGCCGAGGGATCGGATTTACGGCCGCCTCGTGACGCGACCGCTCACTTCTCCGGAAACGCGTACAACGTGTAATACGCGTTGAGCTCCGCCGGCGCGTTCGCATCGAACAGCGTCTGCGAAGCAAGCTTCGCGTGATACACGCGCGCGAGCTGGCGCGGATGCACGTTGGCCGGCACGTCGGTCGACGCCAGCGCCATCTCCACGCTCCTGCGATCCGGCGCGATGGCGATCGAGGCGATCGTGTCCTTGCGCAGGTCGAGCTCGGGAGAACCGTAGTCCGGCGCGTCGCGGTAGGTCCACGACTCGATCGACAACGCGGACTTGAGCAGTTCGACGCTCACGCCGTTGCCGAGCGGTTGAGTGAACTGCAACTTGAATCCCTTCGGCGTCGCGAGCATCGCGGTCACCGCCGGCGCCACGGTCTTGCCGTCCCAGCGCACGTGCTGGAGGCTCGCGACCTTGCCGCCCTTGGCCTGCCAGCCGCGACCGGTCTGGCCCAGCAGCAAACTACCGTCGGGCAGGAACAGCGGACGCATCACGCCCGACTCGAGTCCCTCGAAGAACGGCATGACGCTGCCCTGCTCCTGGTTGCCGACCTTCTGCGTCACCACGCGCAGCAGGTTCGATTGGGTCTGGTCGCCGATCAGCATCTGCCCCGCGAACGGACCGAACTTCTTCGTGGTCACCCAGGCCGGATTTCCCGGCGAATTCGCGACGCGGTTGTGCGGGAACAGCACCACGGCCTTCTCCCGCGTATCCGCCCACTTGTCGTATGCGATCTCGGGCGACGAGGGGGTCATGCCCGGCAGGTCCACGAGGCCCGCCGGATGACCATAAAACCCATCCTTCTTCAACACGAAGAGTTTCGACGTGCCGACGAAATCGCCCTGGTTGTCCGCGTACCAGACGCGGCCGTCAGGACCCGCGCCGACGCTCGCGGGGCTGCGCAGGCCCTTCGCGAACAGCTCGGACGTGCCGTCGGGCTTCACGCGGATCGTCCAGCCGTTGAACCCACCCCACGTGCCCATGACGTTGCCGCCGGCCGTGTACGCGGAGCCGGAGCCGTCGTGCACGAGGTTGAGCGCGAAGTAGTAAGACCCATCCGGCGCGCGCACCGGGCCGTGCATGTAGCTGTGGTAGTTGGCGTGGTACGAGTGCGCGTCGGACAACGTGTCGTACCTGTCCGCGACGCCGTCGCCGTTCGTATCGGAAATGCGCGTGAGCTCGGCCTTCTGCCCGGCGACGACCGTGAGGCCCTTGCCGTCTTCGACCACTACTCCGAGGCTGTCGAACAACCCTTCCGCGAAAAGGCGCCACTCGCCGTTCACGATGCGCCAGATGCCGGCGGTGCGGGAGGCGACGACCACCGTGCCGTCCTTCGCGAGCGAAAGTCCCAGCGCCTCGAACAGCTGGTCGCGGCCGTAGTTGTCCTTCGGCGGATAGTAGTTCTCGATGCTGTAACCCTTCGGCAACGTCGCGGTCGCGGGCGCCTTCGACAGGGGCGCGCGCTTGTGCGAGTAGTTCGACGCCGGTGGCTTCCAGGCATTCGCCGCCACGGCGATCGAGGCGCGCAGCGTCGCGTCCGTATTGCCCGCGGGCAGTGTCCATCGTTCGCCAGCGAGGGTGCCGCCGCTCACGGTCGCGCCCTCGAGCAGCAGCGGATTCAGCGCGAACGACTGCGCCGCCGGGAGTTTGCCGCGGATCCGGATCGCGAGATCGCCCTTGTCGGAAATCGTGGTCGACGTCTCGATGACGTTCTTGCCCACGCGATACCGGAACACCGGTGCCGCGAGCTTGTCGCGGGAATCGCGCGAATAGCCGAGGAACTGCGCATCCTGCGCGGCGATCTTCGCGAGCTGATCTTCCTTGCTCTCGAGTTCGGCCTTGAACGTGGCGAAGTCCCCGAACTTGGCTTCCTTGAAAGAAAAGTCGACGGGTTTTCCCGCCGCATTCAGCGGCGCGAGCAGGTATTCGCGTTCACCGAACGAGATGTCGCGGCTGTCGTGACCGAGCGCCAGGCCGCGATTGCCGCGGTTGACCAGCTCACCCGACATGTCGAGGAAGCCGCCTTGCCAGATCTTCACGACCGCGAGCAGGCGCGGATCGAACGAGTAATGAATGCCGTTCGGGTTGCCAACGTGGATGCTGCGGCCAGACGTACCCACCAGCGGACCGCGCTGCAGTCGCACCTCGTCGCTCACCAGCCACTGCAGGCTGTCCGTCATCGGGTCGTAAGGGGCGCTGGGAGCCTGGTCGACCAGCCGCGTCACCGGCCCGCGATCACGGGGCTCGTTGAGCGTCGCGAGATAGTCACCCAGCGCGTCGATCTGCTTGTCGGTGAGGATTTCGCGCGCGAACGCGGGCATCACGGGTAGATAGGCCTCGCCGCGCGTCGGACCGTCCTCGGCGACCGCGAGCTGGTCAGCGGGCGAGCGGATTGAGCTGAACAGGTAGTCGCGGTTGGCCTTCACCTGGAAGCGGTGGCCCTCGCCTTCGACGATTTCACGCGAGCGCGCCTCGGGCCGCATCAGGCCGAACAGGTTCGGTCCCGAGCTCACGCCCGCGGCGTCTTTCGCGACGAGGTGGCACGCCTCGCAACCCACCGAATGGAACAACTCCTTGCCGATGGCGACGGAATCGACGAGTTCCTTTTCGTTGGTCTCGCCACCCGAAACGCTGGGCACCGTGATTGGATCGAAGTCCGCCGGCTCGAATGACATGTTGCGCAGCGAGAATGGTCCCTGCTGGACGTAGAACACGATCGGGCCGCGAAAGTCTTCCCCGTCCCAGCGCGCGTCTTCGCTCGGTTTCTCGAACACGACGTTGCGGCGCACTTCGTCGCCGATGCGCACCTCGAGCATGAGCGCGTTCGCGATCTTGTTGAAACCCGCGTCCATGCGCGGCGCGCGGAAACGTACGGCCACGCTCTGCCACTCGCCCGTGCCCGGGAGTTCGATGGCGTAACGGCCCTGGAAGTAGGCCTTCGCGCCCGCGCCCCGCGGCGCGCGGTATTCGAACGCGGTGATGCTGTCGGCCAGCGAGGCGCGCGTCAGCAGCGGGTTCTCGCGCGACGGCGGCGCTTCGAGGGTGACTACGCCGTCGGCGGCTATCCAGGCGGGGTTGTCGCGCAATGACAATCCCGCGAATCCGGACCCCGGACTCTGTGAGTGAACGACCGAGAAACTTGCAAGGGCAATGCTGGTCAGAACCGCAGCGGCGCGGCGGGAAAACTTCGACATGGGACCCCCTCCGAGGCGGCTACACTAACCGAAAATTTCCCGTCTGAAACCGGTTTCCCCCCGTTTACGAACCCGAGACAATCGATACACAAAATGAGCTTGCTCCTTGCCGTTCTTGCCGCTAGTGGCGGCACCGTGACCCCTCCCCCGCAATCCGCTCCGCAAGCCGCCCAGGCTGCCGCGCCGGCCGAGACCGTGATCGTGACCGGCTCGCGCGTTGCGACAGACCCCGACGACGTCGGCGCCAACGTCACGGTGCTCAAGCGCGAGGACTTCGACGTCGAGAAGCCGGCCCAGCTCTCGGACATATTGCGCCGCGTGGCCGGCGTGCACGTGGACCAGGTCGGCGGGCGCGGCGGTACGGGCTCGTTGTACATGCGCGGCGCCGACCCTAACTACACGCTGGTGCTGGTCGACGGCGTGCGCGTGAACGACCCGACGAACGCGCGCGGCGGCTCGTTCGATTTCTCCACGCTCGACGTCGCGGACATCGACCGCGTGGAGATCGCGCGCGGCCCGTATTCGGCCGTGTACGGCGGCGATGCGCTCGCGGGCGTGATCAACATCGTCACGCGCCAGGCGCCGCGCGAGAAGACCACCGCGACGCTCGACGCGACCGCGGGCGCATACGACACGCGTGAACTTGCGCTTTCGGCCGGCGGCCCCGTCGGTAGCGGCGACTGGAATCTCGGCGTCAGCGACACGAACCAGGGCGAAGTCGTGCGCGGCAACGAGTTCGAATCGCAGCGCATCTCCGGCAGCTTTGATACCGACATCGGCGCGAACAGCTCGTTGTTCGTCACGGGCCGCTACTCCGAATCCGAGCGCGCCGCCTGGCCGGACGACAGCGGCGGCTACGATTTCGCCGACATCCGCGAGACGGAACATCGCGATTCGGACGAGACCTTGTTCGGCGCGGGGTTCACCACGCGCCCGGGCAATTCGACCTTCGGCCTGACGCTCGGTTACTTCAAGCGCAACGATCTCATCGATTCGCCGGGCATCGCACCCGGTCTGCGCGATCCTTTCGGCGTGCCGCCGAGCGTCGTCGACACCAGCCTGTCCCGCTACTCGGCCACGTTCACGGGCACGCAGAAGATCCTCGAGGGCGTGACGCTCGCGTACGGCTTCGACTGGCTGCGCGAAGAAGGCACGAGCGACGGCGCGCTCGATTTCGGCGGCGGCTTCATGCTGCCGACTTCGTTCGAGCTCACGCGCACGACCTGGGCTCCGTTCGCCGAGATGCGCATCGAGTCGAAGATCGGCCTCTCGACCCAGCTCGGCGTGCGCATCGACGATCCCGATGGGGCAAGCTCGGTGACGAGCCCGCGCGTGCGCGTGGCCTACGAGGCGGGCGATTCCGGCTTCACGATCGCGGGGGCCTGGGGCAAGGCGTTCAAACTACCCAGCTTCTACGCGCTCGGACACCCGATCGTCGGTAATCCGGATCTCGTGCCGGAGCGCGGCGAGTCGTACGAGCTCGAGCTGTCGCAGGAGGTTCTCGGTGGCGCCGGACGCGTCAGCTTCACGTGGTTCGACAGCGAGTTCCGCAACGCGATCGATTTCGACGCGGGTCCGCCGCCGATGCTGGTGAATCGCAATCGCGTGGACACCGAGGGCTTCGAGCTCGCGGGCCGCGTCGGCTTGAACGAGCAGTGGGCGTTCGATGCGAGCGTCACGCAGGCGAAGAGCGAGATCGCGGGCACGAGCGAACAGATGCGCAACCGCCCCGAGTGGCGCGGCGGCGTCGGCGCGCACTGGACGCCGGTCGCGGCGCTCGAGTTGTCGGCCGCGGCCACCTACGTCGGCTCGGCGCGCGACTCGTCGATTCCGACCGGCGACGTACGGCTGGATTCGTACACCCGCATCGACGTGAGCGCCGCGTGGCAGGTGTCGCCGAAGTTCCAGGCCTATCTGGCCGTCGACAATCTCACGGACGAGCAGTACGAGGAGTTCATCGGCAACGAAGTGGGCCGCCGCCAGCCCCGCCCCCGCG
>JAEZCN010000247.1 GCA_023433515.1 Pseudomonadota bacterium
GCGCTGAAGACCTCTTCAGCGCCCCGTCCGGATCCGGGCTTCGGTGGCCTGGGAATCAGACGGTAAATCTGGAAAGCCCCTCTTCGGAGGGGCTTTTCCTTTCACAAACCTCCACACATCAGAAGACTCACGATGAACCGCACCGTGTTGCTCGACAACGTCGCGCACAAGGATCTCAAGGTCAGGACCGGCTTCTCGGCGGAGTTCGGCGACAACGTCAACCACGTCCTCGTGTTTCCCACCGAGTTCGTCCACGTACAGCGCGAATATCCGATCCTGTTTCGCAAGGACTCCAACGGCAATCTGCAGGCCGTCGCGCTGCTGGGTTTCGACAAGGACGAGAATCTCTTCCTGGGCGACAACGTCTGGAACGCGCGTTACGTTCCCGCGGTGATCCAGCGGGGACCTTTTCTCATCGGGTTCCGCAAGAGCGACAGGGACGGCGAGCTCGTCAATGAGCCCGTGGTCCACGTCGATCTTGATCACCCCCGGGTCAGTACGACGGAAGGCGAGCCGGTATTCCTCGAGCACGGCGGCAATTCGCCCTACCTCGATCGCGCCAGTCGCCTGCTGCAGATCATCTACAAGGGCACCGCGGCCGTCGGGCCGATGTTCACCGCGTTCGAGGAAGCGGGACTGATCGAGCCGATGGAGATCGACGTGCAGCTCGATGAGCGCACGAAGTACAAACTGCCCGGATTCTTCTCGATCAGCGAGGAGAAGTTCGCCAGGCTGGACCGTGACCAGCTGGAACGCCTGAACAAACCCGGATTCCTGCATTTCGCGCTGTTCGCGCTGGCCTCGATCGGCAACATCCACTGGCTGATCGAGCTCAAGAATCGCAAACGCGCCACGACGCGGGTCCAGGGCGCCGGGCCGGCCAACAAGGGCTAAAATTCCCATGTGCAGCCTATCTTGAGAAAAGTCCGGGAGATCGAGGGCGTCGCACCCGACGCCGTTCCGTACGCCGATCTCATCGCGCACCAGGAGCCGGTGATCCTGCGCGGCCTGGCGCGGCATTGGCCCCTGGCCGGCATGACGTCTCCGCACGATGCGGCTGCCTATCTCAAGTCCTTCTACCAGGGGCGGAAGGTGGTCGCGTTCGTCGCGCGCCCCGAGCTCGCGGGCCGTTTCGGCTACACGAACGACGCAACGCGGCTCGATTTCGAGTCCGACCGCGTGCCACTCGACGTATACCTCGACCGCATCCTCGCGCATCTCGGCGACCAGGCCGCGCCGTCCATCTACATCGGCTCGACGGACGTGGACACCTATCTACCGGGTTTTCGCTCCGAGAACGACCTGGTGCTGAATCACCCGATGTTCGAGGCCAATCCACCGCTGGTGGCCGCCTGGATCGGCAATCGAACCACGGCGCTCGCGCACCACGACATCTCGCACAACATCGCGGTCTGCATGGTGGGTCGGCGCCGTTTCACGGTTTTCCCGCCGGACCAGGTCGCGAACCTGTATCCCGGCCCGCTCGAACCGACACCCGGCGGGCAGGTGGTCACGATGGCCGACATCCAAGCGCCGGACTTCGATCGCTTCCCGCGCCTGCGGGACGCGCTCGCCGCCGCGCAGGTGGCCGAGCTCGAGCCCGGCGACGCGTTCTTCTACCCCTCGCTCTGGTGGCACCAGGTCGACGCGCTCGAGAGTTTCAACGTGATGGTCAACTACTGGTGGAACACCACGCCCGCGTACATGGACACGCCGCAGAACACGCTGCTGCATGCGTTGCTCGCCATCCGCGATCGCCCTGATGCCGAAAAGCGCGCCTGGCGCGCTATGTTCGACTACTACGTGTTCGGTCCGGCCGACCAGGCTGGAGCGCATCTTCCCGAAGCGGCGCGCGGCAATCTTGCGCCGATGGACGAAACGAAGGCGCGCCGCCTGCGGGCCCAATTGCTTCAGCGCCTGAATCGCTGACGGAGTTCCGAGTGCAGAATCAACCAGTCAAACGGGTCGTGATCGCGGGCGGAGGAACCGCTGGCTGGACCGTCGCCGCGGCGCTCGCGCAGCAGCTCGGCCAGATCATCGAGATCACCCTCGTCGAGTCCGAGGAAATCGGCACCGTGGGCGTGGGTGAGGCGACGATTCCGACGATCCGTACGTTCCATGCGCTGCTCGGCCTCGACGAGCGCGAATTCATGCGCGCGACCCAGGCGACCTTCAAGCTCGGCATCGGCTTCGACGACTGGGCGCGCGTCGGCGACCGTTACATCCACGCCTTCGGGGACATCGGCAAGACGACCTGGATGGGCGGCTTCCACAACATGTGGCTCATGGCGAAGTCGCTGGGCTTCGGCGACGAACTCGGCGACTACTGCGTCGAGCACAAGGCCGCGGAGGAGGGCAGGTTCACGATCTCCGAGAACGTGCCAATGAACTACGCCTTCCACCTGGATGCGGGGCTGTACGCGCGTTACCTGCGCTCCAAGTACGAGCCCAAGGGCGTGAGGCGCATAGAAGGAAAGATCAATACCGTCGAGCAGGATCCCGAGAGCGGCTACGTGAAGGCGCTGGTGATGGAGAGCGGAGCGCGCGTCGAGGGCGAGCTGTTCATCGACTGCACCGGATTTCGCGGCCTGCTCATCGAGCAGACGCTCAAGGCGGGATACGAAGACTGGCGCCAGTGGCTGCCCACCGACAGCGCGCTCGCGGTACAGACCCCGTCAGCCGACCGGATACTCCCGTACACCCGCTCGATGGCGCGCAGCGCGGGCTGGCAATGGCGCATCCCGCTGCAACATCGCGTCGGTAACGGGCTCGTGTTCTGCAGCGCGCACATCACCGAGGAGGCCGCGCGCGCCGAACTACTCGCGAACCTGCGCGGCGATCCGCTGTTCGAGCCGCGGCTCATCCGGTACGTCACCGGGCGGCGCCGCAAGATCTGGGACAAGAACGTCGTCGCGATGGGACTGGCGAGCGGATTCCTCGAGCCGCTCGAGAGCACCAGCATCCACCTCATCCAGGCGGGCGTGACGCGCCTCATCAAGATGTTCCCGTTCGGCGGCAACTTCGAGGCGTTGAGCAAGCGCTTCAACGCGCAGTCGAACTTCGAGCTCGAGCGCATCCGCGATTTCATCGTGCTGCACTACAAGCTCACCGAGCGCGATGACACGCCGTTCTGGCGCGCGTGCCGCGACATGACGGTTCCCGACTCCCTCGCCGAACGCATCGAGCTGTTCCGCGAAAGCGGGTTCGCGTGGCAGGGCGCCGACGAGCTGTTCAGCGTCACCTCATGGGTGTTCGTCATGGTGGGCCAGCGTCTCATGCCGAGGCATTACCATCACATGGGCGCAATGCTCGGCGAGTTGCGGCTGCGCCGCGCGCTCGAGTCCCTCAAGTCGAACATCGCGCGCGGCGTCTCGGGAATGCCGATGCACAAGGAATTCGTGCGGCGTTATTGCCCCGCGGAAACGATGGAAACAGTGGAGTAGCACATGACACAACGAGCGGTCAGGAAAATCGTTATTGCGGGTGGCGGCACGTCGGGTTGGTGCGTGGCGGCCGCGCTTTCTCGCCAGCTCGGGCCCACGTTCGACATCACCCTGATCGAATCCGAGGAGATCGGTACGGTCGGTGTCGGCGAAGCCACGTTCCCGACCATTCGCACCTTCCACAAGATCCTCGACCTCGACGAGCGCGAGTTCCTGCGCGTGACGCGCGGATCGATCAAGCTCGGCATCTCGTTCGAGAACTGGGCGCGGCTCGGCGATCGCTACGTCCATTCGTTCGGCATCCTCGGCCGCAGCACCTGGCTCGGCGATTTCCATCATTTCTGGGTGGCCGCGCAGGCCGCGGGATTCGGCGACGAGCTCGGGGACTACTGCTTCGAGCACAAGGCCGCGCGCGAGCACAAGTTCTTCACCTCGGAAGAATCCAAGATCAACTACGCCTATCATTTCGATGCTTCGCTGTACGCGCGTTACCTGCGCGGACGCAGCGAGGCTTTGGGCGTGAAGCGTGTCGAAGGCAAGATAGGCAAGGTCGTTCAGCATCCCGAGAGCGGATTCATCGAAGCGCTCGTGATGGAATCCGGCCAGCGGATCGAAGGCGACCTGTTCATAGATTGCACCGGCTTCCGCGGGCTGCTCATCGAGCAGACCCTCGAGGCCGGTTACGAAGATTGGAGCCAGTGGCTGCGCAACGACAGTGCGCTCGCTTTGCAGACCGACTATCCACTGGAGAACATACCGCCGTACACGCGCGCGATCGCGCACCAGTCGGGATGGCAGTGGAAGATTCCTCTGCAGCATCGCCAGGGCACCGGCCACGTGTACTCGACCGCGTACACGAACGACGAGGAGGCGCGCAAGGTCCTCATGGGCAACCTCGAAGGCAACATCCGCGTCGAGTTGCGCCTGCTCAAGTTCAAGACGGGCCGCCGCAAGAGCGCGTGGATCAAGAACTGCGTGGCCATCGGTCTCGCGGGTGGCTTCGTGGAGCCGCTGGAATCGACGAGCATCCACCTGATCCAGGCCGGTATCACGCGCCTGCTGCGGCTGTTTCCGGCCGCCGGCTGCAGTGAGTCACTGATACGCCAGTACAACCAGGAATCGAAGACCGAATACGAGCGTATCCGCGACTTCATCGTGTTGCACTACAAGGCGACCGAGCGCGACGACACCCCGTACTGGCGCGATTGCCGGGACATGGTCATTCCGGATTCGCTCGCGCAACGACTCGAGTTGTACCGCGAGACGGGCCTCGTCTTCCCGGATCCGGCCGATGTATTCCGCATCGATTCCTGGATTCAGGTGCTCGTGGGCCAACGCAGGCTCCCCGAGTCGCACCACTACATGGCGGATGCGCTCGACAAGGAACGCCTGCGCACGATGCTTGGAACTCTCAAGACGAATCTCGCCGCCGCGGTCGAGAAACTGCCGTCACACAAGCAATTCCTCGACGCCTATTGTGGAGCGAGCGAGGAGGCGGTGAAGCAGGCGGCCGCGAAGGACTGACCGCGAAAGCGGTCCTTCCCGCGGCCCGTCCGGCAAATCGTCACACCGCGATCGCGTCGTAGACGACTACCTTTTCCCACAGGTGGGAGCAGTCGGCGACGAACTGCTGATGGATCGGGTGATCCTGGTAGATTTTCTGCCCGGCCGCGTCGTCGAAGAACAGGATCTCCGAGGCGCTGTAGCTGTTGTCGACCACGTCGCGCTTCTCGGTGCTCGCCGGCACGCCGAAGTGCACGCCGCGCACCGTCTCGATCTTCGCGAGCGTGCGCAGACCCGCGAGCAGTTTCGCGAGGTCTTCCTTCGAGCCCGGATTCTTCAGCCAGAAGAACACGTGGTGGACGAGTTTCGGATAGGCGTTCACGGCGGTCGATGCTCCAGCATTGGCCGCGGCCACGGTGGCCGCGGCGGCGATGAAGGTTCGGCGCGAGGTGCTCATGCGGACAACTCCGGGGTGATGGCGGCCTGCGGCAGCGCAAGCCGTTGATAGGCTGATTCGAGCTCGCGGCGGAATTTCTCGTCCGCGACGATCGCCGGCGGAAGCACCGCCTCGCAGGCGGCGAAGCGCGCGACGTCCGCCTTCGCATCGCCGGTGCACTCCCGGCCGATCTGCGTGAGCCGCGCCGCATCGGGATCCACGATGGCGACACCCGCTTTCGCCTGGCGCACGATGAAGCGCATCCACGCGGCGAGCGGCATCACGAGCCGGTGTATGGGCCTTCCGGCCTCGAGTGCCTCGGCGATCACGGGCGTGATGCGTACCGGCAGTTTCTTCGAGCCGTCCCAGGCGATCTGGCTCAGCAAGTGCTTGATGCCCGGATTGCGGAAACGCGCGAGCACCGCGGAGATGTAGTGCTCGACATCGAGGCCAGGAGACGCACCGAGGCTCGGCGCGAGATCCTCGGTCATCAGTAGTTCGACGAAGCGCGCGAGCTGCTCGTCGCGCATCGCGTCCGCGACCGATTCGTGGCCGCGCAGCAGCCCCAGGTAGGTGAGGGTGGAGTGCGGCCCGTTGACCAGGCGCAGCTTCGCGCGATCGTAGACGCCGACGTCCTTCGCGAGCGTCACGCCGACAGACTGCCAGTCCGCGTCGCGCATCGCGGGCACGTCTTCGATGACCCATTGCGTGAACGGTTCGCGCTGGATGGGCCATTCGTCGAGGACGCCCGTGAGCGACTTCGCGCGATCGCGTAGCGCGTCGTCCGTCGCCGGCGTGATGCTGTCGACCATGGTGCGCGGGCACACGACTTCCGCCTCTATCCACTTCGCGAGGTCGGCATCGGTTTCGCGCGCGAATGCGACCAGCGCGCGATGCAGCACCGCGCCGTTGTCCGGCAGGTTGTCGCAGCTCAGCACCGTGAACGCACCGATGTTCTGCGCACGGCGGCGTCGCAGCGCTTCGACGATCCAGCCGATGGTGCTGCGCGGCGCGGCAGGATTGGCGAGGTCATGGGTTATGTCGGGGTTCTTCAGGTCGAGCGCATTGCGGGCGTCGAGGCAGTAACCCTTTTCCGTCACGGTGAGCGACACGATGCGCGTGTCGCGCGAGGTCAGGCGCTCGAAGGCTTTCTCCGCGTCGGTCGATCCGACCAGCAGTTCGCGGATCGCGCCGATGATGCGCGCGCGCGGTGCGGCGCCGAGCTCTATCAGCGTGTACAGCCCCTGTTGTGGAACGAGCGCATCGCGCAGACCGGTGCTCTTCAAAGACAACGCGGAGATGGCCCAGCGTTTATCGGCGTGCAGCAGCGTGTCCACGTAATACGCCTGGTGAGCGCGATGAAACGCGCCGGGACCGATGTGTACAATGCCGAAACGCGTCGCCGCGCGATCGTAGGTCGGCAGGATCGTGCCGGAGCGCACGGAATGCAGGCTCGCCTCGGTCAGGCGCGTCGGACTCATCGGGACCCCTCTCGAGAATGGTCAGTGATTATGGCGCGGCGTCTTCTTCGCGACACCGCGATATTTCACCGCCATTTCCATGACGGCGCCGCTATCGAGCTGCCCGACGGTCGAACGATAGAGTTCCTGCCAGGGCGTCGCGCTTTCGGGCACGGGCGGCAGACCTTCCTTCTTGCGGCGCGCGATTTCCTCGTCGGATACCAGCGCGTCGCAGGTGCCTTTCTCCACGTCGATCCGGATCCTGTCGCCGGTGCGCAGCCATGCGAGCCCGCCGCCCGCGGCGCTCTCCGGCGAGCAATTGAGGATCGACGGACTGTCCGACGTGCCCGACTGCCGTCCGTCGCCGAGCGTCGGCAGGCTCGTGATGCCGCGCTTGAGCAGCGCATCCGGCGGCTGCATGTTCACGACCTCGGCGGAGCCCGGCCACCCGAGCGGACCGGAGCCGCGGATGACGAGAATGGTGTTCTCGTCGATGCCGAGCGACGGATCGTTGATGCGGTCGTGATAGTCGGTCGAACCGTCGAACACGACGGCGCGGCACTCGAAGCTGCTGCCGTTGCCGAGGTAACGCGCGCGGAATTCGGTCGAAATCACGCTGGTTTTCATGATCGCGAAATCGAACAGGTTTCCCTTCAGCACGAGGAAGCCCGCCTTTTCCTGCACCGGCTGGTCGTAGCTGGTGATGACGTCGGGGTCGAGCGAGACACGGCCCTTGACGTTCTCGGCCAGCGTCCTGCCGGTCACCGTGAGAGCCTTGCCGTCGAGTTTTCCCTTGCTCAGCAGCTCGCTGACGACCGCCGGCACGCCGCCTGCGCGGTGGAATTTCTCGCCGAGATATTTGCCGGCGGGCTGCATGTTCACGATGAGCGGGATGTCGCGGCCATGGGTCATCCAGTCGGCGGGTGTGATCTCGATGCCCGCATGGCGAGCCATCGCGACCAGGTGCGGCTGCGCATTCGTCGAGCCGCCGATCGCCGCGATCGCCGCGATCGCGTTGAGGAACGACTCGCGCTTGAGGATCTGCGACGGACGCAGGTCCTCGTACGCCATCTCGACGATGCGCCGGCCGGTTTCGTAGGAAATCTGGCCGCGTTCGCGATACGGCGCGGGAATCGCCGCGCATCCCGGCAGCGAGAGGCCGAGGACTTCGGCGACCGCGTTCATCGTGGATGCCGTGCCCATCGTGTTGCAGTGGCCGAGCGAGGGCGCGGATGCGGCGGCGGCCTCGAGAAACTGCTTTTCGTCGATCTTTCCCGCGGCGAGCTTGCGTCGCGAGCGCCAGATGACGGTGCCCGAGCCGACGAGATCGCCTTCGTGCCAACCGTCGAGCATCGGTCCGCCCGACAACACGATGGCCGGGATATCGACCGTCGAAGCCGCCATGATCTGCGCGGGCGTCGTCTTGTCGCAGCCGGTGGTCAGCACCACCGCGTCGATCGGGTAGCCGTGCAGGATCTCGACGAGACCGAGATACGCGAGATTGCGGTCGAGCGCCGCGGTCGGGCGCCGGCAATTCTCGAAGATCGGGTGCAGCGGGAATTCCATGGGCACGCCGCCGGCGTCGCGGATGCCTTCGCGCACGCGTTTCACGGTGTCGAGGTGCACGCGGTTGCACGGGGTGAGATCGCCGCCGGTCTGCGCGATGCCGATGATGGGTTTGCCCGAGAGCAGTTCGTCGGCCGTCAGGCCGTAGTTCATGAAGCGCTCGAGATACAGCGCAACCATGTCGAGATGTTTTGGATCGTCGAACCAGTCGCGCGAACGGAAACGCCGGCTCGGCCGGCTCTTGGCGTCAGATGCCATGGGTTACGACTCCTTGGGGCAATCCGGGAACGTCGGCGCGCGTGCTGAACAATCCGCCCGCGAGCGGTTGTTTCCGGCGCTGTTCGGCGTCGAGTCCCACGTGGGCGCTGGTGATGTAGAGAGTGCGCAGGTCCGGGCCGCCGAAGGTCGCCTTGGTCACGTTGGCGACGGGTAGTTCGATCTTGCCCAGCAGTTCGCCCTGCGGCGAATAACGATGCAGGCCCCAGCCGCCGAACAGGCCGGTCCAGACGCAGCCTTCCGCGTCCACGCAGGGACCGTCGGGATATCCCGAGCCCGGCGGCAGGCGCACGAACACGCGCTTGTTGGTCAGCGTGCCGGAGCGCGCGCGGTCGAATGCGTAGATGACGCCCGCGAGCGTGTCGGTGTGATAGAGCACGCGGCCGCGCGGACATTCGGCCGGGCCGTTCGTGACGACGTAGCCGGGATCGCGCGTGATGCAGCCCATCGAGGTGAGCTGGTACAGCGCGCCGCTCGGCTCCTCTTCGTTGTCGTCCATCGACCCGAACCACAGGAAGCCTTCGGAGTCGACGAAACCGTCGTTGAGGCGGTTGTTAGGTGCGTGCGGCTCGACGACGTGCAGCAGCGAGAAATTGCCGGTCTCAGGGTTGAAGCGGTGCAGGCCCGTCTTCAGGCCGGCGATCAGCCAGCCCTCGCGCGTGGGCAACAGGAACCCGATGCGCGCGGGCGCGGGCCAGGAGCGCTTTTCACCGCTTTCCGGATGGAAGCGGTGGATGGCGAGTCCTTTGATATCGACGAACCAGACAGCCTGCTCGGAGGCCGACCAGAGTGGGCCTTCACCAAGCTCCGCGGCTATTGGCCATACGCACTCGACTTGCGACATTGAGCCTCATCAACAGTAGCCGGCATCCACCCAGTAGCTGTGCGACGTGCACATCTTCGCGTCATCGGACGCCAGGAACAGGATCATCGCGGTGACGTGGATGGGGTCGACACGCGCCTTGATGCACTGCTGGGCAAGGATCTTGGCTTCTTCCTCCGGCGTATGCCAGAGCTTCATCTGTCGGGGAGTGCGGATCGCGCCCGGCACCACCGTGTTGACCCGGATGTTCGCCTCGCCGAGGTCGCGCGCCAGCGAACGCGACAGGCCTTCGATGCCGGCTTTCGCGGTTTCGTAAATCGGCAGCGAGGGCAGGGCGAGATGCCAGGACACCGAGCCGAGATTGATGATGGAGCCGCCACCGTTGCGCTTCATGCCGGCCGCCGCGGCCTGCGCCGCGAAGAAGATGTGCTTGAGATTCACGGCGATGCGCTGGTCCCAGTATTCGCTCGTGACGTCTTCGAATTTGTGCCGGTCGTCGTTCGCCGCGTTGTTGACGAGCACGTCGATCGGACCCGCGGTGCCTTCGATCTGCGTGAAGGCCGCCTTGAGCGCCTTCACATCGGTCAGGTCACATTTCAAGAATTGCGGCACGCCGCCAAGCCGATCGACGAGGGCCTTCGAATCCGCTTCCGCGATGTCGAGGAAGAACACCCGGGACTTCTGCCGAACGAAGCCTTCGACGACGGCTTCACCAATGCCGGAACCGCCGCCCGTCACGACGACGGTCTTGCCGGCAAGGGAAGGATAAACAGCGTGGGACATTTTACTTCGAGACCTCAGGCCCAGGTATAACTGGTCTTGACTTGCGTGTAGAACTCGACGGCCGCGAAGCCCTGTTCGCGCGGGCCGAAGCTCGACTTGCGCGTGCCGCCGAACGGCACGTGGTAGTCGACGCCGGCGGTCGGCAGGTTCGTCATGACCATGCCCGCGCGCACGTTGCGCACGAAATGACGCGCGTACTTGAGCGAGGTGGTCATGATGCCGGCCGAGAGGCCGAACTCGCCCGCGTTGGCCGCGGCGAGCGCCTCGTCGTAATCCTTGACGCGCAGCGTCGACGCGACGGGTCCGAAGACTTCCTCGCAGTTGATGCGCATGTCGAGCCGGGTGTCCGCGATCAGCGCGGGAGCGACGTAGTAGCCCGGCTTGTCGAGCTTCAACGCGTCGCCGCCGACGACCTTGCGGCCGCCTTCCTTCGTCGCGATGTCGATATAGGAGAGTGTGGTCGCGAGCTGCGCTTCGCTCGCGAGCGGACCCATCTGGGTGTCTGCCGCGAGCGCGTCCCCGACCTTGAGCGCCTTCACGCGCGCCGCGAGCGCTTCGACGAATCTGTCGTGGATGCCCTGCGTCACGATGATCCGGCTCGACGCCGTGCAACGCTGGCCGGTCGCGAAGAAGCCGCCGTCGAGCGCGCACTGCACCGCGCGGTCGAGATCGCAGTCATCGAGCACGACGAGCGGATTCTTGCCGCCCATCTCGAGCTGCACGCGCGCGTTGTGCGACATCGCGGCCTTCGCCACGCTCTCGCCCGTGCTCTGTCCGCCCGTGAACGACACACCGACGACGTCGGGATGTTCGACCAGCGCGCCACCCATGGAGCCGCCGCCGAGGATGAGATTGAACACGCCCTTCGGGAAGCCCGCTTCGTGGATGATCTCCGTCATCGCGTGCGCCGTTGCGGGCGTCAGCGAGGCGGGCTTGATGACCACGGTGTTGCCGAAGGCCAGCGCCGGCGCGCTCTTCCAGGCCGGGATCGCGATCGGAAAATTCCACGGCGTGATCATCGCGAATACGCCGAGCGGCTCGCGAAAGGTTTCGACCGCGACGCCCGGGCGCGTGGAGTCCACCGTCACCCCGTGGCGGCGCAGCGCCTCGCCGGCGAAGAACTTGAAAATGCGCGCGGCGCGCATGACTTCGCCCTTGCCCTCGGGAAAGGTTTTGCCTTCTTCGCGCGAAAGCAGTCGGCCGAGATCGTCGGCACGCGCCATGATCAGCGAGCCGACCTTGTCGAGCAGGTCGGAACGAACTTCGGGGCTCGCGTTGGCCCACGCGGGAAACGCGGCCTTCGCGGCGGAGACGGCGGCGTCCACCGTCTGCTTGTCGCCGCCGGGCACTTTCGCGACGACGTCGCGCGTATCGGAGGGATTCAGACTATCGGACGCCGCGGCGCCCGAAACCCATTGCCCATCGATGTAGTGGCTCAGCTGCTTGGTATTGCTCATGTTCGGATGTCCATTTCAGGAGTTGATGAGGCCGCGCTTCGCGAGATTGCGCATCAGGTCCGTGATGCCGAAGGTCCACACGGGCGCCTTGCAGCAGGTCGTCACCTTGTTCTCGAGCGTGCCGAGTTTCTCGGACGAAACGCGCACGACGTCGCCGATCTTGTGCGTGAACCCCTGGCCGGCCACTTCGCGGTCCACGATGGGCGCGAACATGGTGCCGAGGAACAGCGCGAATCCGTCGGGATAAGCGTGGTGTTTGCAGATGGTCTGACCGACGAGT
This sequence comes from Pseudomonadota bacterium, assembly GCA_023433515.1. GTDB lineage: Bacteria > Pseudomonadota > Gammaproteobacteria > Steroidobacterales > Steroidobacteraceae > CADEED01. Next base: position 12,028 of record JAEZCN010000247.1, read on the forward strand.
TCGGTCGGATCGCGGCTGATCTGCGACATCGAGCTCTGTCCGTCGAGCCTGAAGCCGTCCTCGCCCTCGATCTCGAGCTTGACCACCGCCTGGCGCACGTCGTCGAGCGTGAATTTCCCGTCGAACATGCGGATGAACGGGCCGATGGCGCAGCTCGCGTTGTTGTCCTTCGCCTTGCCGAGCAGCAAGGCGCTGCGGCCCTCGATGTCGCGCAGGTTCACGTCGTTGCCGAGCGTGGCGCCGAGGATGCGGCCGGCACTATCTACCGCGAGCACGATTTCCGGCTCGGGATTGTTCCACGCGGAGTCGGAACGCACGCCTATCCAGTCGCCCCAGCCGACCGACGAGAGCGTCGGCGACTTGGTGAAGATCTCGGCGTCCGGTCCGATCGCGACTTCGAGGTACTGCGACCATAGTCCGTCGGCGATCAGCGCCGACTTGAGCTTCTTCGCCTGCTCGGAGCCCGGCTTCACCGAGCGGATGTCGGCGCCGATACGATCACGCAGGCTCGCGCGCAGCGATTCGGCCTTGCTCGCGTCGCCGCGGCAACGTTCTTCGATGACGCGTTCGATCGCGGAGATCGCGAACGTGACGCCGCTCGCCTTGACGCATTGCAGGTCGAAGGGCGAGAGCAGGCGCGTTTCCTTCGTCTCGGCGAAGGCGCGCGTCAACCCCAGGGACTCGAGCGGGCCGAGGTCGGCGCCCGCCGGAATCGTGCCGTTCCAGCCGTTCAGCAATTGTGAAACGGTCGGGGCATGACGTGAAACGTCGCGCACGCGGCCGTCGACGACGACGACCGGCGTCGGTCCTTCGCGAGTCAGGATGCGTCCGACGAGGACGGCCTGCCGCCAGTCGGAAGAGAGATGTTCGATCATATTCATCCGAAGCAGAGTCCCGCGGCCGCTTTGCCCTGGGCAAAGGACCGCGGGACTCGATCACACGTTCAAGCGGTCGTCGTTGCCGCGGTCGCCGCCGGAGCCTTCTTCCAGAGCTTCTGCATGTCCTCGAGCGACATGCCCTTGCTCTCCGGAACGAACTTCCAGACGAACAGGGCGGCGAGCACGCTGAAGCCGCCGTACAGCCAGTACGCGAAGCCGTGGTTGAACGCTTCGTTGAGCCGCGTGCTGCCGTCCATGATGTTGAAGGTCACCGTGACCACCCAGTTCATGAACCACTGCGCCGCGACGGCAATGGCCATCGCCTTGTCGCGGATGGAGTTCGGGAAGATCTCGGCGAGCATCACCCACACGACCGGGCCCCACGACAGCGAGAAACCGGCGATGTAGATGCAGACCACGATGAGGGCGCCCAGGCCGACCGAGCCCGCGTTGAACATGAAGCCGAGCGCGATCATGGCGACGGCCATGATGATCGCGCCGAGGATCAGCAGCGGCTTGCGGCCCCACTTGTCCACGGTGACAGTCGCGACCACGGTGAACACCGTCATGACGATGCCCATGATCACGGTCTGCGCGAACGAGGCGTCACCCTTGAAGCCCATGTTCTCGAACATCTGCGGGCCGTAGTAGAGCACCGCGTTGATGCCGACGAGCTGCTGGAACGCGGAGAGCAGGATACCCACCACGATCACGAGGCCGCCATAAGAGAAGAGTTTGCCGGCCGTTTCCTTGAGCGAGGCGTCGATCTCGGCGAGGACGATCTTCGCTTCATGCTCGTTGGCGAGCTTCGTGAGCACTTCGCGGGCCTTCTGCTCCTTGCCCTTGAGCATGAGGCCGCGCGGCGTCTCGGGAACGAACAGCAGCAGCAGCGCGAAGATGCCGGCCGGGATCGCGCAGCACGCGAGCATCCAGCGCCAGCCCTGGTCGTGCACCCAGGTGTCGTCGCCCGCGCCGCCGAACTTCTTGATGAAGTAGTTCACGAAGTACGACACCGTGATACCGGTGACGATCGCGATCTGCTGGTAGGTGACCAGCGAGCCGCGCTTGGAGGGCGGCGCGATTTCCGCGATGTACATCGGCGCGAGCATCGAGGCGAGGCCGATGCCCATGCCGCCGAACAGACGATGGCCGATGAAGTTCGTGATCGGCTCGCCGAACGATAGATAGGGCGCGTCCTCGAAGAACAGGTTCAGGAACCACAGCAGCGCGTTGATCAGCGGAGTCAGAACCGATCCGATGGCGCCGATCGCCGATTCGGGCCAGGCCGAACCGATCGAGGAGATGAAGAACAGGATGCCCGCGACGATGAGTCCACCGCGACGGCCGAGATAGTGCGCCATGACGCCGCCGATCGCGCCGCCGATGAGGCAGCCCCACAGCGCGCCCGCGATCGTGAATCCTTCGAGACTGAGCCGGGCTTCTTCGGCGAGGCCCATCGGCGCGACGAAGTTCTGCTTGATCGATTCGACCGCGCCGGAGATCACCGCGGAGTCGTAACCAAAGAGGAATCCGCCGAGTGCGGCGATGCAGGTCAGCGTGATGAGAAGCCCAGTGTGGGTGCTTTCACCCGGGGCCGTAGCCGAAGATTGAGACACGCGCTATCTCCTTGATGAGATTATGATTTTCGGACCCGCTGGCGTGCGCGATCGGCGCCCCCCGACCAGTGGTCGCAAGAGCCTAGTGATAGCGTTATCAATAAGCAAGCTTGGCCGCGAGAGCTGCGGCACCCCATTTTCCGGGGACATATTTCGCACGTTTTTTCGACTACGCCTTGCGCGGAGGAGCGACGGAATCCCGCTTCACGAGCACGTAGGGAACGAGGTGATCCACGGACTGATTGACGTGGCGATCCTTCGGGCGGCGGATCTTGTGGAGCAACAGGTTGATCGCCGCTTCCGCCATCGCGGCGATCGGCTGACGGACCGTCGTGAGTTCGGGCCACACGGTGGTGGCGATCGGCGTGTCGTCGAAGCCGACCACCGAAAGATCGTTGGGAACATCGAGACCGCGACGATGCGCCACTGAAATGGCAGCCGCGGCCATGTCGTCGTTGCTCGCGAAGATCGCGGTCGGCATGCGTTTGCGCGCGAGCAGCTTCTCGGCAGCCTCGAGTCCCGACTTGTAGGAGAAGAATCCCTGGATGACCAACGTGGGATCGACCTCGATGCCCGCTTCGTCCATCGCGGCCTGGAATCCTTCGAGGCGTTGCGTGCTCGCGGTCTGCGTTGGTTGGCCCTTGATGAACGCGATGCGCGTGTGCCCCATCGTGATGAGGTGCTGCGTCATCTCGCGCGCGGCGTTGAAATCGTCGATGCGCACGCACGAGACGTCTTCGCGGGCGCGGCCGGTCGCGAGCGCGACGGCGGGAACACCTTCGGCCGCGAATGCCGCGGCGATCGCCTTCGATTCGCACAGCGGCGGCGGCAGGATCACGCCCGCGATGCCTTCGGCCAACTTCTGCGCCGCGGCTTTTTCCGCGGCGGGCTTGAGATCGTCCCAGCGGTCGAGCACGAGTTGCGCGGCCGTGCGGTGCGAGCCGTCGAGCGCGCCGACCAGCATTTCGGATAGATAAGAGGCGCTGGGATTCGAATAGATGAGAGCGATGCGCGTGTCGCGCGCGCCCGCGAGAACACGCGCCGCGGGATTCGGCCGGTAGTTGAGCGCGCGCACGGCTTCCATGACGATTTCGCGCGTGGTGTCACGCACGTTGCTCTCGCCATTGATCACGCGCGAAACGGTCATCGGCGAAACGTTGGCGTGCCGCGCGACTTCGTGAATCGTGACCGCACTTCCCTTGCGTCGACCGGATTTCTCCGAGATGCGCGACCCGCCGTCGTTACCGCGATTGCCTGGCTCGCTCAATCGATTACCCAACCAACTGGCGCAAGGACTGCGTTAGCGTTAACAATAGATTCATTACCCAACGAAAGTCCAATCTGCAATGAACATACATCCTTCCGTTTCGCGACTTGGTCGCACCCTCATCTCCTGCGCCGCACTTGTCGGACTGGGGCTCCCCGCAATGGCCGAGGATGGCTATGACGTCTGGTTGCGGTATCGCGACGCCGCACCCGCCGTGCGCGCCCATCTCGATTCCCACGTTCGCGAAATCGTCGGTGACACGAAAACTCCGAGCCTGGCAGTCGCCGCGGCGGAGCTGAGCCGCGGATTGAGCGGTCTTGCGGGCCGGGACGTTCCGCAAGTGGCGCAGCCGACCGGCGCCGGTGCGGTGGTGTACGGCACGCCGCGCAGCTCGTCGATCGTGGCTGGACTGCCGCTGGGCCTCGAGCGGGTGGGCGACGAGGGATTCGTGATCCGCAGCGTCGTTGTGAACGGGCAACCGGCGACGGTCATCGCGGCCAACAGCGACGTGGGTGTGCTGTATGGCGCATTTCATTTCCTCAGGCTCATCCAGACCGGCCAGCCGCTCGCATCGCTGGACCTGGTCTCGCGTCCGGGCACGCAGCTCCGCCTGCTCAATCATTGGGACAACCTGGATCGCCACGTGGAACGCGGTTACGCGGGCCAGTCGATCTGGGACTGGCACAGGCTGCCGGATTATCTCGATCCGCGCTACACGGACTACGCGCGCGCCTGCGCTTCGCTCGGCATCAACGGCACGGTCCTCACGAACGTGAACGCCAACGCGACGGCCCTTTCCGCGCCCTATATCGCCAAGACCGCGGCGCTCGCCGGCGTGCTTCGTCCGTACGGGGTCCGCGTGTATCTCACCGCGCGCTTCAGTGCGCCGATCGAACTCGGCGGACTCAAGACCGCGGATCCGCTCGATCCGGAGGTGCGTGCGTGGTGGAAGGCGAAGACCGACGAGATCTATCGCGCGATCCCGGACTTCGGCGGATTCCTCGTCAAGGCGAATTCGGAAGGCCAGCCGGGTCCGCAGGACTACCGACGCACGCATGTCGACGGCGCGAACATGCTCGCCGAGACGGTCGCTCCTCACGGCGGCATCGTGATGTGGCGCGCGTTCGTCTACTCGAATGAGGTTCCGACGGACCGCGCCAAGCAGGCCTACGACGAGTTCGTTCCGCTCGACGGCAAGTTCGCCGACAACGTGCTCGTGCAGGTGAAGAACGGCGCGATCGACTTCCAGCCGCGCGAGCCGTTCCATCCGCTGTTCGGCGCGATGCCGAAGACGCCGTTGATGATGGAGTTCCAGATCACCAAGGAATATCTCGGCTTCGCCACGCACCTGGTTTACCTGGGCACGCTGTTCGAAGAAGCGCTCGATGCCGACACGTACGTGAAGGGCAAGGGATCGACGGTCGCGAAGGTCGTCGACGGCGATCTGCACGGATACAAGCTCACCGGCATGGCCGGCGTCGCCAACATCGGCGTCGACCGCAACTGGTCGGGATCGATTTTCGACCAGGCGAACTGGTTCGCCTTCGGGCGTCTCGCCTGGGATCCGACCGCATCGGCGCGCGACATCGCGACGGAATGGGTGCGCATGACCTTCTCGCACGACCCGGCATTCGTCGAGCCGGTGGTGGCGATGATGATGGGTTCGCACCAGGCCGCGGTCGATTACATGACGCCGCTCGGACTCACTCACCTGATGGGCACCAGTCATCACTACGGTCCCGCGCCCTGGGTGAACGATCTCGAGCGCGAGGACTGGAACCCGACCTATTTCCACCGCGCGGACAAGGGAGGCATTGGTTTCGATCGCACCCCTAAGGGCAGCGACGCCACTTCGCAATATCATCCGAAGGTCGCCGCGACGTTCGCGAACCCGAAGAAAACGCCCGAGGACTTCCTGCTCTGGTTCCATCACCTGCCGTGGGACTACCGCGTGTCGTCGGGCCGCACGTTGTGGCACGAGATCGTGCACCGCTACACGCACGGCGTCGAGGTAGTTAGCCAGATGCGCCGCACCTGGGCCGGGCTCGAGCGCTTCGTGGATCCGGACCGTTTCGCGCAGATCTCGACGTTCCTCGCGATCCAGGAGAAGGAGGCGAAGTGGTGGCGGGACGCGAACATCGCGTATTTCCAGAGCATCAACGGGCTGCCGCTGCCCGCGGGATTCGCGCCGCCGGAGCATCCGCTCGAGTACTACAAGTCGCTGGAGTTCCCGTACGCGCCCGGCCGCACGTGAGCGGTCGAAGGGGGAGGGGCATGCGCACCGCCGTCGTCGGTGGATTGATGTGGCTGCTGTCGGCGACGAGCGCGTTCGCCTCCGATCCTGTTCCGCCGCTCGAACTCACCGCCGAGCAGGATCACAGGCTCATGATGGAGAAGCTCGGCATCACGGCTATTCGCCAGGGAGCGAATGGCCGCGATCCGGGCGCGCCGAACGCGGCTAACTACGACGAATCGAAGGGCAATCCGCATCCGGACTTGCCCGCCGTGCTGACGCTCGCGAACGGCAAGCCCGTCAAGGACGCGACGACCTGGTGGAAGAAACGACGCCCGGAAATCGTCGAGCTGTTCGACCGCGAGGTGTATGGCCGCATGCCGGAGAACGTGCCCGGCGTGACCTGGTCGGTGAAGGAGACGCGCGAGGAAATGGTCGGCGGCAACCCGGTGGTGTTCCGCAGGCTGGTCGGCCACGTCGACAACTCGGCCTATCCACTGGTCGGTGTCGACATCGAGGCAGAGCTCACGACGCCGAAAGACGCCCGCGGCGTGCCGGTGATCGTCGAGTTCTTTCCGTTCGAATTCCGCGGACGTTTTCCCGCGCCGCCGTCACCGACGTGGCAGGAGCAGATCATCGCGCGCGGCTGGGCTTACGCGATTCTCTCGACCAGCACGATCCAGGCGGACAACGGCGCCGGCCTCACGAAGGGCATCATCGGGCTCGTCAACAAGGGACAGACACGCAAGCCAGACGATTGGGGCGCATTGCGCGCCTGGGCGTGGGGAGCATCGCGCCTGCTCGACTATCTCGAGACGAATCCGGAAGTGGACGCGAAGCGTGCGGTCATCGAAGGCGTGTCGCGCTTCGGCAAGGCCGCGCTCGTGACGATGGCGTACGAGCCGCGTTACTCCATCGGCTTCATCGGCTCGTCGGGCATGGGCGGCGCGGCGCTGCATCGCAGGCGCATCGGCGAGCTGCTCGAGAACGTCGCCGGGAGTGGCGAGTACCACTGGATGGCCGGCAACTACATCAAGTACGCGGGGCCTCTCACCCCCAACGATCTTCCGGTCGATTCGCACGAGCTGATCGCGCTCGCGGCGCCGCGGCCGCTGTTCATCGGCACCGGGAATCCCGCCGAAGGCGATGCCTGGGTCGATCCGCGCGGCATGTTCATGTCGACGGTCGCGGCAGGTCCGGTCTGGAAGTTGTTAGGGAAGCGCGCGCTCGATACGACGGAATTTCCGCCCATCGAAACGTCTCTGACTCAGGGTGAACTCGCGTGGCGCCAGCACGCGGGCGGACATACGTCGGGACCGAACTGGCCGACCTTCCTGGATTTCGCCGCGCGCTACTTCGACAAGTAGCGGTCAACGGGTGGAAATGGGGACATTCCTCATTTTCTTGTAACAATCGGATGTGTCTGCGGATGCGAAATGTCCGAGACGATTGTTACAAGAAAATGAGGAATGTCCCCATTTCGTGAAACGAGGAATGTCCCCTACCAATCCCACATCGTGCCGTCTTCGAGACGCGCGATCGGAAGCTGCTTCGGGTTGTATGGATACTTCGCGGCGAGCTTCTCGTCGATCGTCACGCCGTGTCCCGCCGACTCGCCGCAATGCAGGCGGCCGTCCTTGAACGTGTAGTCGTGCGGAAACACCGCGTCGGTCTCCGGCGCGTGTTTCATGTATTCCTGGATGCCGAAGTTGGGGACCCAGGTATCGAAGTGCAGCGCCGCGCCCATGCACACCGGCGACAGGTCCGTAGCGCCATGGAATCCGGTGCGCACCGAGTGCAGCGCCGCGAAGTCCGCGATGCGGCGCACGTGCGTGATGCCGCCGCCGTGCACGATGGTCGTGCGGATGTAGTCGATCAACTGATTCTCGATGAGATGTTTGCAGTCCCAGATGCTGTTGAACACTTCACCGACGGCCAGCGGCGTCACCGTGTGACGGCGCACGTGTTCGAATGATTTCTGGTTTTCCGCCGGCGTGCAGTCTTCCAGCCAGAACAGGCGATAGGGTTCGAGCGACTTGCCGAGCCGCGCCGCTTCGTTCGGCGTCAATCGATGATGCACGTCGTGCAGCAGTTCGATCTCGTTGCCGTGGTCCTTGCGCAGCCGCTCGAAGAGTTCCGGCACGAACTCGAGATACCTCGGAGTCGACCAGACGGTCTCGAGCGGCAGTTCGCTCTCGGCAGGTTCATAGGCGTTCTTGAGATTGCTGATTCCGTAGGCTTTCTTGATGCCGGGCACGCCGCTCTGCGCGCGGATCGCCTTGTACCCTTGTGCGATGTACTTGCCGACCTCGTCGCTGCATTCGTCGATGTCCTTGCCGTTCGCATGGCCATACACGAGCACGCCATCGCGCGAGCGGCCGCCGAGCAATTGATACAGCGGCAGGTTCGCCATCTTTCCGAGGATGTCCCACAGCGCGACGTCGACCGCGGCGATCGCGGTCATCGTGACCGGGCCGCGTCGCCAGTACGCGCCCTTGTAGAAAAACTGGAAGATGTCTTCGATGCGTCCCGCGTCGCGGCCGATGAGATTCGGCACGAGGTGGTCCTTGAGATACGACGCCACCGCGAGCTCGCGACCGTTGAGCGTCGCGTCGCCGATACCGGTGACACCTGAACGCGTGACGATCTTGAGCGTGACGAAGTTGCGCGCGGGGCAGGTGACGATGACCTCCGCGGAAACGATCTCACGGTCACGTGCCGACCCGATCTTTGAATTATTCGACTCCGCGATGCTCACGCCCATTGCTCCCTTCCGCATTAAGAATTAACTTCGCCCGTCCGGGCACGAAAGGTGACCGTACTGACGGGCCGCATACTACCAATATGGACAAACTCAATCCCGATCGGCTTTTTCCGGCCGATCCCACCACTCGATCCATCGCGCGCGACCTGTATGCCCTCGTAAAGGATCTGCCCATCATCAGCCCGCACGGGCACACCGATCCCAAGTGGTTCGCGGACAACGTCCCGTTCGCGGATCCAGCAAGCCTCTTATTGACGCCCGACCACTATGTTTTCCGTATGCTGTACAGCCAGGGCGTCAAGCTCGAGGAATTCGGCGTCGCCCGCGTGGACGGGGGCAACACGGAGCGCGACTCGCGCAAGATCTGGCGCCTGTTCGCGAAGCACTACTATCTATTTCGCGGCACGCCGTCGCGCATGTGGTTCGATTGGGTGCTGTCGAGCGTGTTCGACGCGCCGATCCCGCTGACGCCCGGAAACGCCGACGCCACCTACGACCGCATCGCCGAGAAGCTGCAGAAGCCCGAGTTCCGGCCGCGCGCGCTGTTCGAGCGGTTCAACATCGAGGCGCTCGCCACGACCGAGTCGCCGCTGGACGACCTGCTGCATCACGTCACCATCCGCAAGAGCGGTTGGCATGGACGCGTGATCACGGCCTACCGTCCCGACAATGTCGTCGATCCCGATGCGGCCGGTTTCCTCGATAACCTGAAGAAATTCAGCGAGCTCACCGGTGAAGACGCGCTCTCGTGGCGCGGCTACCTCGCCGCGCATCGCAAGCGCCGCGCGTTCTTCGCGGTGATGGGCGCAACCTCGACCGATCACGGACATCCGACGGCGCGCACCGCGGACCTGTCGCCCGCCGATGCCGAGGCGCTGTTCCATCGCATCGTGCGCAACGCCGCGCAGCCCGGCGACGCGGACCTGTTCCGCGGCCAGATGCTCACCGAGATGGCGCGCATGAGTCTCGACGACAAGCTCGTGCTGCAGATCCATCCCGGCTCCTGGCGCAATCACAACGCGCCGCTGTTCGACAAATTCGGCCCGAACGTCGGCGCCGACATCCCGATGCGCACCGACTACGTGGGCGCGCTGCGCCCATTGCTGAATCGCTTCGGCAACGATCCCGCTCTCACGATCATCGTGTTCACGCTCGACGAGACCAGCTACGCGCGCGAGCTCGCGCCACTCGCCGGGCACTATCCCGCGCTCAAGCTCGGTCCCGCCTGGTGGTTCCATGACAGCCCGGAAGGCATGATGCGTTTCCGTGAGCAGACCACGGAGACCGCGGGTTTCTACAACACCGTGGGTTTCAACGACGACACGCGCGCGTTTCTTTCCATTCCGTCGCGCCATGACGTGGCCCGACGCATCGACTGCTCATTCCTGGCGCGTCTCGTGGCGGAACATCGCCTGCCCGAGGACGAAGCGGCTGAGCTCGCGCCGCAGCTCGCGTACGAATCTCCGAAGAAAGCCTACAAGCTTTGATCGACGAACTGCCCTGCATCATGGCCCTGGGGGGAAGCTGAATGAGTTCTATCAACATCTCGGATGACACCGGTGGCACGAAGGCCGGCACTGCGACGAAGGTCGGCAACTACCGTTGGGTGATCTGCGCGCTGCTGTTCGTCTGCACGACGATCAACTACATCGATCGCAATGCGCTCGGCGTGCTCAAGCCCATTCTCGAAGGGGAGCTGGGCTGGCAGGAAGTCGACTACGGATGGATCGTGTTCGCGTTCGTCGGCGCGTACGCCGCGTTCCCGTCGGTGGCCGGCATCTTCATCGACAAGTTCGGTGTGAAGAAGAGCCTCGCGGTCGCGTTGATCGTCTGGTCGCTCGCGGCGGCGGGTCACGGACTCGTGGGCACCGTGATGGGCTTCGTGATCATGCGTTTCCTGCTCGGCATGGCCGAGGCCGCGAATTTTCCCGCGTCCATCAAGGCCGTGGCGATGTGGTTTCCGCAGAAGGAGCGCGCGCTCGCGACGGGCGTTTTCAACTCCGGCACGAGTCTCGGTGTGATCGCCGCACCGCTGACCGTGGTGCTCGCGCACGAGGTCGGGTGGCAGTGGGCGTTCGTCATCATGGGACTGGCCGGCTTCATCTGGCTGTATTTCTGGCAGCGCAGCTTCGGTTCGCCGGAATCGCATCCCAAAGTGGGCGCCGCCGAACTCGACTACATCCGCTCGGGACAGCCCGCCGCCCAGGAGTCGACCAAACTACCCTGGTCTGCGATGGTGCGTTACCGGCAGATCTGGCCGTTCCTGATCGGCAAGTTCCTGACGGATCCGGTGTGGTGGTTCTACCTGTTCTGGCTGCCTTCGTACCTCAGCGCGGAACGCGGGCAGAACCTGCTCAAGAGCGCCGGACTCATGGCCGTCATCTACACGGGCTCGAGCATCGGCTCGATCGCCGGCGGCTGGTTGTCCGGCTACCTGATTCGCCGCGGCTGGCACGTGGGCAAGGCGCGCATGACCACGATGTTGCTCGCGGCCATATTCATGCCGGGATCGATCATCGCCTACTTCACGGACAACTTCGTGTTGTGCGTCGCGCTGATCACGCTCGCCACGGCCTGTCACCAGGCGTGGTCGGCGAACCTGTTCACTTCCGCGACCGACCTGTTTCCGCAAAGAGTGTCGGGCTCGGTCGTCGGCCTCGGAGCGACGGCGGGCGGCATCGGCGGCATGTTCATCGCATTGCTCGCGGCGCTGGCGATCCAGTGGACGGGCAAGCAGCAGCTCGTGTTCATCTGGGCCGCGTTCATGCACCTGATCAGTCTCGCCATCTTCTGGTTCTGGTTCCGCGGACGGTTCGATCCCGTGAACGTCGACGCGGGCGTGGACCTCCATTCGCGCCACACGCCGCTGGTCACGGCCGGCAGCATCATCGCGTTGGTCGGCGTGACATTGGCGGTGTCGATCGGGTTCAACTGGGAGCTGTGCGTGAGCGCCACGAGCCTGTCCGGCGCGGCGCAGGCGGTGACGGCCGCGGTCGGGGTATTCCTGATCGGCTCGGGGCTGCTTTACGCGGGCTTGCCCAAGTCGCGAGCCGCCTGAACCGGCAATGCCGCCGCGGGGCGCGGGGGCCCCGGCCCCCCCCG
>JAEZCN010000250.1 GCA_023433515.1 Pseudomonadota bacterium
TCACGCTGCCGGCGTCGTACGCGAGCGGGACCATCGCTCCGTGCGCGAGGAACGTGAGCACGAGCGTCAACGCGTACATCACCGTGAGCTGCCAGCGCATGGAGAAGCCGAGGACGAGTCGCAGGAACCCGATGACGACGAACAATCCGACCGCCATCGCGATCACGTACACCATCCGCTGGCTCGGCAACTCGCCGCGCGAGGCTTCGTCGACCTGCGCCGCCAGCACGAGCACGTCCGGCTCCGCCGCCGTGGTCGCGAATCCGAGCGCGAACGCGACGGCGAGCAGCAGCCATATGGAACTGCGGTCCGCGAGCTTGGCGCCGATGAAGCGGCCCATCGGCAGGATTCCGAAATCGATGCCGGTCAGGAGCAGCAGCAATCCGAGCGTGACGAGCACCGAACCCGCGAGGAACTGCACGAAGGCCGCGGTCGAGGCGCCGACCACCGTGAATTGCAGCACGCAGACGGCGATGATCAGCGGGGCGACGGCCCGGAGGGTCTCGGCGAGCTTCAGCTTCAGCAGCGTGAGCATGAGACGAAGACTATCCCATGTCAGCCGCCCGTCATGAGACGCGGCGAGAAATCAAATGGAGCGGGTGATGGGAATCGAACCCACGTTAGTAGCTTGGGAAGCTACAGTTCTACCATTGAACTACACCCGCGCCGGGGATCCTCAGGATAGCCGAGCGACTTGCGTCATCTCAACCGGACAACATGCAGCAACCGAAGTCATTGATCGTCATGGCCCTCCCGCAGGAATCGCGCGGGCTCCTGGAAAAGGCCGGGGCCAGCGTCCTCTATACCGGCGTCGGCAAGGTGAACGCCGCGTCCACGCTCGCGAGGCGCCTCGCGGAGATCCGCTGCACGGGTGAGGCGCTGCCGCTCGTGGTCAATCTCGGCACGGCCGGCAGCCGGTCGGTCGTGGCTCACACGCTGGTCGCCTGCGACCGGTTCGTGCAGCGTGACATGGACGTGAGCGGGCTGGGTTTTCCGCGCGGCGTCACGCCTTTCGATGAGACGCCGCCCACGATCGCGTTTCCGCGCGTGTTCTCCGACCTGCCGCATGCGACCTGCTCGACCGCGGATTCGTTCGCCACGCACGAACACGAGATCGATGGCGACGTCGTCGACATGGAGGCGTTCGCACTCGCGCGTGTGTGCGTCGCGGAGAACGTGCCCTTTGCCTGCGCGAAATACGTGACGGATGGCGCGGACGCGGACTCCGCCGCTCACTGGCAGGAAGCGCTCGAACACGCCGCGCGCGGCTTTGCCGCCTTGTACGAAAGACTCGAGTGCGCGCGATGAACGAGCCGAATCGTCGCGCCATTCGCAGTTTCGTCGTGCGCGCCGGCCGCATGACCGCGGGCCAGTCGCGCGCGCTCGAAGAGTTGTGGCCGCAAATGGGCGTCGACTATTCGCCCGCGCCGCTCGATCTCGATGTCCTTTTCGGACGGAGCGCGCCACGCACGCTCGAGATCGGCTTCGGCAACGGCGAGAACCTCGCGGCGCTCGCGGCCGCGCATCCGGAACGCGACTATCTGGGCATCGAGGTTCATCGGCCAGGAGTCGGACACCTGTTCATGCTCACGCAACGCGACAATCTCACGAACGTTCGCGCAAGCGCGCATGACGCGGTCGAAGTCCTGCGCGACCAGATCCCCGCCGGCGCGCTCGACGAGGTGCTCGTGTTATTCCCGGATCCCTGGCACAAGAAGCGGCATCACAAGCGCCGCCTGATCCAGCCGCCGTTCGTCCAGCTGGTCGCCTCGCGCGTGAAGCCCGGAGGTATGTTCCGGCTCGCGACCGACTGGGAGCATTACGCGCTGCAGATGCTGGAAGTGCTGAACGCGAGCGCGAGCTTCGAGAATCTCTCGCCCACCGGCGATTGGGTGGCGCGTCCGGAGGAACGGGCGCCGACGCGCTTCGAGAAACGTGGCGCACGGCTCGGGCACGGCGTGTGGGATCTCGCGTATCGGCGGCTGGGCGCCTAGCCGCGTCATCCGGCCAGGCTGCGAAAGGCGACTAGTTAGTCAGGCCGTCGCCCGCCGGCCGCGCATCCACAGCAGCACCGCGCTCGCGAACGCGGCCATGCTGATCGAGCCGAAGAACCACAACATCCCGTCGTAACCCGCGGGATTCGCCGCTCCCGCACCGCTCGCGTCGTTGATGCCGCCCGCGGCGATGTTCGCGAGGAACACGCCCGTTTGCTGCAGGGCCGTCATCAGTCCAAAGGCGGTGCCCAGTTGCGAGGCCTCGACATACCGTGGCACGGCCGGCCACAACACGGCGGGCACGAGCGAGAACGCGATGCCGATCAGGATCGTGGCGACCGCGAGCGAGGTCGAGCCTGCGAACGCGAGCATCGCGAAACTCGCCGGCAACGTCAGAGCGCCCAACGTGAGAAGCGGCGCGTGACGGCCGATGCGGTCCACGAGCAATCCGAACGCCGGCGTCGCGAACATCGCGGCGAGGAACACGTGGCTGTTCAGCGTGCTCGCCGCCTCGAGCGTGAGTCCGTGGGCCTCCTGGAAATACTTGATCGAGAAGGTGCTGCGGAACGGAAAGATCACCGAGTAGAAGGTCACGCACAACGCGACGATGAGCCAGTACTCGGCGCGGAAGCGCAGCAGGTTGCGCCACTCGAAACGATCGCCGGGTGGCGCGATGGCCAGCGTGCCGCGCGCGGCCTCGCGCCGGTCGATGAGCCAGTAGACGATCGCGCCCGCGACGGCCATCGCCGCGAATCCGGCCGCGAGCCACAGTGGCGGCTGCCAGCCCTGCGCGTACAGGTCCGATGCGAATGACGGCGAACGATCCGCGAGATACGAGCCGAGCCGGGCGAAGGTGAGGTTCAACGCGAACAGCAGCGCGAAGTAGCGCCCGACGAACCACTGCGCGAGCGCGACGGTTACGGCGACGATCATCGTCTCCGCGCCGAGTCCGAACAGCAGCCGGCCCACGACCATCGTCGCGAACTCCGCGCCCGACGCGGTGAGTACCGCGCCCGCGAAGCAGATGATCGTGGTCGCGAGCGTGACCGCGCGGGCCGAGAAGCGATCCACGAGGATGCCGCCGATCAGCACCATGACGATGTTGGGCAGGCTGTAGACGGCGTTGAGAATGCCGATCCGCGTGTCGCTGTAGCCGAGTTGTCTCGACAGCAGCTCCGCGACCGGCCCGATCGAATCGTAGACGTAGTAGTTGCCGATCATCGCGAGCGCCACCGCGACGAACATCGTCGTCATCGCGGCGAGCGAGGGCCGCGCGGTGGGAGTCGGCGAATCAGCGGTCATTCAAAGAGCGAAGCTCGCGCGGATGCCGTCGACCACGAACTGCACCGCGAGCGCGCCGAGGATGACGCCAAACAAGCGGTTCGCGACGTTGGTCCCGGTCACGCCGAGGATTCTCATGAACGGCCCGGCCACCCGCATCGCGACCCAGCACAACACCAGCACCAGCAGTGCGCACAGGAACATGACCGTGAACTCGACTGGAAACTGGGTCACCGGAATCGGTCCGAACCAGAGCAGCAGCGTGGTCAGTGCACCGGGACCGGCCATGAACGGAAACGCAAGGGGAAATACGGAGATGTCCGCACGCTTCTTGCTCTCGACTTCCTCGTCCTTGGAAGTTCTCGTGCCCGATTCGCGGGCGAACACCATCTCGAGCGCGATGAGAAAAAGCAACAGGCCGCCGAAAATCCGGAAGGAGTCGATGGCGATGCCCATCGCCCTCAGGAAACTGGCGCCTCCCAGTGCAAAAAGTAGGAGGATTCCGCTTGCGACCAGAACCGACTTCAGTGCCATCCTGTGTTTGTATCGATCGTTCGCACCTTCGGTCAGACCGGAGAACACCGGTATGAGCGATATCGGTTCGACGACGACGAAGAAGACGATGAAGAACTTGATGGCCTGATCGAGCATGATGCTTTGCGCAACGAATTCTATTGTTGAAAGCGCCCATTTTCGGGAGCAACATGAAGTCGCTCGCAGCATAGCAGTCCTACGATTCGGAGGGATTCGATGAAACCCACCATCGGCAGCTGGTACCGCATCCAGGGCGGCGAATCGTTCGAAGTCGTCGCCTTCGACGAAGACGACGGTACGATCGAGCTGCAGTATTTCGACGGCACGGTCGAAGAGATGGACATCGAAGACTGGCAGGCTGAGAAGGAAGCCGGCACGCTCGAGGAAATAGAAGCGCCGGAGGACTGGACCGGCTCCGTCGACGTCGATCCCGAGGAAGACGACGTGCGCGGCGCGCTGGGCTACGGCGACGACGACGACCGGCGGCAGAGCGCGAGCAAACTCGAAGGCCTCGACCTGTTCGAGTAAGTAGCTAGCTCACAGCGGCGCGTTCGCCAGGCGTTCCACGTCGACGCCCGGCGCGAGCATCACGCAGCCCGCCACCACTTCCACCGGAATCGCCGTCAGCGACTGGCCCGCGCAGGGGCCCGCGATGCACAGCCCGTTGTCGCGCGCGAACAGCGCGCCGTGGGACGTGCAGAGGATGAGATTGCGGTCGGGCGTGAGGAACTTGTGAGGCCGGAGGTTCAGCGGATGGCCCGCGTGCGGGCAGTAGTTCACGTACGCGGCGATTCCATTCGCGGTCTTCACGACGAAACCGCGCAGCGGCCAGTCGCCCTCGCCCACCGCGAAACCGCGGCCGCCGGTTTCCTCGAGCTCCGCGAGCGAGCACAACACCCGCGTGGTGTCGATTTCCATCGGATCAGCGCGAGACGGCCGAATCGCTGTCGAGCTGGTCGATGCGCCGGCGCATGATCCAGACCAGCGCGATGCCCGGCACCGCGAGCGCGAAGCTCGTCCAGTAATAGGCGGCCCATCCGCCATTGTCGGCGATCCAGCCGGCGGGGCCGCCGAGCAGGTAACGCGGCGCCAGCGCGAACATCGACAGCAACGCGTACTGGAATGCGCTGAAGCGCTTGTCGCACAGCGCCATCATCAGCGCGACCGCCGCGATGTTGCCCATGCCGCTCGCGAGCGCATCGAGCGCCACCGCGCCCACCATCACCGCGTAACTCTTGCCGATGGCGTACAGCAGTAGATAGCCCAGGTTGGTGAGAGCCTGGACGATGGCGAACAGGAACATCGCGCGCCGCAGGCCGAGTTTGATCATCCAGATGCCGCCGAGCAGCGCGCCGAGCACCGAACCCGTGGTCAACACCGCTTTCACCACCACGCCGATCTCGGTCTTGGTGAAGCCGGTGTGCATCATGAACGCGGTGAAGAACTTGAGAGCGAACGCGTCGCCCACCTTGTAGAAGAGGATGAGCACGATCAGCACGACCATGCCCGGCACGCCGAACAACTCGCGCAGCGGGATGATCACCGAATCCGCGAGCGACGGAAGCTCCTTGCCGCGCGGGTCGTCGGGCTCGGGCGCCCAGATGGTTGCGATCACCAGCAGCGCCATCGCGCCCGCGAGCGTGAGGAACGCGGCGCGCCAGCTCACGTGGTCGGCGACGATCAACGCCACCGACAGCGACCCGTATGACAGCGCGCGGTAGCCGAGATTGGCCGCCGCGGCCGCGAGACCGCGCTCGGGCGGCCGCGCGACGTCCGTGCGGTACGCGTCGATCACGATGTCCTGCGACGCGGACAGGAACACGACGAACAACAGGATGACCGCGATGATGCTGAGCTGGTGCGCGCCGCCGAACATCGCGAGCGAGGCGATGCCGAGTGCAAGCAGGAGCTGGAAGGTTGCGATCCAGCCGCGGCGCCGACCGAGCCAGGGCACCGAGTAGCGGTCGAGCAGCGGCGCCCACAGAGGCTTCAGCAGATAGGGCAGCGCGACGTACATGAGCAGGCCGATGTCGGTGTTGCTGATGCCGAGGTCGGTGAGCCACGCCTGCATCGTGGATTCGGACAGCGGGTTCGGCAGTCCGGATGCTCCGCCTAACAACAGGATCGCGAGCATGCGGGGCTGGCGCAGGACGTCGCGTATTTTCGGCTTCGCCGGCGCGGCCGGTCCGGCCGTCGAAGGAGCAACCGTGGCGTCGCTCAAGATGCGTTGTCCGTTATCATGCGCACCGCCTCATCATACGGAAGACGCAGATCGTGCAGGAGTATCAGCGCACATTCATCGAACTCGCCCTGTCGCGCGACGCATTGCGCTTCGGGAGCTTCAAGCTCAAGTCCGGACGGGAGAGCCCCTACTTCTTCAACGCGGGACTCTTCAACGACGGAGAGGCGATCGCGGTGCTGGGAAAATGCTACGCGGCAGCCCTCGTCCGCTCGGGTCTCGAGTTCGACATGCTGTTCGGGCCCGCATACAAGGGCATCCCGCTCGCGACGACCACCGCCATCGCGCTCGCCGAGCATCATCACCGCAACGTGCCGTGGGCGTTCAACCGCAAGGAAGCCAAGGACCACGGCGAGGGCGGCAACATCGTGGGCAGCCCGCTGCGAGGGCGTGTGGTGATCGTCGATGACGTCATAACCGCGGGCACCGCGATCCGCGAATCGGTCGAAATCATCCGCGCGGCCGGCGCGACTCCCGCCGGCGTGGCGCTCGCGCTCGACCGGCAGGAGCGCGGCCAGGGGACCCAGTCGGCCGTGCAGGAGGTGTCATCCCAGTTCGGCCTGCGTTGCGTGAGCATCCTGACCCTGGCCGACCTGATCGAATCCGCGGCCGCGGGGCCGGGTGATGCAGTTCGCATTTCCAGCGAACAGTCCACTGCTCTGATTGCCTACCAGCGTGCCTGGGGGGTTGGCGCCGTATCCGCCGGGGGATCTACTGGGGCAGAATAGGTCGTATGCGCAAAGCCATCCCCTTCCTGGCAGTCGTGCTGACCGGGCTCGTCCTGACGAACAGCGCGGCCGCGCAGCGCGCGAAACCGGCGCAGCCGAGTTCCGGCGGGGAGAAAACCACCTACAAGTGGGTGGATGAAAAAGGCGTCACTCACTACGGCGATCACGTTCCCGCCGAGTATTCGCACCGCGAGCAGCACGTGCTCAATTCGTATGGCGTCGAGGTGCAGAAGAAGCAGGCCGAGATGACCCCGGCCGAGTCCGCGGCGCACGCCGCGAAGCAGCGCGAAGAAGCGCGCCGCAAGCAGCACGACATGTTCCTGATCTCCACCTACCCGTCCGTGAAGGAGATCGAGAACGTCCGCGACACGCGGCTCACGCAGGTCAGCGCGCAGATCTCCGCCGCCGAGGCGTACATCGGAAGCCTCACCACTCGCCTGAACGGCCTGCAGCAGCGCGCGCAGTTGTTCGCGCCCTACAACACCAAGCCCGGCGCGCGCCGGATGCCCGACGATCTCGCCGAGGAAATGGTGCGCGCGATGTCGGAGCTGCGCACCCAGAACCAGCTGCTCGCCACGCGGCGCGCGGAAATGCAGAGCGTCACCGAGCAGTTCGACAACGACATCACGCGGTTCAAGGAACTGCGCTCGTCGGCCGCCGCCCGCCTCACCGAGGCGAACAACGGGATCAAGAAGCAGTAGTTAGCGCGTGCCGGTGTGGCCGAAACCGCCCGCACCGCGCGCGCTGGCCGCGAAATCGTCGACGATTTCCAGGCGTACCTGCACCACCGGAACCACGACCATCTGCGCGATGCGTTCGCCGGGCTGAACGACGAAATCCGTCGCCCCGCGGTTCCAGCACGACACCATGAGCTGGCCCTGGTAGTCGGAGTCGATCAGGCCGACCAGATTACCCAGCACGACGCCGTGTTTGTGGCCGAGCCCCGAGCGCGGCAGGATCACCGCCGCGAATCCCGGATCGTCGAGGTGGATCGCCAGGCCCGTGGGGATGAGCTCCGCCTTGCCGGCCGCGAGCGTGAGCGGCGCGTCGATGCAGGCACGCAGATCGAGACCCGCGGATCCCGCGGTCGCGTACGCCGGCAGCGGAAATTCACCGCCGATGCGCGGATCGAGGATGCGCACCTTGAGCGAGCGCTGCGCGCTCACCGGGCTCACCAACGCATTCATGCCGAGATGCTCGCGATGCGCGGGCGGCCGCGTTCGGCGAATCGCTCGGCGATCAGCGCGATGAGATCGCGCGCCAGCGTGACCTTCGGCGCGCGCGGCAATTCGCGCCGGCCGTCGCGCCACAATACGAGCAGCGCGTTGTCGTCCTTCTCGAAAACCTTGTCGTGTCCGACTTCATTGGCCGCGATCATGTCGAGATTCTTCTTGAGGAGTTTCTGTCGCGCGTATTGTTCCACGGAATCCGTCTCGGCGGCGAAGCCGACGACGAAGGGACGCGGCGCGCGCGCCGCGACGGTCGCGAGGATGTCGACCGTGCGCTCCATCTTGAGATCCATCGACTCGTTGGTCTTCTTGATCTTGCATTCGACCGGGGACGCCGGCCGGTAGTCGGCGACGGCGGCCGTCGCGACGAAGATGTCCACGCCGTCGAGATTCTTCAGCACGGCATTCAGCATGTCGGCCGCGCTCTCGACGTCGATGCGTTTCACGCCGGGCGGCGTGGGGAGATTCACCGGACCGCTGACGATGGTCACGTCGGCGCCGGCATCGCGCGCCGCGGCGGCCACCGCGAAGCCCATCTTTCCCGAGCTGCGATTGCTGATGAATCGGACCGGATCGATGCGCTCGCGCGTCGGCCCGGCGGTCAGGAGAACCCGTTTGCCCGCGAGCGGACCCGTGGGCGCGATGATGTTGGCCGCGAACCCCGCGAGCTGCGGGGGCTCGAGCATTCTTCCCGCGCCGACTTCGCCGCAGGCCTGGTCGCCCTCGCCGGGTCCCCAGACGTGAATGCCGCGCGCCTTCAGCGTCGCGACGTTCGCCTGGGTGGCGGCGTTCGACCACATGACGCGATTCATCGCGGGCGCGAGCGCGATGGGGCGGTCGGTCGCGAGACACAAGGTAGTCAGGAGATCGTCGGCCTGGCCGGTGGCGAGGCGCGCGATGAAGTCCGCGGTCGCCGGCGCGATGATCACGAGATCGGCCCAGCGCGCGAGCTCGATGTGCGACATCGCCTTCTCGGCTTCCGGATCCCACAGATCGCTGCGCACTTCGCGGCCGGAAACGGCCTGAAAGGTCATCGGGGTGACGAACTCCCGCGCGCCAGCGGTGAGCACGACCTGTACCTCCGCGCCCTGCTCGCGCAGACGGCGCACCAGGTCCGGGCTCTTGTACGCGGCGATGCCGCCGGTCACACCGAGTAATACACGCTTGCCTTGCATGACCGGCATTATCGGTACCCGTCGGGGCGGGCCGCCAGTCACAAAGGTTTGGGCCCCATCGCTGCGGGTTATATCCACGTTATTCGTTGTTTTCGTGGGATTTCCGGCTGTTCCGGGCCGCGGCGGCGTGGGCAAGATGCCACATGGACGAACGGACGGAGCCAAGGGAAGGCTCGAACATCAGCCACTGGCCGCGGAGCGAACGCCCGCGCGAACGGCTCCTGGAACTGGGGCCCCAGGCGCTTTCCGACGCGGAACTGCTCGCGGTGCTGATCGGCACCGGCCATAGCGGCGCCACCGCGATCGACGTTGCCCGGGACATGTTGCGACACTTCGGCGGCAGCCTGCGGCGGCTGCTCAGCGCCGATGCCGCCACGCTGCTCGACCTGCGCGGCCTGGGTCCGGCCCGTTACGCGACGCTGATGTCCGCGCTCGAACTTGCGCGCCGGCACTACCGCGAGGCGCTGCGCGCCGGCCCCGCCATGAACGCGCCCGCTGCCACGCGCCAGTTCCTCACCGCGCAGCTTCGCGACCGGCCATACGAGGTGTTCTGCTGCCTTCACCTCGACAATCGGCACCGCCTCATCCACTTCGAGGAAATCTTTCGCGGCACCATCGACGGCGCCAGCGTTCACCCGCGCGAGATCGTGCGCCAGGCATTGCAGTACAACGCCGCCGCGTTGATCTTCGCGCACAACCATCCGTCGGGCGTCGCCGAGCCGAGCCAGGCGGACGAGTTGATCACGCGCCGGCTGCGCGACGCGCTCGCGCTCGTCGACATCCGCGTGCTCGATCACCTCATCGTCGGCGACAACACCTGCCTGTCGTTCGCCGAGCGCGGCCTCCTGTGAGCAGGTGGGGATAGCGGTGCCGGTGTAAAAAGTGGGGATGAACGGACGGCGCCTCAGGGATTGAACTGCGAATCCATCCATTCGATGCGCGCGGTCAGCCAGGACTCCAGGTATTCGAGCTCGCCTTCATAACTGCCCGTCACGCGGAAGTTCGGCCAGACATAGTTCTCGAGCGTCGGCCAGCGCTGGAAGTTGTTGAGTTGCGCCTGCTGAAGCGTCGCCGCACGCGTGCGGATCGACTGCATCATTTCCGCGAGCTGCGCCTCCTTGATCTCGTTCCACATCTGCCGCGCTCGCGACGCGAACGCCGGATCCTCGAACAGCCGCGAGAACCACGGAGCGCCACGCACCCACCAGCCCGTGGTCATGAATCCGTCGCCGTAGTTGATGTTCCCGGCCCCGATGTCGAAGTCCCACAGCGGGCCCATGTGCAGCTTTTCGCCGCGCGGCTTGTACATCCAGCAGCTCGTCGCCATGCGAGCGTCATAGTTGCGGAAGACCTCGTTGACGAGGAACCAGCGGATGAAGGAATCCGCATCGATGTAGGCGGCGTAGCCCGTGGCGGGGTTGGCGAAATCGTCCGTGCGCAGCACGGCCTCGAACTCGTCGAGGTAGTTGCGGATGTAATCCTCCTGCGCCTGCGCCGGCTCTTCGGGATCCTGGAACACGATCGGCAACTCGTCGTGCGCCGTGACGATCGTGTGTCCGTCGCGCCGGAAATCGACCTCGAGAAGATAGCCGCCGGTCAACACGTCAGGGGCCACGTCATCCTCGCCGAGTTCGTCGATTTCCACGCGGCCCGCGGCGATCTTGATGTTCTCGATGAGCTGGTACACGCCTTCGTAGCGGTCGTTGACGTAGGCCTCGACGAACGCCGAACGCGGCGCCCACGGCATGCCGATCGCCGTGCCGAGCTGCATGGCGAGCGCGTTGCGCAGCATCGTCTTGTCCGAGTAGTTAGCCAGCAGCACCCAGTCGCGGCTCGACGGCATGCCGAGCAGCGGCTGGCGGTCGGTGAGCTTGAGCCGGTACGGCTTCTTCGGGAACAGGTCCCAGGTGGAATTGCCGCGCCCACGTACTTGTATTCCACCGATGACCGCGGGCTCGCCCACGACGTTGGACTCGAGATTCATCTGGCCGTTGAGGTAGACGTCCCGGCTGACGATCGGCGCGAGATTGTCGGTGGTGATGCGCAGCACCGGCAGATTCACGCGGCGCGGCGCGAAGGTCTCCGGTGTCGAGGGCGCGGCGAACACGTGAGTCGCCGTGGATCGCTGATCCGAGGCACTTTCGACGGTCAATCGCAATTCGACCCGCCGCGCGGTGCGGGGCCCGCAAGTGTTCGGGATCGTGATCGTCGCGGAGGTCGCGTCGGGGGCGATCGTGCCGGCATTCACCGAGCACTGCGTCTGCAGCGCCACGGGTCCTGCGGTGACCGTGGCCTCGAGCGTGATCGAGGCTGGGGTCAATCCTGCCGGGATGGTCCAGTTCACCGTGAGCGGTTGTCCGAGCGCGGCATCCGCGGGGGCCGATCCTTCCAGATCGCGGAACTGGACCTGCGGTCCGACAGGCGGCGGGTCGTTTCCGGTCGGTGGTGGCGGGTTTCCGGGCGGGTTTCCGCCAGGCGAGCCGCTTCCGCCTCCGCCGCAGCCCGCGAGCAGGGCGATGCCGACGAGTGCTCCCCAGAACTTCATGCGATCCTCCCCAGTGATCGGTCGAGGAACCTCGCCCACAACGGCGGCGGGCGCAAGCACTCCCGCCTCGTGCCCTTCAACTGGAAGTTGCGGAACGCAAAGTTGCCCGCCACCGGTCCGGCTGGTATAAAGGCGGCCCTTTCGACGGCCTCAAACCGGCCGCTCGTCAGCTAACCTACTGACTTTTTTGGTGTTTTTATGAGCCGCGTCTGTGAAGTCACGGGCAAGCGCGTTGCCGTCGGCAACCGTGTTTCCCACGCCAACAACAAGAAGCGTCGTCGCTTCCTGCCCAACCTGCACACCCAGCGCTTCTGGATCGAAGCCGAGCGCCGCTGGGTCAGCCTGCGCGTTTCCACCCGCGGCCTGCGCACCATCGAGAAGAACGGCATCGACGCCGTGCTCGCCGATATGCGCGCCAAGGGAAAGAAGGTTTAAGCCATGCGTGACAAAGTAAAACTGCTGTCGTCCGCCGGTACGGGCCATTTCTACGTCGCGACGAAGAACAAGCGCCTGCACCCCGACAAGATGGAAGTGAAGAAGTACGACCCGGTCGTGCGCAAGCACGTGGCGTACAAGGAAGCGAAGATCAAGTAACGCTTCCGAGCAGATCGCAAATGAAAAAGCCCGCCTCTCGGCGGGCGACTCGCAAGTGAAAAAGCCCGCCTCTCGGCGGGCGACTCGCAAATGAAAAAGCCCGCCTCTCGGCGGGCTTTTTCGTTCTGGCTTCAACTACTCAACTCACCACAAGACAAGTCAACGATTGTGGGTTCTGGCGGCTGGCAAAGCATCCGGCGGCTTTGACAGCAGTCAGAACTTGGGGTGGCGGCGGCTAGTGTTCGCTCAGGGATAGATGAGCAACGCACCGTGGTTCTCTTGCAGGAGGGTCCCGCCGCCACCCACAATCGTTCGTGCTGTCATAGATGCCTGACCCCGCGTCCAAGTTGCAACCGATTGCGACGGGTCGCTTGGAATCCGCGTCGAGCCGAAAAGTTTTCCCACGTGCCCGAACTACCCGAAGTCGAAACCACCCGCCGGGGTATCGAGCCCCACGTAACCGGACGCCGTATCGCACGATTACGGGTGCACGACCGGCGCCTGCGCTGGCCCGTGGACGTCGCACGCATCGAGGGCCTGGCGGGAAGTTCGATCCTGCGTGCGGGTCGGCGTGCCAAGTACCTGTTGCTCGAAACCGACGGTGGGACACTGATCCTGCACCTGGGCATGTCCGGCAGCCTGCGGGTGCTGCCTGCCTCGACGCCCCGCATCGCGCACGACCACGTCGACATCGAGCTGGATTCGGGACAGACGCTGCGCTTCAACGATCCGCGCCGATTCGGCAGCCTGCTGTTCACGGTGGATGATCCGGCCACGCATCCGCTGTTGCGCGGCCTGGCTCCTGAACCGCTCGATGACGCGTTCGACGGCGCCTATCTGTTCAAGGCGACGCGGCGCCGCGGCGTGGCGATCAAGCAGTTCATCATGAACGCGAGACTCGTCGTCGGCGTCGGCAACATCTACGCGAGCGAGGCGTTGTTCCGCGCGCGTATCCGTCCGCGGCGCCGGGCGCGTTCCCTGACTCGGGACGAATGCGCGAAACTCGCGCGCGCGATCAAGGCGACACTCAACATGGCCGTGAAGGCAGGCGGCACCACGCTGCGCGATTACATCGGCGCCGATGGCAATCCCGGCTACTTCCGCCAGAAACTTTACGTCTACGAACGCGAAGGTCTGCCGTGCCGCGTGTGCGGCAAGCCGATCAAACAATTCACGCAGGGACAACGATCGACCTACTGGTGCTCGAACTGCCAGAAATGATCGCGTTCCGTAGAATGGCGGCGTGACCACACCCACCGCCATGTGTACCGCGGCCGAGTTCGCCGCGTTCAGGCGCCGCCTCGCGAAAGTCGACCCGGTTCTTGCCGGGTTGATCCGCGCGGTCGGCAAGTTCACGCACACGCCCAACGCCGAACACACTCCATTTCATGCGCTGGCGCGCGCGATCGCCCACCAGCAGCTGAACGGCACGGCGGCCGAAAGCATCTTCGGGCGTTTCGTAAACCTGTATGCGAAAGATGGCGCGGCCGCCGCGCTGCTCGAGGCGCAGCTCGTGCTCGAAACGCCCGACGAAAAGCTGCGCGCCGTCGGTCTTTCGTTCGCGAAGATCGCGAGCATCAAGGATCTCGCCGCGAAAACCATCGCGGGCACCGTGCCTCCATATGAAATCCTGCACACGCTGGCGGACGACGAAATCGTCGAACGCCTCACGCAGGTCCGCGGCATCGGCCGCTGGACGGTCGAGATGCTGCTGATGTTCCGGCTCGGTCGCCCCGACATCCTGCCCATCGACGACTTCGGCGTGCGCAATGGATTCCGCCTCGCGTACGGATTGCGCGGCATGCCCACACCGCGTGCGCTCGCCGAGTACGGCGCGCGCTGGGCGCCTTATCGCTCCGTCGCCGCGTGGTACATGTGGCGCGCGGTGGATCTGCACAAGGAGGGCAAACTACCCGCGCCGCCGATCAGGACGCGCATCCAGCTGGTGAAGAAGCGGGTGGCGAAGGCCGTGAAGGCCAAGGTCGTGAAATCGAAGATTGCCGGGAAGCTCGCGCGAAAAACGCCGCGTCGCCGCGCGGCGAAACGCGCGCGAAGTCACAAGTAGTCAGTAGACGAGCCCGACTCCCGCGCCGCGCGGATCCGAGACCGCCTCGACCTTGCCCGTTTTGTAATCCCACGTGACGACCTGCATGTTGCCCCAGCGGCGCGTGCCTTCGCGCAGCTTGTGGCCGCGCGCTTCGAGCGCCTTGCGGTCCTCGGGCGTCAGCGCATCCGTTTCGAACTGCAGCACGTCGGGCGAGAACTGGTGATGGAAGCGGGGCGCGGCGGCGATTTCCTGCGCGCTCTTCCCGTCCATGAAATTCAGCGTGCCCAGCAGCACCATGCCCGGGATGTAACTGCCTCCCGGAGAGCCGAGGATCATCAAGCCATTCGGCCCTTCGACGAAGGTCGGGGTCGATGACGAGAGTGGCCGCTTGCCGGGCGCGATCGCGTTCGCGTCGCCGCCGATGAGCTGGAAGCCGTTCGGCACGCCGGGCTTCGCGGAGAAATCGTCCATCTGGTTGTTGAGCAGGATCCCGGTGCCCGGAATCATGAGCCCGGAGCCGAAGAAGAAGTTCAGCGTGATGGTCGCCGCGACCATGTTGCCGTCCTTGTCGATCACCGAGAAATGCGTGGTGGACGGGCCCGGCGGCGGCGCATCCACACCCGGCAACAACTCGCTCGGCATCGCACGATCCATGCGGATGGACGCGCGCTGACCGGCGGCGTAGTCGGGATCGATCAGCCGCGCGACCGGCACGTCGACGAAATCCGGATCGCCGAGATACACGGCGCGGTCGCGATGCACCCGGCGCATGGCCTCGACCACCAGGTGCGTGCGCGTGACCTTGTCCAGCTTCGAAAGGTCGAAGCCTTCGAGGATGTTGAGCGCGTTGACGAGCGCGACGCCTCCGGACGCTGGCGGCGAACCCGACACGATGCGCGCGCCGCGATAGTGGCCGACGACCGGCGCGCGTTCGACGATCTTGTAGTTAGCCAGATCGGCCTCCGTCCAGTTGCCACCGAGCTTGCGCACACCGGCGACGAGCTTCTTCGCGAATGCACCCTTATAGAAGCCGTCCGCGCCCTTCGCCGCGAGCACCTCGAAGCTTGCCGCGAGATCCGGCTGGCGGATCACGTGACCCAGCGGCGGCACTTCGCCCTTCACGAGAAACACCCGCGCCGCGTCGGGAGTCTTGAGGAACGCGGCTTTCTTGAAGTTCATGCCGCCGCGCAGCCGCTCGTAAAGCGGAAAGCCGTCGCGCGCGAGCTTGATCGCGGGCTGCAGGCTGGTCGCGAGCGGCAACTTGCCGTACTTCCCGGCGAGATGCGCCATGCCGGCGGGCTCGCCCGGAATGCCGGCCGCGAGTGCCGAATCGCGCGACAGGCCCGGGATCACGTTGCCGTCCTTGTCGAGATACATGTCGCGCGAAGCGGCGGCGGGCGCCATCTCCCGCAGGTCGATCATGATCTCGGCGCCGTCGCTCGCGCGGCGCACCAGGAAGAAGCCGCCGCCGCCCAGTCCCGAGCTCGAGGGCTCGACCACGGCCAGCGCCGCGGCCACCGCCACCGCGGCGTCGAATGCATTGCCGCCTTTCGCGAGGACCTGGTGACCCGCCTCGCTCGCGAGTGGATAGGCGCTGGCGATGGCGGCTTTCCCGGGACCCCGCGCCGGGATGTCGCTCGCGGGCGTGGCCGCGATCAGTGGCGTCGCGAAGACGGCGATGAGGAAGACTGCGAAGGCGCGCAGTCCGCGCGGCGCGTGGTGATTCATTCGTCAGCTCCGCTTCATCTTCCTGAGCTCGGCCTCCACCACGGGATGCACGAACTCCTTGACGTCTCCTCCGAGGACCGCGATCTCGCGTACCAGCGTCGAGGATATGAACGTGAACTGCTCCTGCGGCGTGAGGAACACGGTCTCGAGATCGCGTGACAGGTGACGGCTCATGTTGGCGAGCTGGAACTCGTACTCGAAGTCGGATATCGCGCGCAGTCCGCGCACCACGACCTGCACACCCTGCTGACGCGCGAAATCGACGGTGAGGCCCGAGTAACCCATGACCTCGACGCCCGGAATGTCGCCGAGCACCTCACGCGCGAGGGCCACGCGCTTGTCCAGGGAGAACATCGGCGCCTTGTTAGGGTTGGCGGCGATCGCGACGATGACGCGTTCGAACACGCTCGCGGCGCGGCGCACC
Source organism: Pseudomonadota bacterium (assembly GCA_023433515.1). Lineage (GTDB taxonomy): Bacteria > Pseudomonadota > Gammaproteobacteria > Steroidobacterales > Steroidobacteraceae > CADEED01. The sequence goes on from JAEZCN010000250.1 coordinate 16,519, forward strand.
AGGTCCTGGTGTCCGTTGGTGATGGGGTCGAAGGTCCCTGGGTATACGGCGCTGCGTTTCATGTCGCGAACAGATGATACCCGACCTCGCCGGCCCGCCCCGCGCGCAGCTCTTTCCAGGATTCGGGCAGCACGGGCAACTCGTCGCGCGCGCGGCGCTCGAGGTAGATGCGCGCATCGGGCGCCAGTGCGCCGGAGCGCGCGAGCGCGGCCGCGGCCGCGGACAACAGGTCCGCGTCGTAGGGCGGATCGAGGAATACGATGTCGAAAGGCAGGTCCGCGGACGTTCGCCGCTCGAGCCACTGAAGCGCATCCGCGCCGATCACCGACAGCGACGTTTCCCGCCAATCGCGCGCGACGGCTTCGATGGCATCGGCGGCCCGCGGGCTGCGTTCGACGAAGGACACGTGCGCGGCGCCGCGCGACAGCGCTTCGAGACCCAGTGCGCCCGAGCCCGCGAACAGGTCGAGAACCCGTGCGCCGGCCATGCGCGGCTGCAGCCAGTTGAACAGGGTTTCCCGCACCCGGTCCGGTGTCGGACGAATCTCGACGCCGGCCGGGAATTGAAGACGCCGGCCGCGGTGACGGCCGCCGACGATGCGCAGGACGCGCGACTGCGCCGCGCGTTCTGCCGCACCACGACCCGCGTCATTTTCACTCGCGGCGACCCTTAGCTTGCCGCGGCTTTTCGCCTTTCTAACCAACACTTAGGCCCGCGCTGCGTGGCTTGCCACCTTTTGGGGCCCAAGCGTAACCTACCGATCAAACGACGAGGGGATCCGCGACCGGAGGGTCTCCGCACACATAAAAGTTTCTCAGGAGCGAACTCATGAAGAGGCTACACGCAGCCGCGCTGATAACCCTCGCCGCGTTCGCGGCCGGCTGCTCGAGCTCGGTGGACAATCCACCCGCGATAACGCCGACCGATCCGACCACTGGTAACCTTGCTCCACCCCTGGTCGATTCATTGTCGCCGAACCGTGCGCTGTTCGCGCCTAACCAGGGCGTGTTGCCGTACCCGCACGACGCGTACTTCACGCCGACGCCGGGAGTGCCGACCGACGGCACGCTGAATCTTCCCTCGAGCGCATTCTTCCCCGCGACGGTACGCATGCCGGGCACGACGACGACCGAACCGGTGGTCAACGCGCTCGACGGATTCTCGACCCAGGCGCCGATCAAGCTGCGCTTCTCCACGCAGATCAATCTCGCGACCGCGGCGGCCGGCATCCGGCTCGTCGAAGTCGACATCGATCCGGCGACCAAGGCGACGGTCGCGCTGCCGATCACCGCGAACCCGGTGCGCCGCGTGCTCGTGCAGGACGTCGACTATCGCGTCGAAGTGGCGCCGAACATCGACGCCGGCGGCACGTTGATCCAGCTCGTTCCATTGCGTCCGCTGCAGGCGAACAACGCACCGCCGGGACCCACGCGTCCGCGCGACGTCGGCTACCTGGTGCTCGTGACGAACGCGTTGCAGGCGGCGAACGGCGCGCCCATCGATCCGGACGCGGACTACGCACTCATCAAGTCCAACGCCCTCGCGAACACTTGCGCCACCATCACGGACGCGCGTCTGAACGCGCTCTGCAATCTCTCGCGCGCGCACTTCGGCGCGGCGGTGGCCGCGGGCGTGAATCCCACGACGATTGTCGTTTCCTCCAGCTTCACGACGCAGTCGGTCGAGACCGTCCTCGCGGTGGTGTCGCAAATGGTGGCCGGCGCGCCACCGCCGGCGACCGCCGTGTTGCCCGTGCCGGTCGCGACCACCGGCGCCGTCACGGGACCCGCCGGCCCGAATCTCGCGGACATCCACGTCGGCACGATCACGCTGCCTTACTACCTGAGCACGCCGGTCGCGCCGCCCGCGGGCGCCGGCACCGAGCCGCTCACCAACTTCTGGCGCGCGGCGAATCCGCCGCCGGCCGTCGCGGGCCTGCAGGACCCGAAGAACGAGCGCAACCTCACGCGTTTCAACCCGGTTCCGCAGGCGACGACGCAGCTCACGGTGCCGATGCTGATCGGCATTCCGCGCGCGCCGGCCACGAAGCCCGCCGCGGGCTGGCCGGTGGTCATCTATCAGCACGGCATCACCGAGGATCGCGGCACGCTTGCGCTGATCGCCGATGCGGCCGCGGCCGCCGGTTTCGTGATCGTCGGCATCGACCTTCCGCTCCACGGCATCATGCCGAACGATCCGCTGTACGCGCTCTCGCCCACCAATCCGGCGAACTCCGCGCTGCCCGCGCCGTTTCGCGTGGGTGAGCCGACGTTCAACGTCGACTACGTGAACAACACGACGCAGGCGCCAGGACCGGACGGCGTGCCGGACAACTCCGGCCAGCACTTCATCAATCTCCAGAGCACGCTCACGGCGCGCGACAACATCCGCCAGGCGGTCGCGAATCTCATGGCGCTGACTCGCGCGGCTCCGACGCTGGATCTCGACGGTGACCCGAACACCGTCGACATCGATGCGGACCGCATGCACTTCTTCGGCTGGTCGCTCGGCGGCATCGTCGGCAGCACCTTCGCGGGTACGCCCGGGGCCGCGAACGTCCGCTCGTTCGGATTCTTCGCCGCCGGCTGCGGCATCATGGAAACGCTGCGGCAGTCCCCCGGCTACTCGCCGGTGCTCAACAACGGTCTCGCGGCCGCCGGCTTCCCGCCGGGCACGTCCATCTACTGGGAGTTCGTGCACGCGGCGCAGGCCGCGGTGGAGTCGGCCGACGGCTGCAACTACACGGCGAACTGGAACACGAAGCCGACGTTGCTGCAGATGATCCAGGGCACGCCCGGCGACGCCACGCGCCCGACGGACCAGGCCGTGCCGAATTCATCGACGCTGCGCCTCGCGAACCTGCTCGGACTGCCGACCATCACCGCGACCCTGACCGATCCGAACGGCGCGCGCGCACTCACGCGCTTCACGGAAGGCGGCCACGGCACGATCGCGATTCCGAGTCCGGCGCCGCAGACACTCGACTCCTACATCGAGGCGCGCACCCAGCTCGCCACGTTCCTCGGGTCCGGCGGCTTGCAGATCGCGGTGACCAACCCGGCGATCCTCTCGCCGGAGTAAGTCCCCGTCGCCGTTGAAGAAAAAGGGCGGCCCGCGGGCCGCTCTTTTTTTTCGCCCGTTCTTTCGGGCTGCTAATCTTCCGGGCCGCCAATTCCGCGTTTTCTCACCCGGCACCCACCATGTCCTCCGACTCGTCCCAGACCGGCTTCATCGCGCGCATGCGCGCCAAGATCAATCGCCCGGGTTCGTGGCTTTCCTACGACCTCGCGAACCTGGTGCCGGGCCGGAAGATCGACGATGAAATCCTCGATGAACTCGAGACACGCCTGCTCACGGCCGACGTCGGAGTCGAAGCGACGCAGGCCATCCTCGATGAATTGCGCAAGAAGGTCGCGCGCAAGGAGCTCGACGACGTCGACCGGCTGATCGCCGCGCTCACCGATTCGATCGCGTCGATCCTGTTGCCCGTGCAGAAGCCGCTCGACGTCTCCGGACAGAAGCCGTTCGTGTTGCTGGTCGTCGGAGTCAACGGCTCGGGCAAGACGACGACGATCGGGAAGCTGGCGCGGCGCTTCGCCGATGCCGGCAATCACGTGGTGCTCGCCGCCGGCGACACGTTTCGCGCGGCCGCAATCGAACAGCTCGGCATCTGGGCCGAACGTTCCGGCGCGGACATCATCCAGCAGCAGGCCGGCGCGGATCCGGGCGCGGTGGTGTTCGATGCGGTACAGGCCGCGCGCTCGCGGCGCGCGGACGTCGTGATCATCGACACCGCCGGCCGGCTTCACAGCCAGTCGCACCTCATGGACGAGCTCAAGAAGGTCAGGCGCGTGATCCAGCGCGTGGAACCATCGGCGCCGCATGAAGTCCTGTTGGTACTCGATGCCAACCAGGGACAAAACGCGCTCACGCAGGCCATGCAGTTCCACGAAGCCGTGGGCGTCACGGGGCTCGTGCTCACCAAGCTCGACGGCACGGCCAAGGGCGGCATCGTCATCGCGATCGCGCGCAAGCTCGGACTGCCCATCCGTTTCATCGGCGTGGGCGAACACGCCGAGGATTTCGGCGAATTCGATGCACGCGCCTTCGCCAACGCCCTCGTTTCCGGCAACTCGCGCGGCAGCGGTTAATATCCCCGCTCAATGATCTCCTTCGAAAACGTCGCGAAGCGCTACCCGAACGGACGCGAAGCCCTCGCGGGAGTGTCGTTCGAGATCGAGCCGGGCGAATTCGTATTCCTCACCGGCCGCTCCGGCGCGGGCAAGAGCAGCGTGCTCAAGCTGATCGCCCTGCTCGAGCGCCCGAGCCGCGGCGTGGTCACCGTCGCGGGACAGAACACCGGGAAAATCCGCCCGGGAAAGATTCCCGCGTTCCGCCGCTCGATCGGCGTCGTGTTCCAGGATCACAAGCTGCTGCTCGACCGGCCCATCTACGACAACGTCGCGTTGCCGCTGGTCGTCGCGGGCACGCCGCTCAAGGAAATCGACCGGCGCGTGCGCGCGGCTCTCGATCAGGTCGGGTTGTTAGGCCGGGAGCGATCGTCGCCGCTCGAGTTGTCGGTGGGCGAACAGCAGCGCGTGGGCATCGCGCGCGCGGTCATCAGCAAACCGCAGCTGCTGATCGCCGACGAGCCCACGGGCAACCTCGACCCCGCGCTCTCGGTCGAGGTCATGCGGGTATTCAAGCGATTCCAGGAAGTCGGCGTGACCATCGTGGTCGCGTCGCACGACCCGAATCTCGTGCAGCAGTTCGGGCAGCGTGAAATCGTGCTCGACGGCGGGCGCATCGCCTCCGACATCCTGCACGCGGCGCACGGCGGACGGATGACCGCCAAGGCGCCCGACCTGGCCGATCTTCCCAGCATCGACCTGCGTACATGAGCGGCGCGGTTTCCTCGTATTTCACCCGCCACGTGCAGGCCTTGTTCGGCGCGATGGGCCGTCTGGCGCGCACGCCGCTCGCCACGCTGCTCACGATGATCGTCATCGGCGTCGCACTCGCGCTGCCCGCGGGCCTCGGACTGGTCGTCGACAACCTGCGGCAGGCCGCGGGCGGCGCCAGCAATGCGGTCGATTTCACCGTGCACTTCAAGCTCGGCACGCCGATCGAACGCGTGCGCCAGATCGCGACCGCCGCCGGCCAGCGCGCCGAAGTCGAATCCGTCACCGTGACGAGCGCCGACGAGGCGCTCGACGAATTCAAACGCCTGTCGGGGTTCGGTGATGCGCTGAGTGCGCTCGAGAGCAACCCGCTGCCGCCGCACATCGTGGTGCGGCCGGTGATCGATGCGAACGGCCCGGCCGGCATCGAATCGTTGAGTCGCTACTTCAACGCCTTTCCGGAAGTCGAGATCGTGCAGCTCGACCTCGACTGGATCCGCCGGCTGCACTCGCTGCTCGAGGTACTGCGCCGCGCCCTGTGGGTGGTCATCGCCGTTCTCGGGGTGGGGGTCGTCGCGGTGATCGGCAACACGATCCGCCTCGAGATCCAGCAGCGCCGGCCGGAAATCGAAGTGACCAAACTCGTGGGCGGTTCGAATGCCTTCGTGCGCCGGCCATTCCTGTACACGGGCCTGCTCTACGGTCTCTGTGGCGCGTTGCTCGCCGCCCTGATCGTCTTCAGCGGCATGGTTTACCTCGACCAGGCGGTCGGGGACCTCGCGGCCCAGTACGGCAGCCAGTTCCGACTGACGGGCCTCGAGGACCGTGACATCGGCCGGCTTGCGGGGATCGGCGCCGTACTTGGCTGGCTGGGGGCATTCGTGTCCACCGGCAAGCACCTGCGCCGCATCGAGCCTCGAGCCTGAGCGCACTCAAGCTTATAGATCAATAACTTATGGTTCTGACGGAACCGGCCTGGGCATTAGCACTCTAAGAGCCCGACTGCTAATATCCCAATCCAGGTCGCGCAGGCGACCCGATCCATGACTGATCGCCCCAGGAGGTTTCGAACAGATGACCGCCACCGCGCCCAATGCGATCGCACTCGTTGCCCGCCGGAAAGACTTCTTCCCGGCCGGACCCGTCGGCAGTTTCGACGCGTACATGGACAAGGTGAGCCGCATCCCCGTGCTCTCGCGCGAGGATGAGGTCGAGCTCGCCAAACGCTTCCGGAACGAAGGTGACCTCGAGGCTGCCCGGCAGCTCGTGGTGTCGCACCTGCGTTTCGTCGTGCACATCGCTCGCGGTTATTCCGGTTATGGCCTGCCCCTGGGCGACGTGGTCCAGGAAGGCAACGTCGGACTCATGAAGGCGGTCAAGCGCTTCGACCCCACGGTCGGCGTGCGCCTCGTGTCGTTCGCGGTTCACTGGATCCGCGCCGAGATCCACGAGTACGTGCTGCGCAACTGGCGCCTGGTGAAAGTCGCCACGACCAAGGCGCAGCGCAAGCTCTTCTTCAACCTGCGCAAGATGAAGAAGAACCTCGCCTGGCTGTCGCACGAGGAAACGCAGGCCGTCGCCCGCGACCTCAAGGTTTCGCCCGAGGAAGTGACCGAAATGGAAAAGCGCCTCGCGGCGCGCGACCTTTCGTTCGACCCGGTGCCGGATTCGAGCGAGGACGGCGACGAGACCTACTCGCCCGCCGCCTATCTGCCGGCGCCCGATGCGGACCCGGCTGTGCAGATCGAGAACGCCGAGTGGGACGACACCACGGGCGACCGGCTGCAGGCCGCGATGAAGACGCTGGATGACCGCTCGCGCGACATCCTGGTGAGCCGCTGGACGGGCGAAGCGAGCGCCACGCTGCACGACTTGGCGGACAAGTACGGCGTCTCGGCGGAGCGCATCCGGCAGATCGAGGCGAATGCCATCAAGAAGCTGCGCGCGCTGATGGTCTGACATCCATTCGACAGTGACCGGACGGCGGCCCTCGAGGCCGCCGTTTTTTTCTGCGCGCTGCAATGCAGCGGGAGTCGTCGACAGCCGGGCGACCCCTGGTAAAGCGTGACGTGCGTCACACGACGTAGGCGCGAAAACCCTGTCTGTCGGCCAGCACCGATGACGCGTGGGAACGCGCGCTGGCAGCCTTCGAACGGGTAGTCAGGGAGCATGACCTCAACGTCAAAGAAAGGTCTCGGTCATGCGCAAACTACTCCCTCTCGCCGTCTGCCTGCTCGGCATCGGCACAAGCCACGCGGGTTTCATGTTCGAGCGCGGCGTCGACCGCATCCGCGACGAGGCCAGGGCCACTCTCGCCAGCGCCTCGGGCTGGAAGGCGAACGATGTCAGTGTCGCGGAGCTGCAGCGCGCCAGCGTCCAGCCGCTGACTAACTACGGCTCCATCAAGCGCGAGTACATCAAGTTCTCCTGGGCCGACCGCAGCGACCGGGCCAGTGCCGTCACGGCGACGCCGGTAGTGGAACACTCGGTGCCGGAACCCGGCACACTCGCGTTGCTGGCGCTCGGCCTCATCGCCGTCGGCGCCGTCCGGCGCCGCTCCGCTCGCTGAAGCGACCGCATTTCGCGACGAAAACCCCGGCGACGTGCCGGGGTTTTTCTTTTCATCACCTAAGATTTTGTGGGTTGTACGTGCCGGCGGACGGTGAATTAATAATCGGATGAACGCGAGCAGTCTGAATCCACAGCGCGAGCAGATGGCGGACGAATCCATGATTCGTACGCTGGCCGCGCAGACCGAGGCGATCTGGCCGCAGGAGAAGCGGCTGCTTGATCTGTACCGCCTGCCGCCCGCCGCGCACGTACTCGACGTCGGCGCGGGCACTGGAGAGTTCGGCGCGCGCGTGGCGGAAACCTATCCCCAGATGCGCGTGACCGGCGTCGAACTACTCGCGACCTCGGTGGAACACGCGCGCCGGCGGCATTCGCGGCTCGCGCCGCGCCTCACCTTCGAGGTCGGCGACGCCTTCCATCTCCCGCAGCCGGACGACAGCTTCGATCTCGTGGCGAATCGCCACATGATCCAGTCGGTGCCGCACGTCGACCGGATCATCGCGGAGCTGGTGCGAGTCGCGAAGCCCGGCGGACACGTTCACGTGCTCGCCGAGGATTACATGATGCTTCACATGATGTCCGGCCCGCTCGATTCGGACGAGTTCTGGCGCCGAGGCCCGGTCGAATTCGGGATGCGCACCGGCACGGATGCGCGCATCGGCCGCCGCGCCTGGACGTTGATGCGCGCCGCGGGCCTCAAGGACGTGCGGGTGGACTACGTGACCGTCGACACACTGCGCGTGCCGCGCCGTGTGTTCGCGGACATCATCACGGCGTGGCGCGACGGTTATGTGGAGGCCCTGTCCACGCCGAGCTTTCCGCCGGCGCTCGTGAGGCAGCACTTCGACGAAATCATCGGGAGCATCCTGAATCCGGAGCACTACGCGGTCTGGCACGTGCCGATCGTTTCCGGCACCAAGTAGAAGGGGACAGACCTGCAGGTCTGTCCCCCTCCATGATCGAACTACTTTCTTCAGCCCTGCGTGATCGGCTGCAGCTTGAGCTCCACGCGGCGGTTCTGCTGCTTGCCGTCCGGAGTGGTGTTGGGCGCGATCGGGCGCGACTCGCCGAAGCCGAGCACGACGATGCGCTGGTGGTTCACGCCGCGCGACTGCAGGTAGCTGCCCACCGAGTTCGCGCGATCCTGCGAAAGCCGCATGTTGTAATCATCGGCTCCATCGCTGTCCGTGTGACCTTCGACGTCGATGAGCGTCTTGTCGAACTCCTTGAGGACCAGCGACACCGAGTCGAGGACCTTGTAGAAGCTCGCGTTGAGATCCGCGCTCGCGGTCTTGAACGTGATGTTGCCGGGCATGTTGAGAATCAGGTCGTCGCCGTTGCGCATGACGGAAACGCCGGTGCCCTGCAGCTGCGTGCGCAGCTTGGCCTCCTGCTTGTCCATGTATGCGCCGACTCCCGCGCCGGTGAGCGCGCCCACGCCCGCACCGATGAGCGCGCGTTCGCGGCGCTCCTTGGAGTTGTCGCCGGTCAACGCACCCAGCACCGCACCGGCGGCCGCGCCGATGCCGGCACCCTTGGTCGCCTTGTTCACCTTCGTCTCGCCGGTATATGCATCGGTGGTCTGGCAGCCGGCGACCGTGAAGGAAGCGGCCACGACCAATAGCAGAGTGCGAGCGAGGATCGATGTCTTCATGCGTTTCTCCTTATCGAAAATTCCTGCCAAACCATACGGGCGTGCATCTGAACGCCTTATGAACTCCAGAACCGTGCGCTGGTTCTCAGTCGCCACCTTCAATCGACGGCTTCCGGAGAAGCCGGCGGAGTGGTCGCGCGCTCATAGCCACGTGGCCTGATCGCGACGGTATTGCGGACGACGGTGCAGCGCACGCCGTCCGACCGGAAGAATCCATATTCGAAGGTCGGCGTGGCGCGTCCGGCGCGTTCCAGTTCCATCCTAATTTCGTGTTCCTTGTCCGGCGTAAGGGAAAATCTCATCTCGAGGTCGGAATTTCCGCCGTGTTCGAACGAGATGTTCATGGCCCGCGTCCAGACCGAGTATCCCTTGAAAACCCGCGCGCAGGCGATCGCCGCGATGGGGTCGGCGAGCGCGGCCTGGTAGCCGCCGAACATCACGCCACCCGGATTCCGGGACCGCGCGTTCAACGGTAGCTTGATCCGCACGATGCGCCAACCGTCGCCGATTTCCATCACCTCGATGCGCATCGGAACGAATGGCGGATAGAGCTCGAGCAGGCGGGCATCGGAAAGCCATCCGCTGCGAGAGATGAAACGCATGAATCGCGCCGCCAGCCGCATGCCTTCTCCCTGTTGGTGAGCCCGTATTGTTGCAGAGCCCGGGCGTCGGGCGTAGGTTTCGCGGCATGCGCACGGTCGAACAATGGTTTGGCGAATACGGCGAAAGTCACACGCATCCGCGCAATGAATTGCTGCACTTCATCTGCGTGCCGGCCATCGTCATGACGGTCATCGGATTCCTCTGGTCGATTCCGGTACCCGCCGAGTTCGCGGCGGTGTCGCCCTGGCTCAACTGGGCGACCATCGTCACTGCCCTCGCGATCGTCTACTACTTCTCGCTGTCGGCCACGCTCGGAATCGGCGCAGCCATCGCCCTCGCCGCGTTGCTCGCGGTTGTTAGCTGGCTGGATACGCTGGCCTGGCCGCTGTGGCTGACCTGCGCAGTCATTTTCGTGGTCGCCTGGATCGGCCAGTTCATCGGTCACGCGATCGAAGGCAAGCGGCCATCCTTCTTCAAGGACGTGCAGTTCCTGCTGATCGGGCCCTTGTGGCTGCTCGGCCACCTGTACCGGAGACTCGGAATCTCGTATTGAAGAATGGGGGCAGCCCCCGTTTCCCAGCAAAAGGGGTCAGTCCTTAAATTCGCTTGAGACCACCGGCAATAAGGGCTGACCCCTTTTGCAAGGAAACGGGGGCTGCCCCCATACTTCTTCCATGCTGAATCCCCTCGATTTATACGACGTCCGCGGCCTGCTGACGGAAGACGAACGCGCCGTGCAGGACTCCGTCGGGCGTTTCGTCGACGAGAAGGTCATCCCGGTCATCCAGGAGTGCTTCGAGAAGCACCACTTCCCGAAGGAGCTCATCCCCGAGATCGCCGAGCTCGGGTTGTTAGGCTCGTCGATCGAGGGATATGGCTGCGCCGGCCTCGATTCCGTCAGCTACGGACTCATCTGCCAGGAGCTCGAACGCGGCGATTCGGGAATCCGCAGCTTCGTCTCCGTGCAGAGCTCGCTGTGCATGTATCCCATCTACGCATTCGGCAGCGACGAGCAGAAGTCGCGCTGGCTGCCGGACATGGCGCGCGGCGGGAAGATAGGCTGCTTCGGCCTGACCGAGCCGCACGGCGGCTCCGATCCCGCCAACATGAAGACCCACGCCAAGAAGAAAGGCGGGGACTGGGTCATCAACGGCTCGAAGATGTGGATCACCAACGGCGCCATCGCCGACCTGTGCATCTGCTGGGCGATGACGGACGATGGCATCCGCGGCTTCATCGTCGAGAAGGGCATGAAGGGATTCTCGGCGCCGGAGATCGAACGCAAGTTCTCGCTGCGCGCCTCGGTGACGTCGGCGCTGTTCTTCGACAACGTCGTCGTGCCCGAAGCGAACCTGCTGCCGGGCGTGAAAGGATTGAAGGGTCCGCTGTCCTGCCTCACGCAGGCGCGTTACGGCATCACGTGGGGCGTCATCGGAGCGGCCCAGGCCTGCCTCGCTCAGCTCATCGACTACACGAAGTCGCGCGAGCTGTTCGGCAAACCACTTGCCGCCACGCAGGCCATCCAGCTGCGGCTCGCGGAGATGGCCCGCAAGATCACGACAGCCCAACTACTGTCGCACCAGCTCGGCCGCCTCAAGGACCAGGGAAAGATGCAGCCGCCGCAGGTTTCGCTCGCGAAGTGGAACAACTGCCGCATGGCGCTCGACATCGCGCGCGACTGCCGCGACATGCTGGGCGGCTCGGGGATCAGCGCGGAATACGTACCCATCAGGCACGCGCTCAACCTCGAAAGCGTGATTACCTATGAAGGCACCGAAACCATTCATCAGCTCACGATCGGGCGCGAGCTGACGGGCATCAGTGCTTTCTAGGCGAGAGTGCGGAGAAGGAAGGCGGCCGGAGCGTCGTGCCCGCGCTTGAAGGAAACTCCGGAAGCTAGGTAGTCGGCACGAAAAACGGCGTGCGGGTTTCCTGAAACGCCGGCATGGCTTCGCAGCGCGCGGCCAGCGTTGCGAGCGACTGGAACATGATGGGATCGGCAGCGACCCGCAGCGAGTCGTTGCAGAACGTGAACGCGCACGCCGCCGTGATGTCGGCCTGCGACATGCGCTTCCCGACCAGCCACTGCGACACGCCCCGCTCGCCGATGTAACGATCGATCGCCGCGAGCGACGCGTTCATCTGCGTGCGCAGACGATCGAGCCACGGCTGGTGCCGCTTCGATTCCGGTCGGAACACACCTTCGTAGACCTGCAGCACGCCCTTCTCGGCCGCGCCCGTCGCCATGGCCATGAGGTTCAACGCCATGCGGCGATCGGGACCCGAACGCGGCACCAGCGCGCGCTCCGGTCCGACGAGCTCATCGATGTAGTCGAGGATCGCCGAGGATTCGAACAGGATTTCATTGCGCCCGATCACGAGCGTGGGCACCCGGCCCAGCGGGTTGTACTCGCGGATGCGGTGGAAATCCTTGCCCACCGACCAGTTGGCATGTTCGAAGGGCAGATCGAGCAGCTTCAGCGTGATCGCGACCCGCCGCACGAACGGCGAATCGAACATTCCTATCAGCAGCATGAGACCTCAATACGGCGCGAAGTACCGAGCATATATCGCCGCGCCCGCGATCGACACGGCCGCGAGCAGCAAGACATGAATGATCCTCCGGCGGTACTCGCGGCGCTGCGTGTCGAGCTGCACGCCGAGCATGGGATCGTTGGCGATGTGCGCGTCCACGAGCTTGCGGGCTTCGCGAGTGCTCACGCCTTCGGAATCGCGCACGACCTTCACGGCCTCGGAGAGTCTGCCCTCGGTGAGCAGCGTCGCCGCCTCGAGCGAAATCTCCCTGACGCGCCGGTCGGCACGCATCAGCACACCGCCCAACCCGTCGCGGCGGCGCCGCGCGTTGCTCCTTCAAGGAGGAAAGTCATATGCCGAGTCCGTCCCATGTTGCCGAGCCGCAGCTCAATGCCACTCCATTGATCGACGTGTTGCTGGTCTTGCTCGTAATGCTGATCTTCACGCTGCCGATCGCGACACACGCCGTGAAACTCAATTTGCCACAAGGGCCCGGCATGTCGCCACCGCCGCCGACGGTGCGAATCACGATCGAATCCGACGGGGCCATCTACTGGGACGACGTAAGGCTGGAGTCGCCGGACTCCCTCGCGCCGCGCTTCGAGGCGGTGGCGAGTCAGCAGATTCCGCCCCTGGTTCGCGTCATTCCCGACAGACGTGCGCAATACGAAATCGTCGCGCAGGTACTGGCTGCCGCGCAGCGCGCGCACGTCGAACGCCTCGCCATCGCGCCGGTGGCAGACACCTGGGACGCGGCATTCAGAACCCGCGCTGCGCGCACAAGGACGCTTCGGCGATCCAGCAGAAGAGCAACGTGGCCACCGCGATCCAGTGCCACATCGTCTGGATGCGACCGGCGTCATCGTCCGGCGCTGCGCGCCGCTCCTCGCGCGTCGCGGCGTTCATAGCGGCAACCAGTGCGTCGCTTCACGGCGATGCAGATACACGAATCGCGCGCGCGAGAGACGCGTCGCGAAATCGTTGCTGCGCGTGCCGACGCGCTCGAGGAACCGGCGCCAGCGCTCGCCGTGATCCGCGGCCTGCGCGCCGGCATATGTAAGGACGGGATTCGAGTGGTACTGCGAGCTGCGTTCGATCATGGCCGTCTCCAGTTGGGACTGGATGCCATTTCGCGCCCGCCTGCCGGTCTTGCCGTGACGCATTGATGGCCGACTCGAGCCGGATCGTGACGAAATGTGGCCACGCACCCGCGCCCGTGGCAGGTCGCTTAAACTGCCGCCATGAGAAAAACGATCGCCATCGTCGAGGACGAACGCGCCATCCGTGACAACTACGCCGCCGCCTTTTCCCGCGAGGGATATGCCGTGCGCGGCTATCCGAACCGCCGCGAGGCGATGACCGCCTTCGCCGCCCGCCTTCCGGACCTGGCGGTCATCGATATCTCGCTCGAGGACGAGCCCGAAGGCGGATTCGAGCTGTGCCGCGAGCTGCGCGGACTGTCGGCCGAACTGCCGATCATTTTCCTGACCGCCCGCGACAGCGAGCTGGATGCCGTGTCGGGCCTCAGGCTCGGCGCCGATGATTTTCTCACCAAGGATCTTTCGCTCGCGCACCTGATCGCGCGCGTCAATGCGCTGTTCCGCCGCGTCGATGCGCTGCGCCGCCCCCCAGAGGAAAAGCAGGTCATCCGCCGCGGCGCGCTCACGCTCGACAGCGAACGCATGTCGGTGCAGTGGAACGGCGAGGTCGTGCTCCTGTCGCTCACGGAATTCTGGATCGTGTATGCGCTGACCCGGCATCCGGGCCACGTGAAGAACCGGCAGCAGCTCATGGACGCCGCGAACGTGGTGCTCGACGACAACACGATCACTTCCCACATCAAGCGCATCCGGCGCAAGTTCCAGGCGGTCGACGAGAAGTTCGATGCCGTGCACACCGTGTACGGCATGGGTTATCGCTGGGTCGAGTAGCGAGGGCGCATCCGCGAACCTATGGGGCGCCTCACCGACCTGATGAACTACGGGCCGATCTCGCCGTTCCGGCTGCGGACCAAGCTACTGCTGCTGGCGCTCACGACGCTCGCGCTGCCGTGGGCCGGTTGCCAGTACGCGCGCGAGATGGAGACGGTGCTGCGCGAAAGCGAGCAGCAGTCGCTGCTCGCGGTGACGACCACCATTGCCGGTTCGCTCAAGGGCCGCCAGGAGCTGCTGTTCCGCGCCGATTCCCTGCCCGGTGATACGGGCAATCCAGGCGACATCACGCCGGTGGTGCTGTCGGGCGCGCCGCTCATCGACGGACGCGCGGACGAATGGGACACGGATGCGCGCAACCTGGTGCGCGTCGCGGGGCCCGGCGGGGACAGCCTGCGCATCCTCGCGGCGACGCACGAACGCTGGCTCTATCTCGCGCTGCTGGTGCGCGACAACCGGCTCGTGTTCGACGCGTCGGAGCTCGAGCCGCTGGTCCGCGAGAACATCGGCGACCGCGTCTGGCTCGCGTTCGACGACAAGCGCGGCGGCCAGCAGCGGCTGTTCTTCGGCGGCACGGGCGTGGGCCCCTTGCGCGGACGTTTCATCGAAACGCGCGAATACGGCCGCGAACAGGCCGTCGAAGAGCCGCGCATCGAAGCCGTCTGGCAGCGCACGCGCAATTCCGACGGCTACGTGATGGAGATCAGCATCCCGCTGTCGATGGTGGGCCAGCACCTCGGCATCCTGATCGACGATCGGGACCGGCGGGGCGCCACCCGTGAAAGTTACGGCACGCTGGATCCATCCGACCTGCGCGCCACCGGCCGCCTGATCGCCGCCTCGCCGGACCTGGGCGATCACTTGCGGCAGTTCGCTCAGCCCGGTGTGGAGCTCAGCGTCGCCTCCGCGACCGGCGCGATCCTGACGCGCCTCGACGCCCCCGCGCTGCCTGGCGACTACACACGTTTCCGCGGCTTCCTGCCGCGCATGTACCGACTGTTCCTGGATGGCGACCTGATACCGCGCAGCGTCACCGAGGCCGAGCGCCAGCGCGCGGCGCAGGATCTCACGCAGCGTGCGGTCAAGGGCGTGCCCGCGACGACGTTCATCGCGGGCCGTTACGAAAACAGCGTCACGGTGGCCGCGGCCGCGCCGATCTTCGCGGCGGACGGCAAGAAGATCATCGGCGTCGTTCAGCTCACGCAGACGGCGGATCGCTGGCTGACGCTGCGCGACCGCGCCCTCACGCGACTGCTCAATCTCACGCTGTTCGTCACGCTGTTCGCGGTGGGCGCGGCGTTCTGGTTCGCCGGCCGCATGACCCTGAGAATTTCCCGACTGGGGCAGGCAAGCGAAACCGCCCTGAGTCGCGAGGGCAATCTCTCGCGCGTGCTGCCCGAATCGAACGCGAAGGACGAGCTCGGTGACCTGTCCCGCAGCTTCTCCTCGCTGCTCGGCAGGCTCGACGAATACACAGGCTACCTGCGCACGCTGGCCGGAAAACTCGCCCATGAGATCCGCACGCCGCTGACGATCGTCCGTTCCTCGCTCGAAAACCTCGAATCGGAGGCGAACTCGGACAACGCGCGCGTCTACATCGCGCGCGCGCGGGAGGGCAGCGAACGCCTGGGCGCCATCCTCACGGCCATGGGCGAGGCGACCAAGGTCGAGGAGGCCATCGCGCACAGCGAGCGGCAGCGCTTCGACCTTTCGGCCCTGGTCCGCACCGCGGTCGATGCATACCGCACCGCGTTCCCGGCCCGGAAGTTCGCCTGCGAGTCGCCCGGGGATCCCGTCGAGTTCACGGGCGCGCCGGACCTGATCGTGCAGATGCTCGACAAGCTGATCGACAACGCCGTGGACTTCAGCGCCGAAGGCGACACGATCTCGGTTAAATTGCGCCTGGAGGAGGGATATGCGGACCTGTCAGTCGCGAACCCCGGCCCGGCGCTCCCGGCGGAAGCATCGACTCGTCTGTTCGAATCCCTTTGGCAGTCGCGAACCGAGGCCGACAAGCGCCCTCACTTCGGCCTGGGCCTCTACATTGTCCGCCTGATCGCCGAATTTCACGGGGGATCCGCCAGAGCCGAGAACCTCGCCGGCGAGTCGGGCGCGATCTTCACGGTGCGTTTGCCGCGATGAGGCGCATTTGCGCGGCCGTTCACATCCAGCCGCCACGATCGCTGCCGATACTCTGAAAGAACGGCGATGTCGTGCGATTGAGACATTGTGGCGAAGCGGATTCGGCGTATCATTCGGGCCGTGTAGTTTCGGAATTCCCGTAAGTAGCTGATTAACGGCGCTGACACGGGGCATCGGACGCGACGCTGGAATGTGGCTCGCAATGCATCAAAGAAATGATGCGCGGAGGACACAACGGTTTTTTGAGAAGAAACTCAGGACTTGCTCACGGGCACGGGTACAGGCGGTAGCTGCTTAGTTTTCAACTACTGCCGGGGTCGACCAAAGCGTGAAGTAACACGCGGGCTTAGAGGTTTAGCCGGAGGCCGAAAGGTCGCCAACGTCCCAGCCGAAAGTTTTCAGTCCGTGTAACCGACACGATCGGCTGACAGCGATGGACCTAAGTCGACGACGACCAACTAACAAGCCCCGCATTGCGGGGCTTTTTTTTGGCCCGGATGTGGCATCGTGCGCGCCCATGCCCCAGACACGACTCGCGCTTCTAGCCGCGCCGCTTCTCACCGTCCTGCTCTGCAACATTGCGCACTCGCAGCAAGTCATCCCGCTCTGGGAGGACGGCGCACCCGGTTTCGAGTCGCGCCGTGACGAACCCGAGCAGCACAAGGACTGGTGGTACAAGAACATCCACAATCCTTCGCTGACCGTATTCGCGCCGCCCGAAGGCAAGGCGACCGGCACCGCGGTCATAGTCGCGGCGGGCGGCGGTCATCGGGAGCTGGTGTTCGATCCGGAAGGCGTCGAGCCCGCGCAATATCTCGCAAGCCTCGGTGTCACCGCGTTCGCGCTGAAGTACCGCTTGTTCCGTGAGCCGGGATCCAGGTACACCATCGACAACACCGCGGAGGACATCCGCCGCGCGATGCGCACCGTGCGCGCCCGCGCCGCCGAGTGGGGCATCGATCCGGATCGCATCGGCGTGATGGGCTGGTCGGCCGGTGGAGAAGTCGCGGCGCTGGTCGCCTATCCACCTGTCGGCGGAGATGCGTCGTCCGCGGATCCGATCGAGCGGGTGAGCGCACGGCCGGATTTCCAGATCCTCATCTATCCGGGTCCACTCGGCATTCCGAAGGAAATACCGCGCGACGCCCCGCCGCTTTTTCTGCTGGGCGCGGCCGACGACGAATACGTCGCGCAAGTCATGTTCGATCTCACGAGCAAATACCACGCGGCCGGCGCGCCCATCGAGGCGCACATCTACGCGCAGGGAAAACACGCCTTCAACATGGGTCAACGCTCGCAGTACGTGAGCATCCGCAACTGGCCGGCGCGACTCGCCGAATGGCTCGAGGATCGCGGCCTGACGAAGGCGAGGTAACTACATGGAATTCGCGCTGGCGCCTGTCTCGTACACCATCCTGATCGTCACGGTCCTGGTCAGCGTGCTCGGCCTGAAGGTCGCGCCGCGCGTCATCGAACGCTGCCTGCTGCGGCCTTACTACACGGTGCGCAAGGGCGACTATTTCCCGGTGGTTGCGTGCGGCTTCGTACACGCGGATTTCACGCACCTGCTGTTCAACGGGCTGACGCTGTATTTCTTCGGTCCGATGCTCGAATTCACGATCGGCTCGGTGCGCTTCGCGCTGCTGTATTTCGTGGCGCTCGTGATCAGCAGCCTCGGCACCGTCTACAAACACCGCGATAATCCCGACTACGCCTCGCTCGGCGCATCGGGCGCGATCCTGGGCGTGTTGTTCGCGTACATCCTCTACTACCCGACGCAGATCCTGTACCTGTACTTCGCGCTGCCGATTCCCGCGGTGGTGTTCGCTTTCGGCTATCTCGCCTACACGTGGTGGGCATCGAAGAGCGGGCGCGGGCGCATCAATCACGACGCGCATCTCGACGGCGCATTGACCGGCCTGGTTTTCGTCACGTTGATGGATCCGGGCGCGTGGGGCCGCGCCATCGCGCAGGTTCAGCAGGCGCTGGCCTGACTACTCCCGCATCTCAGAACCACGAATAGTTGAACGAAACGCTGATGCGCTCGGCCTCGGTCGGGTTCGGCGCGACCTCGTGCCGCAGCCAGCTCTCGAACAACACGAGCCGGCCCTGCTCCGCGGGGATCGTCACCCAGGACTTGTTCTCGCGGCGCGCGCGCGTCTTGCGCGGCGGCGCGGCCATGAATCGGTCGAGTCGCGGATCCTCGAATTTCAGGCCCGAACAGCCGCGCGGCGTGCGCACGTAGTATGTGCCGCTCACCGTCGCCAGCGGATGCAAATGCAGTCCGTGCACGACCTGGCGCGTCATCACGTTCACCCAGCAGTCGGTCATCGACAACTTGCGCCCCGCGAGGTCGAAGTCGAGCGCGCGCGAGAACTTGCGCACGTGGACGTCGATGCGCCTTTCGAGCGCGGCGAAGGTCGGCGACATCTGGTGCATGCGCGCCAGCGAATTGTAGGACGTGTACCCGCCTGGATAGTTAGTAACTGACCAGGCGCGGCCGCCACGATCCTCGATCGCGAGCTGGCGGCATTCGCGCAGCAGCCGTGAATTCAGGTCCGATGCGCCGCGCGCGAGATTCG
Organism: Pseudomonadota bacterium; assembly: GCA_023433515.1. Taxonomy (GTDB): domain Bacteria; phylum Pseudomonadota; class Gammaproteobacteria; order Steroidobacterales; family Steroidobacteraceae; genus CADEED01. Next base: position 35,438 of record JAEZCN010000250.1, read on the forward strand.
CGGCGTATACCTGTGTAGGAAACAATGTCGTGACGGGCATGCCGTGCAGCATAGTCAGGCGGGTGGCGACCCGCAAAGCGGCGCGACTATACTCCCCGTCCCTTCCACCAAGGACGTGCACGCATGAAAAGAATCCTCGCTGCATTGGGCGCACTGGCGATGATCGCCGCCGCGCAGGCCCAGGCCGAAGACAAGTCTCACAAGCTCACGAAGGTCTGGGAAACCGAGGCCGCTCTCAAGGTGCCGGAGGGCGTGCGCTTCGATCCGCAACGCAAGGTGCTCTACGTCTCGAACATCGACGGCGAGCCCTGGGCGGCCGACGGCAAGGGATCGATCGGCAAGGTCGGTCTGGATGGCAAGGTCATCGCGGCCGAATGGATCACCGGCCTCGACGCGCCCAAGGGCATCGCGCAGTCGGACGACGGCAAGTCACTGTACGTGGCCGACGCCGGCGGCGTGTGGGTCATCGACATCGACGCGGGAAAGATCCAGGAGAAGATCGCGATTCCCGACGGCGTCCAGCTCAACGACATCGTGAACGACAAGGGCACGCTGTACGTGTCCGACTCGAAGGGCCGCAAGGTCTGGATCGTGAAGGACGGCAAGCCAGCCGTGTTTCTCGATGAGAAGGTGCTCAAGGGACCGAACGGCCTGTTCGTTCACGACGGCGCGCTCTACGTGCTCGACGACAACGCGCTCAACCGCGTGGAGAAGGACAAGTCTCTCACCGTGCTCGCGAAGGACATGCCGGGCGGCGTCGACGGCCTCGAGAACGTGGGCGGCGACGACTTCCTCGTGTCGGTATGGGCTGGCGCGATCTGGTACGTACCGGCGAAAGGCGACAAACAACTGCTGTTCGACGGCAAGGCCGTCAAGACCAGCACGGCGGACATCGGTTGGGACCCGGCCACGAAGACGGTTTACGTGCCGACCTTCTTCAAGAACACGATCATCGCGTTCAAGGTCGAGTGAACAGTTAGTCGGGATCCGGCTGGATCGGGACGGGGCGTTGCGCGAGCGGCGCCCCGTTTTCGTGTGTCAGGCCCACCACCACACGGCAGCGGCGCCGAGGGCCGCGAGCGAAATCCACAGCAACCACCTGCCGGAACCCGATGGCGCCGGATCCTCGGCTCCCGCCGTGGCCATCTGCTCGGAATCGTGCTCGCCGTCGCGCAGGTGCCGGGGCATCGCTCGACGCTCGTTCCGTGGCGCGGTCGGCTGTTCCGGAATCGGCATCACTTCACTCTACTTATGCCGGCTCCGGGAGCAGTGTGACCCGCCGCACACTCCGCGCCCTCAGTAATCGGCGCGGGTGCCGAAATTGTCATGTGGAGAGAGGAGCCGAGTGAATCCCGAACTGAAAGACCAGCTCGCCAGGGCCTTCGGCCTGCCTGCCGGGGCCGGAGTAGATGGCTTCGTTGCCCGCCTGCGCGCGGGCGGGCCGGTCGACGCCGAGGCCTTGCGCCGGGGATGCCTCGCGCTCATCGATCACGCGCAGCAGGTGCGTGACGCGCACGACGCCAATGCCCAGCGCCTGCAGATCGCGATCGAAGCGTCCAACCTCGGGCTGTGGGACTGGGACATCGTCAACGGCAATCTCTTCGTCGACCGTGCGTTCGCGAGATTCATCGGCCGGGAGGAGAAGGATGCCGTCTGGCCCATCGGCGAGCTCGCGGAGCTCGTGCACCCGGACGATCTCGGCGGCTTCACCGACGCGACGCGCGACGCCCTGCGCGGCCGTTCGCCGATGTTCCAGAACAGTCATCGCGTCCGTCACGCCGACGGGCGCTGGGTGTGGCTCGAGACCTACGGCAACGTCACGCAGCGGGACGAAAACGGCCGCGCCACCCGCATGACCGGCACGCACGCGAACATCACGGAGCGCAGGCAGCTCGAGCGCGCGTTGTCGAACACGCTGCGCGTCATGCAGGCGCTGCTCGAGACGCTGCCGCTTCCCGTGGTGATCCGCGACGCCGAACGACGCGTGACGCTGGTGAACGCGGCGTGGGAGAAGATGGTCGGCATCCGGCGCGCGGAGATGGTCGGCAAACTACTCGACTCCGACCTGCGCATGGTGCGCGACGAGAACCACCACCAGACCGACGACCGGGTATTCCTGACGCTCGAGCCGATGCGCTACGAGACCGTCGTGCACGGCGCCGACGGCACGAGCTACAACGTGCTGGTCGCGAAGACTCCGCTGCTCGCCGAGGACGGCGCGATCACCGGGATCGCCTCGGTCGTGACCGACATATCCGAACAGAAACGCAGCAGCGCGGTCCTCGAACGCGCGCGCATCGCGGCCGAAGGCGCCGTGCAGGCGAAGTCGCGCTTCCTCGCCAACATGAGCCACGAGTTGCGCACACCGCTCAACGGCGTCGTCGGCATGGCGTCGCTGCTCGAGAACACCGCGCTCGACGCGCGGCAGCGGCGATTCGTGCGCACGCTCAAGTCGTCCGCCGAAGCGCTGGTCACGCTCATCAACGACGTGCTCGACCTGTCGAAGGCGGAGGCCGGCAAGCTCGAACTCGCCGTCGGCCCGTTCGAGCTGCGCCGCGAGATCGAGCAGGTAGTTGGATTGTTCAGTGCGCGCGCGCACGCCAAGGGAATCGAACTGGCCGCGCACATCGCGCGCGACGTTCCACCCACCGTTCGTGGCGACGCGATCAGGCTGCGGCAGGTGCTCGGCAATCTCGTCAACAACGCGGTCAAGTTCACCGACGCCGGCGCCGTCCTGCTCGCGGTCACGGTCGTGCCGGGCGGATCGGGCACGTGCTTGCTCGAGTTCAGCGTCACCGACACCGGGGTCGGCATCGCGGCGGCGGAGCAGCAGCGCATTTTCGAGGCCTTCGAGCAGGCCGACGGCAGCATCACGCGCAAGTTCGGCGGCACGGGCCTGGGACTTGCGATCAGCCGGCAACTCGTCGATCTCATGCACGGCACCATGGGACTCGAGAGCGAACAGGGCCGCGGAAGCCGCTTCTCGTTCCGCATTCCCGCCGGCGTGAGTCCCGTTCCCGCGGCGCGATCAACCGGGGATCCCGGTGTCGGAACCATCCTCGTGGGCCTGCATCCGGTCATCCGCGCGGCCGTGAGCGATACGCTGGCGACGAGCACGCGGCTGATCGCCGTGGATTCGCCGGGCGAAGCCGCCGAGGCGCTGCGGAACTTCGGCCCGGACATCGGCCGTGTTCGCGTCGTGCTGGACTGCAACGCCACGGCGAAACCCGAGCAGGCCGTGAACGCCTTGCGCGCGGCCGCTGGCTCGCATCCCGTGGAACTCGTCCTGCTGCTGCCCCCCGATGCGGATCCGAACACGCCGGCGGGCGCTTCCCGTGCCATCGTCAAACCACTGTGCACGCCCAGCCTGCTCGAAGCCATGCCGGACACCGCGCCGAGCACGCGCGTGCGCATATTGCCGATGAGCGGCTCGCGCGGGCGCGCGCTGATCGTCGAGGACAACGCGGTGAACCAGGAAATGGCGCGCGCGATGCTCGACATGCTGGGCTTCACCGTCACCACGGCGTGCAACGGCAAGGAAGGCGTGGCGGCCGCGACCGCCGACCCCGCGCTCGACATCATCCTCATGGATTGCCAGATGCCGGTGATGGACGGTCTCGCCGCGGCGCGCGCAATCCGCGCGGCCGAAGCTCCAGGCCACCGCGTACCCATCGTCGCGCTCACCGGCAATGCGATGCCCGGCGACCGCGAAGCCTGCGTCGCGGCCGGCATGGACGACTACCTGGCCAAGCCGTTCTCGCTGACCGCGCTGCGCGCCACGCTCGACAAGTGGACGGGCGTCGACCCGGCCGCTAGTTCCGCAGCCGGATCATCTCCTGAGCGTGGGCCGCGATGATTCCGTTGGTCGACTCGTCGGAGTCGAACACGCAATAGAGCCCCTGCGGCTCCTGCGGCGGATCGCCGACGAAATCGTCGCCCGCCTTCCACATGAAGTCCGCATTCGAGGTGCGGCCCGCGCCGCCCCAGGCCCAGTAGTTCGATCCCGCGATCGCGTCGCCGGCCGCGGCGCGGCGCGCCACCAGCATGAAGATCCGGCCGTAAAACCTGTCGCGCCACGTGGTGGCCGCTTCGGGTGAGAACGAGCCGTCGTCGCGGTTGATGCCGAACTCCTCGAGCACGATGGGCTTTCCCATCTCGTTCGCTTCATCGATGTGCCAGTCGAGGTATTCCTGCATCTTCCGCCAGGCGCCCTCGTGCGTCCCGGCGGCGTCCTTCGGGTTGAACCATCCCCAGTTGGGCGCCCACATGTGATAGGTCAGGTAGTCGACGTTCTTCGTGGCGTGCGATTTCGTGAAGAGCGCGCGATCGCCCGCCGTACCCATCCACCCTTCGTTGCCCGTGCTCACGAGCTGCTTCGGCGCGAGTTTCTTGATGTAACCGGCCGTCTCGTCCACCCATTTCACGAACAGGTCGAAGTGTGGCTTCGCGTGCGCGTCGCTGCCCGGCCGCGGTTCGTTCGCGAGCTGCCAGGACATGATGGTCGGGTCGTCGCTGTAAAGACGGCCGTTCACGGTGTTCTTGCGGGCGATCAGTCTGGAAACGGCGGAGCGAAACGCTTCCTGCGCTTTCGGTTCGCGATAGAACGCGGCGGAGTTGTCCATGAACGCATTCCAGTCGCCGGTGAGATCCGGATCGATCACGGAGACCGGCTTGCCGCCGAACCAGGCGACGTACTGCGACATGCCACCCGACCACTGCCAGAAGTTGTTCAGATAGAGCACGGCTTTCATGTCGCGCTTCGCCATTTCGGCGAGCAGGAAATCCAGGCCCTGCCACAGCGTCTCGTCGAGTTCTCCCGGGCGCTGCATGACCGCGGGCGTCACGGCGCGTTTGAGGGTGCTCGACTCCGAGATGGCCAGCACGCGCAGGTTGTCCACACCCTGGGCCGCGAGCAGGTCGAGCTCCTTCGTCAGACGCGCGCGATTGCCCGTCTTGCCGGGCGATCCGAGATACATGCCGTACCACATGTTCGCGCCCGCGAAGTAGTAAGGCTTGCCATCGAGCAGGAACTGCCGGCCCTTCACGACCACGAAGCCGGATTGTTCGTCGGCGGAGGCCGCGAACCCGGCGGGAAGGATCGTGAGGACGAGTGCCAGGGAGGCCAGGATTGTTTTTGTCATGGGCGCCGAGTCTAGCCGGGCGCCAGCACCAAACACCACGCGTGAGCCCAGGTTGCGGGGATGGTCCGTTGAGCCTCGTGTGGGTCAATGCCGCGAGTGCAGGCTCATCGCGCCGTCCGCGCTTTCATACCGGCGGCGGCAAGGCACAATGACTCCATGAATCGCACGCTCGTCGTCATCGGAGTACTGGTCGCGATCGTCGGCCTGGCGTGGAAACCGCTTTCGAAGCTGCCGCTGTTCCGGCTGCCGGGCGATTTCGTCGTGGACCGCCCCGGATTCAAGTTCTTCTTCCCGCTGACCACGATGCTGATCGTCAGCGTCGTGGTCTCGGTGATCCTCTGGCTGTTCCGCAAATGAGGTTCCCCGGACGGCCGGCCAGGACGTTCCGGGAAACTCGGTGGCTGTGATGAGCTTGTGAGGAGTTCGTTGGGAACTCGTCGGGCCGGCCGATCCGAGGTGGATGCACCCTAACAAGTCGCGGTCGCCACGTGTATCGCGCGTGCGGGAGAACGCGCGTGCGGCGAGTTCCTACCTGGGGTCTACAAGCCGAGCTCTTCGAAACGGCCGGCGTCGATCGCCGCGTTGATCGCGCGCGCGCCGCGTTCGATCGTTTCGAACTCGCCACCGGAGTGCCGCCGCAACAGGTCGAGACTCGACTCGTAGGGCTGGCAATTCGTGTCGAAGCGGCAAACGATGCGAGTCATCTCGGAACCCGGGCTGCAATCGAACCCGCGCTGGCAGGCCGCGACGAACCAGCTCGCGTCGCGGTTCGCCTCCTGCTCCGAAAGCCCGCGGATCACCGAGCTCACCGGCACGAAAACCGCTGGATCCTTCGAGGCCAGGGCCGCGCGCGCCATCTCGCGGGCACGCTCGAGCGCCCCTCCGTCCGGTGTTCCCGTCGCGCCGTTCACGAGTCGCAGGGCCCATTCCGCCTGCGCGCGCGGGTAACCGGCATTCGCCGCCGTCACCAGCCATTCGTCCAGCGCGCCGAACCGGGCGGGATCGGAGTCGCGCAGGCGTTGGCACTGGCCGTGGATCCTGCGCAGGTCCGCGTCACCGAACTGGCTCACGACGCTCTCGTCGGCCAGGACCTCATCGAGCGGACGCTCGCGGCGGCCACCGCCGAAGCGCAGCCCGTATTCGGTCTGGCATCGGTCCAGCGCGCGGAACAAGTAATAGGCCGACGCGCCGTCGCCGCTCCGCGCCGATTCGTGGATGCCTTCGACGAACGCCAGCAGGTCGTCGGTCGCAGCGAAATTCGCTGCCATGGGATCGGGTGGCCGCAGCCGGATCGCGGTGGGCGGTGGCGTTGCGACCGGGGACGTCGCGGGCCGGGTGGTGGTTGCATCGTCCTGCGTGGACGCCGGCACCGTGGTGGATTGCGCGTCGGCGTTCCGCGAGGCCGCGACATCGTCCACGGCCGGCGACTCCTGGCGGGTGACGACAATCACCGCCGCGCCAACGACGGCCACGAGAGCAACGACGAGGAGACTGGTGCGCGTCATCGCGCGCAGTGTGGCGCAAGGAAGGCCGCCTTGCCTAATGGCGTGCGGCCGCGGAAGCGGGTTACTGGATGTAGCCGAGCAGCAGGCCGGCCGCGAGCGCGAACAACGTGGCGAAAGTCGCCGGCAGATGGAATGAGAGCTTCACATCGTCCCCGAAGTTGTCGGCCCGGCGCCTCTTGCGTGCGCTTCGGGCCGCTTGTTGTTTTGAACAACCCCGAGTCTTACCCGGCTTGCGGCGGCGCGCAACGGGGACTTCCCCGAGCCCGGAGAAAGCGTGAACTTTTCCCGGTTGCAGATGGTGCCTGGCACCGTCGCCGGCTCACCAGCCGCCTCCGCCGCCACCTCCGCCTCCGCCGCCCACGCGGCCGCCGCCTCCGCCGCCGGACTTCGAGCCCGGCGCCTGCGACGAGGAGGAGATCGCGCTCGACAGCGACGAGCCGAGCCCCGACGAAAAGCTCGCGACCTTCGCGGGATTCCAGCCCGAGCCCGCGTACCACGCGGGCCGGTAGTCGGGTTCCTGGATGTCGAACACGCGCGCGAACTTCTCCGCCCAGCGCTGCTCGACGTCGAGCGCGAGCGCGGCAGGTAGATAGGTCTCGTAGACCTGCGCGGTCATCTTCGGCGGCGGCGGTCCCTGGATGCGCTTCAGGTCCTCGCCCTCCGCGACTGCGAGGTACGCCTTGAATCCGCGGATGTGATCCATCGCGCCCTGGCCGATCACGGTGGGTGCCTTGAGCAACTTGCCGAACACGCCGTTCGAGACCAGCGCGGCGATCACGGCGAGCAGCGTGAGCCAGCCCAGCGGCGTCATCAGGTACCACGTCGGCCAGAACCCCGTGGTCCCCGGCCAGATGAGGGACGACACGAGCACGGCCAGGCTCAGCAGGATGCCGAGCGCATGCCAGCCGCCGTTGATGCGGAAGAAGCTGTTCGAATACTGGCTCTTGAGCGACGAGTAATGCGCGGCGCGCGCACGGCTCACCCTGGAGTGATTCTTCTGCTCGAGCTCCAGCCGGTTGTCGTGCCGGAACAGCGCCGAATGCAGCGCGAGTTCGTCGGCCGACAAGGGCTTCTGCTCGCCGGCGGTTTCCCTCACCAACGTGTACTTGCGGCCGATGCCGAGGATGCCGTCGTTCTGCTCGATTCGCAGGTATCCCTTCACCGCGAGACTGAGCACGCTCGCGGCGAAACATTCGTCGTCGTACTTCATGCGCATCAGGTAGCGCATCGACGCCGCGGATTGTCTGTCCGGCATCTCGTACTCGGGAATGATCACGCGCCCGGGCGGATCCCGGCCGACCTTGTCCCAGACGAGGTAGTAGTAAGTCAGCAGCAGCGCGAGACCGATGAGCGCGATCCACGCCGCGCGGTTGTCCTTGGGCAATTCGCGCTCGAGCATGGCTTCCGCGGGAGAGCTCCAGTGTCGTTGCCCCGACTCGCCCGCATCGTGGGCGTGGTCGTAACCGGGACTCGCGGCCTGTGTGGGCGTGGGCGGGAGTGCATTCTCGACCGCGGTGGTGATGAATCCCTTGGGCCACATCGCGACGATGGTGAGACCTTCGTTCGGCCGCAAGGCGCGCGTAACCGCGAAGTGCGCGCCTTCCGCGGTCGCCTGCGCGGTGTAGTCGCGGCCTTCGTTGCGTTCCGCTCCGGTGTACGCCTCGAGGCGCAGGTCATTTCGCGGAATCTCCGTCGGCAATTTCACCGTGGCGGTCACGCGGTCCATCGGCAGGACCCAGCCCTGCCCCGTCACGTTCCAGTAGAGCTCGTCGTGGTCGGCGAAGAAGCCCATCTGCCGGTCGGTGCGATAGTCGAGCACGTACGTGTACTCGCCGCGCGCCAACCGGACCCGCGCGCTGCCCAGATAGACGCGCATGCCGTTGCCGACCTGTTCGAGGCGCCACGGTTCGGCGGCGCCATCACGCGTGGCGGAGTCGAACGCGAAGCCGACGACGATCCGCCGCCCGTCCTTTCCGGGGTAGATGGTCGGGAATTCGCGGTAGATGCCGCGGCGGATCTTGTCGCCCTCCGCGCGCACACGGATCGTCTCGCGCACGGCCAGCGTGCCGTCGGGCCGCACGGTGATCTCGCTGTCGAACGAGAGGATGCGTTCGTCGGCCATCGCCGGCGTCGCGCAGATCCAGGCCGCGACGGCAAGCGCAATAATTCGCGCAAGACGCATGAAATGCCTCACGACAACGCGACTCCGGGCGCCTGCGCCTGTACGTCGTCCTCGAGCTCGAAGAACTCCGCCTCCTTGAAGCCGAACATCCGCGCGATCACAACGTCCGGAAATCGCTGGATGCGGTTGTTATAGAGGTTGACGGCGCCGTTGTAGAAACGGCGCGCGTACTGGATCTGGTTCTCGGTGTCGGCGAGCTTGCGCTGCAGGTCGAGGAAGTTCTCGTTCGCCTCGAGGTCGGGATACGCCTCCACGAGCGCGACGAGGCGGTGCATGCCGTCGCCGACGGATTTCTCCACTTCACCGCGCGGACGCGGTGACTTTTCCGCCGCTCCCTGCGCGCGCAGCTCCGCGAGGTTCGACAGCAGCGCGCGCTCGTACCCGGCGTAACCCTTCACGAGTTCGACCAGGCGGGGGATGAGCTCGTGACGGCGCAGGAGCTGCACGTCGACGTCGCTCCAGCCCTGCGCGACGCGATTGCGGTCGCGGACCAGCAGGTTGTACGACACCGCGGCCCACACGAGCGCCGCGGCGATGACAGCGAGGATGATCACCATTTCGACATGCTAACACCCACGAAACGGAACGCTTCCTTCGTGCCGGTGTTTGTGAGATTACTAGCCGCGGGGGGGAATCGATCTTGACCGTATACACCCGGCCGACGCGAGCGCGTTTCAAAGTCATCGGCTTCATGGTCACGCTCGCGATGGTCACGTACCTCGACCGCGCGTGCATCGGCGCGATGGCGCCTTCCATCTCGGCGGAGTTCGGGCTCAACGAAGCGCAGATGAGCTGGGTATTCTTCAGCTTCATTCTCGCGTACGCGATCTTCGAGGTTCCGACCGCGCGCTGGGCGGACAGCCGCGGCGCGAAGAACGTGCTCACGCGCATCGTGAGCTGGTGGTCGGTGTTCACGATCGCCACGGCCGGCGCGTGGAACTACGCTTCGCTGCTGGTCACGCGCTTCCTGTTCGGCATGGGCGAGGCGGGCGCGTGGCCCTGCGTCGCGCGCGTGATGTCGCGCTGGATCCCGTTCCGCGAGCGTGGCACGGCGAAGGGGATCTTCTTCGCGGGCGCGTACAGCGCGGGCGCGGTCACCACCATCGCGGTGACGGCGCTGCTGCCGCTGTTCACGTGGCGCGAGATCCTGGTTGCATTCGGTCTCGTCGGCTTCGTGTGGGTCGTGATCTGGCACCGGTGGTTCCGCGACGAGCCCACCGATCATCCCGAGACCAACGAGGCCGAACGCGCGTTGATCGTCGCGGACCGGCCGCCGGAGGCGGAGCACCCGCGCGGCTGGGCCTACTGGCGCGGCCTGCTGCGCGAGCGCAACGTGCTGCTGCTGTGCCTGCTCTACATGCCGAATTGCGCCACGTTCTACTTCTGCATCACGTGGCTGCCTACCTACCTGATGAAGGAGCACGGCTTCGAGAAGACGCAGCTCGGCATCGTCGCCTCGCTGCCGCTGTTCCTGTCCATCGCGACGCAATTCCTCGGCGGCTTCTGGTCGGATCGGTTCACTCGCCGCTTCGGCGTCACCGTGGGCCGGCGCACACCGGGCATCGTGGGTTACGCGCTGGCGGCGCTGTTCATCTTCGCGGCGGCCTTCTCGAACCAGCCCGTGCTGGCCGCGGTCCTGATCGCGCTCGCGGCGGCCACCTGCATGCTCACTACCGCGCCCGCGTGGAGCACCTGTGTCGACATCGGCCGCGAGCATTCCGCGACGGTCGGCGCGACGATGAACACCTCCGGCCAGATCGCCGCCATCCTGAGCCAGCCGGTGGTGGGTTATTCCGTCACGTTGTTAGGCGACTGGAACGTGCCGTTCTATCTGCTGGGCGGCCTGTTCATCGTGGGCGCGCTGTGCTGGGCGTTCGTGGAGCCCAGGCGCGCGCTGTTCGAGGCCGCGTCGAGCCGCTGAGAACGCGCCCCGATTTACCAGATCATCGTGCCCGTAATCCCTGGATCACATTCCGCGGCATGACCTTGTAGGCACCGCACAAAACGCGGGCTATTCAATTGGCGTGGGCGGTTCCGGGGCCTAACTTCGGCCCCATGAAAACCGTCGCATTCCGGCGCGTTTTGGCGCTGTGCAGTTATGTAGCCCTTCTGGTGGCCGGACCCGCCCTGGCCCAGATTGGTCCCATCCAGCCCGTCCTCATGCTCGAAGGCGGCAAGGCCGAGCAATCTCACAACCGGCCCGATCTTCCCGAGGACTACTCCGTACCCGTCGACGTGTTTGTCGAGCCGGACGGCACCGTGAGCAACGTCGTCGTGAGCGATTCGACCGGCAACCTGGACGCCGACAGGGTCGCCGCCGAGTACATGCGCGACCGTAGATTCCTGCCCGGACTCGACATGAAGGGCAACCCGGTCGCGAGCACCGTGCGCGCCACGGTGAACATGTTCCACCGCGGCTCGCGCAAGGTGGTCAAGATCACGCTCAAGCCGCCGCCGATCGCGAACGAGACGGAACGCGTGCGCAAGCTCATGTGCGCGGACTTCCTCTGGGAAATTCAGCGCATGCGCGAAGGCGCCGGCATCCGCGACGCCAGCCTCGAGGTGATGCCCTACGTTTCGGCGCGCATGTACATGACCTCGAAGCAGGTGTCCGAGGAAGTCGAGGAAAAGTTCTGGGACACGTGGCCCAACGCGCTGCAGAAGGTCGTCGATCGCTGCAAGAAGGATGAGCTCCAGCTCTACTACAGCGAGGTGCTCGTCCCCACGCTCGACGGATCCCGGCCCGGCGGCGAAACGGCGACCGCGGGTAGATAGTCAGCCCGGCGGGGAAGACCGCGTTCCGCGGCCTTCCCTTCTCCGTTCAGATCTCGAGATTGCTTCTCGACGATGGCGTCAGCGCGTAGGGTTCGTAACCCTTCGCGTAACGCAGCGGCCGACCCGAGAGGTCGGCCTCCACCTTCGCCCGCGGGTCGACATTGACCGTGTTCTGGATCGAGAACGATGCACCCTGGCTCGTGATCGCCAGCGACTTCTGGCCGGCGTACGGCAGCGGAATGCGTTTCGCGCGGCAGTAACTGATAAGAGCGGCCGCCAGTTCGGTCACGCCGTAATGTCGCCATTCGATCACGCGATCCTCGGGAGCGCGCACCGCGACGTCCATGCCGTCTTTGCCCCGTGTGCCATGGACCAGCTCGGCCTGCACGATTTCACCTCGCGACAGCGGCCCGTGCGCCCGACGATCGGACTGCAGGACGGCATCGAGCACCGTGGGCAGACCGAACACCAGGTGACGCGTTTCCTTGATGGAGACCGCTGACATGTCTTGCAGGTTATTCATGGTCAGGAAAACACCTAGTGCGAGTACTCGATAATCGCGGTGTCAAATGCCGCGCCTGCGAAAACTGAGAAGTCGATTCTGTTGCGCCCAGAGCGCCGCGCGATCGTGATTGGACATATACCGCTGCTCCGACGCACAAACGGGGCACCTGCCGACTTCGTTCACCGCCGAAGTGCGCAAATGACAAGCAAGTCCGACACGAGGCGATGGTTCATTCGCCTATGGGACGCCGGATGCGTGCCGGAGAATCGCACCGGTCCCGCCCAGCGCGGGTGACTTTCTCCAAACCCCGGGTGGAACACATGGATACATTGAAATGGATCATTGCGTCCGCGGTCGTGGTCGCCCCCCTCAGCAGCGCGCTCGCCGAAACCCCCGCGAGCAGCGACGCGTCCACTACAGCCGTCGATACCCTCAGGGCTTCGCTCGGAGGCAAGGGCGCCATCGACGTGGAAAACGTTCGCATGACCGACGACGGCGTTGCATGCATCGACTATCGCGGCCCCAACAACAGCGGCGGCATGTCGAAGTCGAAGGCGGTCGTGCAGGGCGACAAGGTGCTGCGAAGCAGCGTCGGCAACGATCGCTTCGCGGACGCCTGGAACGAACATTGCGCGGGCACGCGCGCCGCCTCCAAGGACAAGGACTGACGCGCTACGAATCCGCTCGCAGGGGGCCGCGCGGCCCCCTCATTTTTTCAGCCAGCGCCAGAAGCCTCCGGCCAGGGCGGCGCCGAGGATCGGCGCGACCCAGAACAGCCAGAGCTGGTTCAACGCCCATCCACCCACGATGAGCGCGGGTCCCGTGCTGCGCGCCGGGTTCACCGACGTGTTCGTCACCGGGATGCTGATCAGGTGGATCAGCGTGAGCGCGAGTCCGATCGCGAGCGGTGCGAAGCCGCTCGGCGCGCGCTCGTCGGTGGCGCCGAGAATGATCAGCAGGAAGAAGAAGGTCATCACGACTTCCGTGACGAACGCCGCGCCCAGCGAATAACCGCCCGGCGAATGTTCGGCGAAACCGTTCGACGCGAGTCCGCCCGCGGTCGGATCGGAGCCGTTGCCGGCCGCGACGTATGCCAGCAACCACGCGGCGAGTATCGCGCCGATGACCTGCGCGACGATATACGGCAGCACGTCGCCCGCTTTCACGCGTCCACCGGCGAGCAATCCCAGCGTGACCGCGGGATTGAAGTGCCCCCCGGAGATGCCGCCGACGGCATACGCCATCGTGACCACGGTGAGGCCGAACGCGAGCGCAACGCCGACGAGACCAATGCCGACGTCGGGAAATTTCGCGGCCAGCACTGCGCTGCCGCAGCCTCCCAGAACCAGCCAGAACGTGCCTAACAATTCCGCGACCGAACGCTTGAGGATGGGCATCGAAGTTCTCCCCGTTCTTGTTGTGGCGCCAATATGTCGAATGTGCGGTCCGCGGTCAACGTCTAACCACTCCGCGCGTTCTGGACGCCATGCGCAGGCACTGCATCGCGTTCATCGCCATTCTCGGTTTCGCTGCCTGTGGGGGTGGCGGAGAGCCGGACTCCCCCGCCCCACCATTGTTGCCGGGGCCCGACGCATTCGCGGAAGTCGACAGGGTCGCGGGCGCCGCGTTCTCGTCGCAATCCCTGCCTGGAATGGGTCTCGCGATCTACGACGCCCAGGGCGTCAAGCGCTTCGAGAGGATGTACGGCGATTTCGCGGCTGACCGGCGCATCGCGGTCGCGTCCGCGTCGAAGATGGTCGCGGGCCTCGTGATCATGCGGCTCGTGACCGACGGTTACCTGACCCTGGATTCCACCACCGGCGAGGTGCTGGGATGGACGGGTCCACAGGGCGAGATAACGCTGCGACAGCTGCTGTCGTTCACGTCGGGCATGGAACGCGAAGCGGCGTGCACGCTGCTGCCCAACATCGAGCTGGCCGATTGCGCGGCCGCGATCTCGCAGACGCCGCTGGTCGCGCCACCGGGCACGCGATTCGACTACGGCAGTACGCACCTGCACGTCGCCGCGCGCATGGCGGAAGTGGCGACCGGTGCATCGTGGAACGAGATCTTCGCTGCCCGGATCAAGACCCCGCTGGGACTCGGGCCCGATCTCGTGTTCTACACCGCGCCGCGCATGGCGTTCGGGACCCGCAACCCGCTGGTCGCCGGCGGACTGCGCTCCACGATGAACGAATACGCGCGGCTGCTCGCGCTCGGTTTCAATCGCGGCACGCACCAGGGCAATCGCCTGATCGGCGATGCGCTGTTCGACGCTCAGGCGGCGGAGCCCTATCCGGACGCGACGATCGGCTTCTCACCGATCGCGGATACCGGACTGAATTTTCACTACGGTCTCGCGGCCTGGCTCGAGTGCCCGCCACCGGCGGCGAATTGCCCGGTGATCTCGTCACCCGGGGCTTTCGGTTTCACGCCGTGGTTCGATCGCGAGGCCGGCTATTACGCGATCATCGCGATGGAAGTGACGGATTCGGATTCGGGAGTGGTCCCGTTCCCGGTGCAGCTCGCGCAGGAGCTGAAGCCGCTGATCCGCGCCGCGCTTTGATTCTCTCTCGCACATTCGCGGCGTGCATGTAGTTAGTCAACCCGAGGCCAGGGCTCCGTCACATTTTTCGGCAAGTAATTTCGCCAGAGAGTTTCACGCCGCTCTTCGTCTCGCCCGTGAAGCTCAGCATCGCCATGCCCGGTGCTTCGAGCAGCTGGGTCGTCGCGGTGCCGCTCACGCCCTTGTTCGCGCGCTCCGCCTTCTGGAACGGCTCGAGCACGGCGTCGGGTCGCGTATCGATTTCGTACGTGACGCTCGCTTTGCCCTTGTGGCCGGCGCCCGGCTCGGCGATGACGAGCACGATCTGCAGTTGATTGGCGTGTTTCTCGTCGATGCTCGGCATGTCGAGCGACAGCGACGCCTTCTCGGAAGTCAGTACAACCGACAATGACGGTGGCTTGTCGCCGAGCGCGGCGATCACGCAGGCCTGCGTCGGCGCGAAATCGTAGCGCCCCGCGTGCGGACCGGAGCCCACCTTGATGCTTGCGCTGCTGCCGATCTGGGGCTGCGGCGGCTGCGCGGGCACCGGTGGCTGGACCTGCGGCAGCGCGGGCTGCCCCACCACCGCGAGGCACGCGCCGAGGCCCAGCACCGCGTAACGGATTCGGTTCATAAGATGTTGTACACCAGGTTCACCGTCATGACGGTATCGGTGCTCTTCGCAAGCGGCGGTGGGTCGGTGTTGTAACGCACGCCGACGCCGACGGCCAGCGCGAAGGCCTTGTTGATGCCGACGTTGAGCGCGATGTCGTTCTGCACCGCGGTGTTGTCCGAGCCCGCCTCGGCGAGCAGCTTGTTGGTCAGCTTGGTGTTCTCGGTGAACGCGTGTTCGTAGTTCGACGCGAGTGTCGCGACCGGATCGCCTTCCCCGTCGCCCTTGATGCGATCGAGCACCTGTCCCGAGTCGGTGCGGATCAGGATTTGCGGCTGCAACCTGCGATAACCGGCACCGAACGAACCGTCGAGCTGGGTCGTCGGGCTGTCGATGAACTTGTAGGTCGCACCGGTCGAAGCCGATGCCTGGTACACGAATCCGCTGAAGCGATCCTGCTCGGCGCGCAGTCGTCCGAACCAGCTCATTTTTCCGCTGATCTTCCAATCGGCCTGGTAACGCGCCTCGTAACGCTCGGCGTTCGCGAACTCGGCGTTCTCACCGTACTGCGCGCTGAAGAAGAAGTTGTTGCGCCACTTCGAACCCTCGTGCGTCAGGTCGAGCCGTGAGTTCGCGGACTTGGATTCGGTGTTGCCGCTGTTGAAGAGCAATCCCAGTTCGGCCTTGCCGGACCACTGTGCATGCGCGGGGAGACCGACGAAGGCGGCGACCACGAGAGCAGGAAAACACGTCCATCTGCGGTTCACGAAAGTTCCTCTGTTGAAATATTAGTTAGGCGAACGTCGAGCGGCGGCGCGGCCAGGCGCGGTGCGTGGAGGGGTTATCGGTGCCATGCGAAAACCGGTATATCCGCCGCCCCCTGCGCGCTGCGACGGGCAGTCTGACCGCTCAACCCAGCGTGTAGTTCAGTTTTGTCCCGGTCATTGTCACGACTTTGCGACGGATCAGCTCGTCGATGTATTGCTCCACGACTTTCGGCTCGGGAGCGCCACCGTGGTGCCGCAGGAACGCGGTGATGGCCTGCGCCAGCTTCCTGCGATTCGCGGGTTTGCCGCTCATCGAGCGCAACTGCTTGACTATCGCGTCGAGCTTGTCGTAGGTCACGACCGGCGGCGCCGGCGGCTTCTGCGCCTGCGATTTCGCGGGCTGCGGCCTGGGTGACTGTGGCTGCGGCTGCTGCCTGGGCGGGCGCGCCTTCGGTGCCTGCGGCTTGGGCGCGGGCGCGGGTTTGATGGCAGCCGGCGTCGCGGCCTTCGGCGCTTTCTTCTTCGCGGTCTCGTTCTTCACGATCTCCGCGATCGACTTCACGCGCCGCACCCAGAAGCCGCGCGCGGCCAGGAATTCCAGCAGCGGATCGAAATCCGTGTCGCGCGACACCACGTGGACCTGCGCGCCCGGCTCCTGCTCGAGCAGCCTGCCCATGTAATAAGCGATGTGCATGTCCATCGCATTGGGACCGCTGCGCGCGATCGGCACGTATTCCGCGTTCGTGCCGAGCATCTGGATGGAATGCGACAGCTCGAAGGAAATGCGTCCCCTCGCCTGCGCCGCGCCGATGAACACCAGCACGCGGAATGCGCCACCCGCGAGCGCCGCAAGGCTGTCGGGCTGCACGTTCTCGAAATCGACCAGGACGTAGTTAGTGCTCATCGCGACCGCGCTGGCTCACAGCTCGGAGTACTTCTTGATGCTGCCGCGGGCCTTGTCCGCGGGATACTTGAGCGCGTTCTTGCGAATCTTGTCGCGCGCGGCGTCCATGAGGTTCACGTCGAGCTTGTCCGCGAGGCGCACCAGATAGTTCAGCACGTCCGCCATTTCGTCGCGCACTTTCTCGAGCTCGGCGGGCGGCAACGCCCGCGACTGTTCCTCGCTGAGCCACTGGAAGCGCTCGAGCAATTCGGCCGCCTCCACGGCGAGCGCCGAGGCCAGGTTCTTGGGGCTGTGGAACTGGTCCCAGTCGCGTTCCGCGGCGAATTCCCGCAGCGCATCGCGCAGCTGGGTGAGTCCGTGAGGGTTTGTGCTCATGCGGCGCCGAGACTACACCAAGGCGTGATCTGGTCGCGATTCGTGCGCGGGGCCTCTCGATATTCTCGGTCAAATGAAGCTCCCGCACCGGTCGCTCTGCTGCTCGCTATTCCTCCTCTCCCTGATCGGCACCGCGGCCGCCCGCGACGTCTGGGATGAACCCGCCTTCTCGACTCCCGCCACGCAATTGTTGCTGGCCGCGAGCGCGGTCAAACGCGAGCATGCGACGGACGTCGTCGTGCTGCTCGACGAGCGCAGCTTCGTATTCGACGCGCAGCACCGGCTCACGCGCACGAATCACCTCGTGTATCGCGTCGATTCGCCCGACGGAGTGACCCGCTGGGCGGCGAGCAGCGCGCGGTGGCAGCCCTGGCACCAGGCTCGCCCGACCATTCGCGCGCGCGTGATCAGCGCGAACGGGCGCGAGCATCAGCTCGATCCGAAGCTGCTCAAGGATTCCGGCACGCGCAGCGGCGACAACCAGGTCTACGATGACGACCACATCTACGAGGGCCCGCTGCCGGCGGTCGAAATCGGCGCGGTGGTCGAAGAGCAGATCGTGGTGCGCGACGAGCAGCCGTTCTTCGCCGCGGGTTCGGTCTTTCGCGAATACGTCGGCCGCCCGGTCCCCGTGCTCCGTACTCGCGTGGTGATCGATGCGCCCGAGGGCCTGCCGCTGCGCCGGCTCACGAGCCTGTTGCCGAACGCGCAGGCGACCGAGACGCGCACGGCCGGCCGCGTGCGCTGGACCTACGAGCTCGGCGAGCTCGAGCCGATCCGCGCGCTCGAGACCCATCTCCCCCCGGAGACCCCGGCCTGGCCGAGCGTCGAATTCTCCTCGGCCGAATCCTGGGAGGCGGTGGTGGAGACTTATCGGGCGGCGACCGAAGCGCGCATTCGCACCGACGACGCACGCCCGCTGATCGCGGGGCTGCGCGCGCCGGTGCGCGGCGGCGCGGTGGGCAGCGGCAAGGCCGGCGCCGCGATCGGCGCGAAGCTCACCGGCGACCTGCCGAATTCGCCCACGCGCGAATACATCGCGAAGGTGGTCGAACGCCTGCACCGCGAGGTGCGTTACACGGGCGTCGAATTCGGCGCCGCGCGGCTGATCCCGGAGTACCCGGCGGAAACGTTGCGCCGCAAGTTCGGCGACTGCAAGGACAAGTCGACCCTGCTGATCGCCGCGCTGCGCGCGTCGGGCATCGAGGCGTATCTCGCGCTGCTCGCGGCCGGCGACGACCAGGACGTTTCTCCCGATCTGCCGGGCCTCGGCATGTTCAACCACGCGATCGTCTATCTACCTGGCGCCGGTGAGGCCGGCTCGGACCTGTGGATAGACGCCACCGCCGAATATGCGCGCGTGGGAACGCTGCCCGTGGCGGCCTCCGACCGGCACGCGCTGATCGTGCGTTCCGGCGAGAAGGCGCTGACGCGCACGCCCGCGATGCGCTCCGCCGACAACCGCCAGCTCGAGACGCGCGAGTTCTTCCTGTCCGAATACGGCCCCGCGCGCGTGGTCGAGACCACCGAGACCCACGGAACCATCGAGAACGAATACCGGAACTGGTACGCGGGCGCGGACACGAAGGAGCGTCGCGACGACCTGGAGAGCTACGCGCGCCAGGCCTACCGGGCCAGGTCGCTCGTGAGCTTCGCGCACACGGCCAGCACCGATTTCTCGAAGCCATATTCGATGCGGCTCGAGATGAAGGATGCGCCGAGCGGCTACACGGATCTCGAGGCTGCCGCGGTGGGCGTGCGGGTCGCGAATCTCACGGCGCGGCTGCCGGATTATTTCGACAAGCGGCTCGAGCTCGATTCGGACGAGGAAGCGGACAACCGGGCCGCCGACCTGGTGTTCGAGCCATTCGTCACCGAGTGGCGCTATCGCATCCAGCCGCCACCCGGCTTTCAGCCGCGGCCGCTGCCAGCGAACGCGGTCATGAAGATGGGCCCGGCGCGGCTGACGTCGCAGTTCGAGGTGACGGCCGCCGGCATGGTGCTGGCCACCTGGCGCTTCGATACCGTCAAGGGTCGCTATTCGATGGGCGAGGCCAACGCGCTGGTGGCGGCGCTGCGCGAGCTCAATTCCGCCGAGACGCAGCTGATCTCTTTCGACCAGGTAGGCGTCGCGCTGCGCGCCGAAGGCGATTTCAAGGGTGCACTCGCGGCCAACGACGCGCTGGCCGCGAAACATCCGCGCAAGGCGGTGCACCGGCTGCGCAATGCATCGGCGTTGCTCGACGCCGGTCTCGGCACCCGCGCGCAGCGCGAGGCGCGTACCGCCACGCAACTCGAACCGGACTCCTCGCTCGCATGGAAAACCCTGGGCTGGATGCTGCAGCACGACGCGGTCGGCCGCCGCTTCGGCGCGGGCTTCGATCGCGCCGGCGCGCTCACCGCCTACCGCAAGGCGCGCGCCCTTGCACCCGACGACACTGACGTCATGGCGGATCACGCCGTGCTGCTCGAGCACGACGCGGACGGTGTGCGTTACTCCGAGCACGCGGATCTCGCCGCGGCGATAGACGTGTACCAGGCGCGCGCGAAGCTGCTCACCGGGGAAGACGCCGCGGACGACGACTACGCCAGCAACCTCTTCTATGCGCTGCTCTATTCGCGCCGCTTCACCGAGCTGCGCGAGGCGCTGCGACCGCGCTCGCCGAGCGTCACGCAGCGCGCCCTCATCCTCGCGACCATCGCCGCGGAGCATGGCGGCACGCGCGCGATCGAGATGTCGCGCACGCTGCTCAACAGCGAATCCGACCGCCGCGCCGCGCTGACGAGCGCCGGCAACTTCCTCACGCGGCTGCGCGAATATTCATCTGCCGCGGACCTCATCGAGGCCGGCGCGCGCGGCCAAACCACCACCGCCGCCAACACGCAGAGGATCGCGTTGCTGCGCAAGACGCAGCGCATCGACGTCGCATCCATTTCCTCCACCGAACCACGGGGCGTGGTGCTGCGTTCGTTCGCGGAGATGCTCGCGGAAGACGGCGGCGCAGATCGACTGACGACACTGCTCAGCCGGCGATCGGCCGCACTCGACGGATTGCCGGTGTTCGAACGTGCGCAACGCGCATTGCTGGCGGGACTCGCGCGCCAGGACCTGCCCCGCGCCGTGGGCGCGGACCTGCTTTTCAGTAACGCGCGAATCAACGTCGACGGGGACGACGCGGGCGGTTACCGCGTGCAGCTGCGCTCGGGCGGCGAAACGCAGACGTTTTATGTGGTTTTCGAGGACGGGCAGTACCGGATTCTGACCGTCGCGCCGCTCGTCGGGCCGGTCGCGCTGCTGGCGCTCGAACGTCTCGAGGCGAACGACCTCGCCGGCGCGCGGCGCTGGCTCGACTGGGCGCGGCTCGACCTGCTTCCGGGTAGTTCGGAAGATCCGCTCGAAGGGCCGGCCTTCGCGAGAGCGTGGACCATCGGCGCCGAGGCGGACATCGGCGAGGCGCGCGCGGCCACCGCCATGCTGCTGGCGGATTGCCTGCTTGCGGAGCAGGCGTTGCCGCTGCTCCTGACCGCGCGATCCACCGCGACCGAACCGGCGGCGAAGCTCAGTCTCGATCTCGCGCTTGCCAAGGTCCACCTGGAACGCGGCGACTGGAAGGGGCTAGGCGAGGCCGGCACGCGGCTCTCGGCCGCGGTGCCGTCGTCGGCGCTCGCCTTCCGCTATCAGCAGTGGGCGCGCATCCGGCGCGGCGAGTGGGACGCCGTGACGGACGCGTCGCGCCTGCGGCTCGCGCGGCTGCCGGACGACTCCATCGCGCGCGAGATGCTCGTGCATCGCGCCGAGGCGCTGGGTCGGCACGTCGAGATCGCGCCGATCATCCAGCCGCTCATCGACAGCGGCCGCGCCAATGCGTCCGACTACAACCAGTATGCATGGACCTCGCTGCTGACCATGCCGGTGTCCGAGCAGGCCGTGGACGCCGCGCGCATGGCCTACGACGAAACACAGGGACGCAATTACGCGATCGCGCACACGCTGGCGTGTGTATATGCAGCCACCGGCCGGCCGCGCGAAGCGCGCGACCTGCTGCTGAAGGGGATGGACGCGTCGGGCACGCCCGACGACGCCGCGTGGTACGGCTTCGGTCTCGTCGCCGAGGCGTACGGCGATCTCGAGTCCGCGCGCGACTACTACCGCCAGGTGCGGAAGCCGAAGAAGGGCCTAGTGCTCGCGAGCAGCGTCTACTCGCTCAGCCGGTCGCGCCTCGCCGCCCTCGAGTGACTCTTGCCGGGTTGCGGCGCCAGGCACCGCATCCGGCAAATCTCATCCCGGGATTTCCGTGCCGGGCACGGGCGCTTCGCCGAGGGGCTGGCGGCGTTTCACGCGAATGCTTTCGGCCCACTCGCGCGCGAAGTCGCGCTGCATGTTGCGGTTGACGAGCGCGGTGATGGTCATCGCGATCAGCGCGCCGAGCGAGGCGAGCGCCATGTCCTTGTGCGCGTCCCACACGTCGCCCTGCGTGCCGAGATAGGCCGCGCCGAGCTCACCGCCGACGAGCTCCGCGGCGGCCCACTCGATGAGCTCGTAGAGCATCGACGTCGACATCGTGAGATCGAGCGGCAGGAAGTAACCCCAGAAGCCGCGCACGTTGCCGATGCGCAGGAACATCTCGCGGATCGGATACGCGAGCAGCAGGCCGTAGAGAAAATGCACCAGGCGGTCGAAGTGATTTCGCCCGCCTTCGAAGATCGGGAGCCACTCCTGGTACGGCACCAGCGCGTAGGTGTAATGCGAGCCGATCGTATGCAGCATCAGGAAGACGAAGATGCACGTGTACGAGATTCGCGAGAGCGGAAACGCCTTGTACGTGCCGATCAGCAACCCGAGGGCGAGCAGGACGAGCACGTTCTCGAGGATCCAGTCCTTGCGGTCATGGGGATCGATCGCGAGCACCACCCACCACACCGCATACACACCGAGCAACGTCAACAGGTAGACCTTACGTGACAGCACCGTTCTCCTCCGACTCGTTCTCGAGCACCACGCGACGCCAATAGCCTGCCAGATCGGCACGCAGCTCCGGCAGGAACAGGTAGACGGCGATCAGGTTGGGTATCGCCATGCAGAAATTGAGCGGGTCCGCGATGTTGACCACCTGCGTGATGTCGAGCGTCGTGGCCAACGACAACATCACGCACAGGAACAGGCGGTACGAATAACGCGCGTTGCGGGTCTCGCCGAACAACCAGGTCCACGCGGTCTCGCCGTAGTAGCCCCAGGTGATGACGGTCGAGAGCGCGAACAGGACCGCGGCCAGGGCGAGCACCGCGGGAAACCACGACACGACCGTGCCGAACGCGGCCGACGCGAGCGCGATGTCCTTCGCGCTGCTCGTCTCCAGCGCGCCGCTGATGACGATGACCAGCGCGGTGATCAGGCACATGACGACCGTGTCGAGGAACGGCTCGATGAGTGCCGCGAAACCCTGCGACATCGGTTCGCTCGTGCGCACCGTCGCGTGCGCCATGGGCGCCGAGCCGATGCCGGCCTCGTTGGAAAACGCCGCGCGCCGGATTCCCTGGATCAACGCGCCGAGCGCGCCGCCGGCCACCGCGTCCGTCGAGAACGCCTCGGTGAGGATGCGGTACAACCCGTGCGGAATGCGCTCGACGTTCGCGCCCAGCACCACGAGACAGGCGACGAAATACAGAACGCACATCAGCGGCACGAGCTTGTCGGTCCAGCTCGCGATGCGCTTCATGCCGCCGAAGAGGATGATGCCTATCCACACCGCGATCGCGACACCGAACACGAACGCATGTTCGAAGCCGGTCACCGCGCGGAACTGCGAGTAAGCCTGGTTGACCTGGAACACGGTCAGCGACGCGCCCACCGTCGCCACGCAGAAGAACGCGGCGAGGAACTTGCCGATCTTCGGCATGCCGACGCGGCCCAATGCGATCGGTACGTAATGCATCGCGCCGCCGGTCACCGTGCCGTCCGCGCGGATCACGCGGTATTTCGTGGCGAGCGCGACCTCCGCGAACTTCAGGCTCATGCCGAGGAAACCCGCGACGCACATCCAGAACGCGGCGCCGGGACCGCCCACCGCCACGGCGAACGCGACTCCCGCGATGTTGCCGAGACCGATGGTCCCCGATACCGCCGCGCTGAACGCCTGAAACGGAGTGGTCTCGCCGGCAAGGTCGCGGCTCGAAAATTCTCCGCGCAGCACGCGCAGCGCGTGACTGAAGCCGCGCAGGTTCACGAAGCGGAAGTAGATGGTCGCGACGATGCTGCCGGCGACGAGCCACGCGAGGATCAGCGGAATCTCCGCTACGTCGCCGACTGGAACGGCGTAGAAGATCACCTTGCCGAGCCAGTCGGCCACGGGCGCCAACCACGAATTAATGGTCTGGTCGAGATTCATTCCCGGCGGATTATGGTTCATCCCATCGCACCGCAATGGAGATATTCGCGCCCGGAACGCGGTTATTCGCGATTACCACGTTCCACCTATTGCGAACGCGACGCGGCCGTTCCAACCTGTTCGCGGGATGGATGGTGAACGAGGTCGTACGATGATCCTGCGGGGTCGCCTGTTCGGGTTCGTGCTTTGTTCCCTGGTGGCCGCTGCGGCGGCGCGCGCCGGCGACGACGCGCACGAGCGCCCGACCGGAACCCAGGCGCCGCTCGAAATTCCTCACACGGCCGAGCTCGACCTCGCGCTATTCGCGAAGAAGCGCAACCGCAGGCCTAACAACATCGAGAATCACCAGTTCCTCGACCTGGTCGCCGGACTCGAACCCGTCGTCTGGCCGAAGAACACCGACATGCGATCGCGCATCGTCACGCCGCAACTGCGCAACACGCCGCTCGTCGGCTGGATCGCCGAGAATCTCTATCGCAGCAAGAAAGACAACGGCTGGTGTCTGGAGGTCGATCCGGGCGAAGGCGAGTACGTCGTCTTCTACCGGTTGAATCTCTGACTTCCGCCAGCCGCGGGCATTCCCGCAGCGGAAGTGATAGCCCGAGGTCTGTCCCCTTTTGCCAGGAAACGGGGAATGTCCCCATTACGGCCCTATCCACTTCACGGGGTCGCGGCTGCGCGCGCCGTGCTCCAGTAGCCACGTATAAACGGCTTCGGTCTGTTTGGTATCGATCCACGAATTGTCGTGGATGAACAGCGCCGCGACGCGGTTGTCGTCGAAGATCTGCACCTGGCTGTATTTGCCCATGTGTTGCAGCGCCACGCCGTCGATGTTGGTCATCGTGAGCTGCAGCTCGGAGATCAGGAACCCTTCCTCGAGACTGAACAGGTTCAGGTCGTGCTCGGTCTGCACGTACACGCAATCGAAGAAGTCCGGCGGATCGTCGGTCTCGACGATCGCGGCCTTGCACTGCTTGCGCACCGCGACGTTCGCCGGTGTGATGCCGGCCGATTCGAGCATGCGATCGTCCTGCACGGCCGCCTGGACTTCGCGGTAGTTCGATCCGGTGGCGACGGCCGAGGCCAGTGCGACGACGATGAGTACGGCGAGTGCACGCATGCGCGCACTCTAGGTTGCATGCGCCCTCGCGGGTGTCAGCGGACTCCGTCTGAACGGCAGGCTTGTTCCCACCCGGCCGGGCAAAAAAAACGCGTGCAGGCCCTTCCGTTCCTGCACGCGTCCGTCCAGCAAAAAGTCTCACGAGGGGGAGGAGAACATTCCGCAGACGATCTAGATAAAGCAATCGCCGTGCCAACTCCGAAAACGGCGGTTCGGGACGGCTGCCCAGCCGAATTCGCGATTTAACCGGCCTGTTACAGCCCGGCGTTCCCATCAGGAGTGCACGTGACCCGAAATCGCTTCAGTGCGGTGCAGCGGCGGCGTACGCACCTGGGGGATGGCCTAGTTGATGCGCACCCGGAACCGGATCGTGAAGCCCGGGTTGCCGCCCGCGGCCCCGTTCATCGAGCCTCCGGGCGCGATACGGACGGCCCGGACGAGCGGGTCGTAACCGTCGGCGTTCGGCGCGGGCGCGTGGTTCCAGGGGCCGGCCGGGCCGACCGCGGAGTACGTGACATGGGTCGCGTAGTTGTAGGTGAGCCCGCTCGGCGTCGCACCGTTCGTGAACGTGACGGGATTACCCAGGGAAGTGCCCACGTACATCACGGCATCCGCCGGAATGGAATCCGTGATCACGAGCGTGTTGGCATCGACGGCGCCAGGCCCACTGTTCGAGGCCTGGATCTCGTATTCCACGACCGCCTGCGGAATGCGCTTCGGGTTGGACGTGCTGACCGGATCCGAGATCACACGCGAAATCTTGAGAATGGTCAGGGACGGCCGCGGGATCTCGACGACGAAGCTGCCGACGCCCAGGTCGGAAACCAGGTTCTCGATGCCTTCCCGCGCCGTGACGTTCACGGTCCAGCCACCCTCCGGCGCATTCGCCGGCAGCGTGAATGCGTATTCGAAAGTGCACAGTGCCGAGGTCGTGGAGCTGCAGGTCGCGGGCGAGCCGCTGCCGCCCTGCACCACCGGCATCCCGGTGGACGGCAACACGACGGTGCCCGACGGATTCGAGATGCTGATGTTCGCATCCCGGATGTCGAAGCCGCCGAACGGATCGCTCACGACAGTGCGCACGTGGACGGTCGAGCCGGGAGCGAAGGTGTCGGTAGCGACTCCCCCGGAAAACGCCTGGTTGTAGGCCGTCACGCTGTCGACGTTGATGACCGTCGCGCTGTTGAGTTCGACGCGCGAGTAGTTAGTTCCGCTGTGCGGCACGAGACTGACGGAACGCGTGCCGCTGCCGCTGCTTTCGTTCTCGACTTCGAGCGTGAACCTCGATCCCGCCGGGACCGTCACCCCCGCCGTGTTCAGCACGAAGGTCCGCATCGTCGTCCCGGACGTGAACGTCACGTCGTCCGTGGCGATGAAGCCCGTCACCGAATTCCGCAGCGTCACGCGTACGGTACGGGAGTTGCTCGTGGAGCCGGAACGTGAGAGCAACAGGTGCACGTTGAACTGCCCGGGATTCAACGTGAGCGCCGTCTGCAGCGCGGGCTCGAGCTCGAAGGTCCGCGATGCGCCCTCGTTCAAGTTGATCGCGGCGTGGCTCCCCGAAGGACGCCTTCGCGAAAGATCGTCCGAATCGCGCAGGTAGAGCTGCTTGGTGCCTTCACCCGCGATCTGCGACGGCGCGACGAGCACGGTCGGCGCCGCGGGCGTCGCACCGGGACCGTTCGGGTTGTCCACGGTCGCCGTGTTGTCGATCGCGGTGTTGGGGTCGACGTCCTCGACCGTGACGTCGAACACCACGGTCACTGAACCGTTCGCGGGAATCGATATGCCCGATACCGTGAGCTCGCCATGGCCGTTGGCGCCAGCGGGCGCCGGCGAAAAGGCAGTCGTCGCGCCGTCGGGAACGGAGACGAAGCCCTCCCAGGCCGTGTTCGCCGGGACGCTGTCGGTCAGCGTCACGTTGACCGCGGGCTGTCCCGCGGATTCGATGATCGTCACCGTGTAGCGCAGCGTGTCGCCCGGATTCGCCTCGCCGCCATTGACGTCGAGCACCGTCTTCGTCGACGTGGAGAGGATGGGGCCGAGCACGACGGTCGCGTCGGAAGCGGTGTTGTCGTCGGTGTCGAAGTCGAAGCTCGGCGTGCTCACGGTCACGGTGTTCGTCACGCCCGGCACCGCGGGGCCGGTGACGTTCACGACGATACTGAGTGGCGGCAGCGAACTACCGGCATCGATCGTCGGCGCGTGAGTACAGGTCACCGTCTGGCCGGCGTTCGTGCAGTTCCAGCCCGTGCCCGTGAACGAGTTGTAGGTCAGCCCGGCGGGCAACACGTCGGTCACCGTGACGGTGTTGTCCTCGCGTTCGAATCCGGGCGCGTTGGAGACCACGACGGTGTAGGTGCCGGTCGAGCCCGCCGTGAAGTTCCCGGCATGCGACACGGCCGCCGAGAGATTCACGGCCGGGTCCGACGTGGCGCTCACGATCTGCGCCATGAGCAGCACGAGGTCGGCGCCCGCGGAGTAGATGGTCGTGGCGCTGGTCTGTCCCGGTGACAGCATCGAGCCGACCTCGTACTGGTCGACGTCGATGCCGTAACTCGTGACGACGTTCTGCGTGCTGATCGTGCCGTCGAACTGCTGCGTGGCGGGAACGCTGCCCGTCGGAACCAGGTTGTCGTCGAGCAACGTGCCGTTGAAGCGCAGCGCCTCGCTGAAGCCGCCCGACGAGTCGGAGTTCTGCGGATCGCCCTCGAGCGTGAACACCGCGACGCGACCGTCGATGTTCGACGCGGGCACGCGGAACCCGTCGGGCGTCAGCGCGACCTGGCTGCCGTAGAAATAGTCGAGGCCGTCGAAAATGTTGATCGCGCGCAGCCGTTCGCCCGCACCCTGGTAGATCACGACCAGCGCCCATCCGCCGACGACGGCCTGCGAGCCGCAATGCGGATTGCCGGTGTGCACCGTGAGACCGCCGAACGTGTAGCTGCCGTTGCCGGACACGAGGTTGGTGACCACCGCGAATCCGCCGAAGAAGGGAAAGTCGGTGCCGTTGTCGAAGGTTCGCGAGAACGTGCGCGTCGCGTTGACGACGTTGCCGTTCAACGTCACCGACGTGTCGAACGAGCCGCTGCCGGTCCACGAGCCGCCCCAGTACAGATAGGCCGCGCGCACCGTGCGCCCGGCCGGGATGCCCGACAGGGTCTGCGTGCTGGTGGAATTGAGATTGCAGGGCGAACCGGTGTTGGGCGAATTGCGCAGCGATCCGCCCGTCGTCACGAAGTTGATGTTGCCGGTGTCGCGCGCGTAACGGGTGATGGCCTGCGCGGACGCATCGCGGCCGAACAGCAGCAGCGCGATAACGAGCAACGCAAGAGAACACCCACGGCGCAGGAGCCCGCGGGTGCCGTGACCCGACACCTCTCTCATGGGAATCGACTTTATTGCGCTGCGACGCGCCGGACGCGGACCCGGCTCTCATAATGCGGCGACCGCCGGCCGCGGATTGAGACCGGCATCACAGCGGATTCAAGCGATCAGGAACGCGGCTAGCAAAGTGAATACCACCACGGAAGCGGCGATACCTATCCACCGCCGGGCGGGATGCCGCGCCAGCCTGCGCAGCTCGAGCCGCGTTTCGATGTCGCTCCAGACGTTCGCGGGCGGCGGTGCGATGCGCACTTCGCGAGTCTCGAGAAAGGCCAGCCTGTCTTCCCAGGTACGCACCAATGCGGCGACCCGCGGCGATACCAGCCAGCGCTGGAAACGCCTTCGCGCGCGGCCGCGCAGCGTGCCGAGCGCGTACTCGGCCGCGAGACGATCCAGCAGGTCGCGGTTCGCGGTCTTGCGCGTCGGTCTCTCATGTTCGACGACGGCTGGCACGTCACGAAGGTGCAGGAGTCCGCGGCGGATCCGTCCGCGCACACTCACCGGCGAACGCGTGATGTCCGCGATCTCCTCGTTCGATCGTCCGTCGACGTAGGCGAGCGTGAGGCATTGGCGCGTGACCTCGTCGAGCGTCGCGATGTGTTCTTCGTGAACTTCGAGCGTCGGCGTCTCGTAGGGAAGATCGTCCGCGATGGCGCGTTCGTGACCGAGACGGTCGATCGCGCAGTAACGCGTCAGCGTCGATATCCAGGCCAGCGCGCGGCCGCGATGCGCTTCGAAGGATCCCGCGCGTTCCCAGACGTGAAGGTAGACGTCGCGCAGCACCTCTTCGGCCATCGGGCTCCGCCGCAACATGCACAGCAGCTTCGCGAACAACAGCGGGGAGGTTTCGTCGTAGAGCGCGCGGAGGGCGTGCGCATCCCGCGCCGCGCATCCTTGCAACAGCCTTGCGAGCTCGATCTCCCGCGACGCTGGGTCGCTCCGATGCATGACGATCCTTGCCGGCAACTCGGAGACATCAGACTAGCACGGGAGTGCGCATTTACCCGAGAATGCGCGACCCCATGACCGGATCTCGCGCCGCCCTCACCTTCGTCCTGCTGTCTGTTTTCATCGACAGCCTCGGCTTCGGCATCATCATTCCGTCGCTGCCGACGGTGATCATGGAACTCACCGGGGAACCGGTAAGTACTGCGGCCGATTGGAGCGGCTACCTGCTTGCGGTATACGCGCTACTGCAGTTCTTCATGGCGCCCGTGATCGGGAATCTCAGCGACCGCTTCGGCCGCCGCCCCCTGCTGTTGCTGTCGTTGTTCGCGTTCGGCGTGGACTTCCTGCTGACCGGTCTCGCGACGTCGATGACGTGGCTGTTCCTCGGCCGCGCGTTCGCGGGAGTGTTCGGCGCATCGTTCGCGGCGGCGGGCGCGTACATCGGTGACATCAGCAACGACGACAACCGGGCGAAGAACTTCGGCCTCATCGGGGCGGCGTGGGGTTTCGGTTTCACGCTGGGACCGGTCATCGGCGGGTTCGTGGCGGAGCACCTGGGAGCGCGCGCGCCGTTTTTCGTCGCCGCGGCGCTCGCGCTCTCGAACGTGGTGTTCGGATTCTTCGTGCTGCCCGAATCGCTGCCGCCCGAGCGGCGGCGCAAGTTCGAATGGGTGCGCGCGAACCCGTTCGGTGCCTTCCGCAGCCTCGCCCATCTGCCGATGGTCGCGGGTCTGCTGTTCGCGGTGTTCCTGTACCAGGTCGCGCACGATTCGCTGCCCGCCGTGTGGATGTTCTACACACAGCACAAGTTCGGCTGGGGGCCGGCCGAGACCGGGTTGTCGCTCACGTTCGTCGGAATCATGACGGTGATCGTGATGGGCGGACTCACGGGCGTCGTGGTGCGCAGGATCGGCGAACGCAGCGCGATCATTCTCGGGTTCTCGCTGATGACCGTCGGATTCCTGGGCTACGCGCTCGCGACTCAAGGCTGGATGCTGTACACGGCCATCGCCATCGGCTCGCTCGGCGGCATCGCGAATCCGAGCGTGCAGAGCGTGATGTCGAAACAGGCGGGACCGTCCGCGCAGGGCGAACTGCAGGGCGCGAACGCCAGCATCGCAAGCGTCGCGGCCATCATCTCGCCCATCTTCATGACGCAGGTGTTCAGCCACTTCGCGGCGCCCGAGGCGCCGGTCGAGCTGCCGGGGGCGCCCTACCTGATCTCCGCCGTGTTCGTGTTCTTCTGCGTACTCATCTGCGCGCGCGCGGTGAAGCGGTCTGTGCCGGGTGAGAAATCGCGGAGTTAGGACTCCCGCGAATCTCGTCCTCGCCCTTTCTGCCCACTCCGCGATTGCTCACCGGCATCGACCGCGGCAGCCGGCGTTGTACCGCTGTCAGCGTCCTCCCACAGCAATGTGTCTCCTGCGGCGGATGCGCGTCGCGGCGGATTGGTTTTTGCTAGGCGTCACAGGCCGACGAGCCGGCGAGGAATCGGGTACCGGGAGTACGTAGTTAGGCAACCAGGATGTCGCCAGGGAAACCGCGGATGCGTGTGCGGAAGACGTTTTTCTTGCTCCACGACTCACGCCGGCTCGCCTGCCTTCGATGATCACCGAACAACAACAATCCGAGGCCATTCCAATGCCGTCTACCGGTCGTGACCTGGTGGCGCGCCTGGCGGAACTGCCCGAGCTGCCGCAGATCGATGTGAATTCGCCCATGGATCCGATACCGGACCTGCTGATCGAGCCGGGCGTCCAGGGGCTCGACGAAATCGTCGCAAGCTGCCTCGAGCAGCTGCGGCAGGTCATGGACGAGCTCCAATAGCAGCGCGGATTTCTGCCACACTGACGCGGTGCGTCAGTGCATCGTCATCGCCCTGCTGCTGCTGTCCGGCGTCTGCGCCACGCCGCGCGCGCAGGCGGCGTCCGACGCGGCATCGCAGCAGGCGCTCATCGACAGCGTCGTCGCGGGTTTTTCGCTGGAGTCGTCGGCGGATCCACGCGTGTATTTCCTCGGGTTCGCCGGATACGGCGAGGAGCGCGTCTTCGCGGAGGAGATCAAGCTCGCCGCCGCGCAGGTCGGCGAAAAGTTCGGTTCGTCGCAACGCTCGCTGCTGCTGATCAACGACCGGCGCGATGTCGATACCCTGCCGCTCGCCACGCACGCGAACCTGCGTTACGCGCTGGCCGCCCTGCGGCGGGTCATGGATCCGGAAAGGGACGTATTGTTCCTTGCGCTTTCGTCGCACGGCGCGCGCAATGCGATGATCGAGGTTTCGAACACCGGTATGGAACCGACCGGCCTCAGCGCGCGAGGCCTCGCGCAGTTGCTCGCCGAGTCGGACATCCGGCAGAAGATCGTCGTGATCTCCGCGTGTTTCTCCGGCGCGTTCATCGAGCCGCTGGCTGACAACGACACCATCGTCATCACCGCCGCGTCGAAGAACCGCTCGTCGTTCGGCTGTTCGGACGAGCGGGACCTCACGTATTTCGGCGAGGCCTTCTATCGGGATGCATTGCCGGGATCGAAGTCGCTACGCGCGGCGTTCGAAACCGCGCGCAGGGAAATCCGGCTGCGGGAGAAGGGGCTGGACGTGAAGCCCTCCCAACCCCAGGCGCATTTCGGCACGATCGCGGAGTCGACCCTCGCGGAGCTCGAAGCATCGACGGAGAGGGACTCGCTCCGGAATCAGGGACGATGACGGCTGAACGCAGGTTCGTTCGGTTTGCGCCACTGGTGACAGGCGGAGTGAGTGGAGATCGGCGCCTCGATGCGCCAATCCCCACTTTTTACACCGGCACCACTATCCCCACCCTGTCAGGGGAGTTCGGTGGCGCCCATCAGCCAGCGGTCGCACTCGCGCGCGGCTCCGCGGCCTTCGTTGATGGCCCAGACGACCAGCGACTGGCCGCGGCGGGCGTCGCCGGCGGCGAAGACGCCGGGCACGCTGGTCGCGTACCTGCCGTAGTCGGCTTTCACGTTGCTGCGCGGGTCGACCTCGACCTTGAGGTCGTTGAGCAGCGCCTGCTCGGGGCCTAGGAAGCCCATCGCGAGCAGTACGAGCTGCGCGGGATGTTCCTTCTCGCTACCGGGCTTCTCGACGGGGATGAACTGACCCTTGTCGTTCTTTTCCCACGAGATCTGCACGGTCACGACGCCGGTGAGATTGCCCGCGCCGTCGCCGGTGAACTTCTTCACGGTCGTCAGGTAGACGCGCGGATCGGAGCCGTACTTCGCCGCGGCCTCTTCCTGGCCGTAGTCCATCTTGTAGACCTTCGGCCACTCCGGCCACGGGTTGTCCGCGGCGCGATCCATCGGCGGTATCGCCATGATCTCGATCTGCTGCAGGCTCCTGCAGCCGTGGCGCATCGACGTGCCGACGCAGTCGGTGCCGGTGTCGCCGCCGCCGATCACGATGACGTCCTTGCCCATCGCCGAGATCGGCGTGGATGACGGATCGTCGCGCAGCACGGACTGCGTCGCGGCGGTCAGGAAGTCCATCGCGAAGTGCACGCCCTTCAGGTCACGCCCTTCGACCTTGAGATCGCGCGGCTGCGTGGCGCCGGTGCAGATGATGGTCGCGTCGAAGTCCCTGATCAGCAGCTGCGGCTCGACGTTGTCGCCGACGTTCGCGTTGCAGAGGAACTTGATGCCTTCCTTCTCCATGAGCGAGATGCGACGCGCGACGACCTCGCGCTTGTCGAGCTTCATGTTCGGGATGCCGTACATGAGCAGGCCGCCCGGACGGTCCGCGCGCTCGAGCACGGTCACCGAGTGGCCGGCCTTGTTGAGCTGCACGGCGGCCGCGAGACCCGCCGGACCCGAGCCGATGACCGCGACCTTCTTGCCGGTGCGCACGGTCGGCGGCTCCGGAACGATCCAGCCCTCTTCCCAGCCCTTGTCGACGATCGAGTTCTCGATGTTCTTGATCGTGACCGGCGGTGCGTTGATGCCGAGCACGCACGATCCCTCGCACGGCGCCGGACACACCCGCCCGGTGAACTCGGGGAAGTTGTTGGTACGGTGCAGGCGCTCGAGCGCCTCCTTCCACAATCCGCGGTAGACGAGATCGTTCCACTCCGGAATGAGGTTGTTCACGGGGCAGCCCGAGGCCATGCCCGAGATCAGTTTGCCCGTGTGACAGAACGGCACACCGCAGTCCATGCAGCGCGCGCCCTGCTGACGCAGGCGCTTCTCGTCCATGTGGTGATGGAACTCGTTCCAGTCGCGCACGCGCTCGGCCGGTGAACGATCCACCGGCAGCTCGCGCAAGTATTCAATGAACCCTGTTGGCTTTCCCATATTCTTTAATTACCGCCAACGCGCGACAGATCGCGCGCATTCTCTTCAAACGCCGCCATGATGGCCTCGTCGCCCGACAACCCCTGGTCGTGCGCGCGCTTGAGGCACGCCAGCACGCGCTTGTAATCCTTCGGGATCACGCGCAGGAATTTCGGCAGCTTGGTGGGCCACGCCGCGAGGATGTTCGCGGCATGTTTGCTGCCCGTGGCGTCCACGTGTTTCTGGATGAGCGCACGCAGATCCCCGGCTTCCGCTGGATCCTCGACGCGCCCGACCTCGACCATCTGCGTGTTGATGCGCGACAGTGCGTCGTTCTCTTCGTCGAGTAGATAGGCAATGCCGCCCGACATGCCGGCCGCGAAGTTGCGACCCGTCGGACCGAGCACCACGACGCGCCCGCCGGTCATGTATTCGCAGCCGTGGTCGCCCACGGCCTCGACGACGGTGTCCACGCCGGAGTTGCGCACCGCGAAGCGTTCACCGGCCATGCCGTTCACGAAAACCTCGCCCCTGGTCGCGCCGTACAAGGCAACGTTGCCGACGATCATGTTGTTCTCGGCCTCGAACGTGGCCTTCGGGCTCGGGAAGACAGCGAGCTTGCCGCCCGACAGACCCTTGCCGAAGTAGTCGTTCGCGTCGCCCTCGAGCGCGAACGTCATGCCGTTCGGGATGAACGCGCCGAAACTCTGACCAGCCGATCCCTTGAACCTGATGTTGATCGTGTCCTCGGGCAGTCCGGCGGCGCCGTGTTTCTTCGTGACTTCGCTGCCGGTGATGGTGCCCACCACGCGGTTCACGTTGCGCACCTCGACCTCGGCCTCGACCTTCTCGCCGCGCTCGATCGCGGGCTTGCAGATGTCGAGCAGCCTGGTCACGTCGAGCGACTTGTCGAGACCATGATCCTGCTGGATGGTCTGGTAGCGGCCGATGTCCGCCCCGGCGTCCGGCGCGTAGAGGATGCTGCTGAAATCGAAGCCCTTCGCCTTCCAGTGATCGATTGCGGCCTGGGGCTCGAGCATGTCGACGCGACCCACCATTTCCTCGAGCCTGCGGAAGCCGAGTTGCGCCATGATCTCGCGCAGGTGCTGCGCGATGAACCGCATGAAGTTCACGACGTGTTCGGGCTTGCCCGCGAACTTCTCGCGCAGCCGCGGATCCTGCGTGGCCACACCCGCCGGGCAGGTGTTGAGATGGCACACGCGCATCATGATGCAGCCGACGGTGACCAGCGGCGCCGTCGCGAAGCCGAACTCCTCCGCGCCTAACAAGGCGGCGATCGCGACGTCACGACCGGTCTTCAGCTGACCATCCGTCTCGACGACGATGCGCGAACGCAGATTGTTGATGACCAGCGTCTGGTGCGTCTCCGCAAGGCCCAGCTCCCACGGCAGACCCGCGTGCGTGACCGACGTCAGGGGAGATGCGCCCGTGCCGCCGTCGTAGCCCGAGATCAGCACCACGTCGGCGTGCGCCTTGGCGACGCCCGCGGCAATCGTGCCCACGCCCACCTCGGCCACGAGCTTCACCGAGACACGTGCGTCGCGGTTCGCGTTCTTGAGGTCGTGGATGAGCTCGGCCAGGTCCTCGATCGAATAGATGTCGTGGTGCGGCGGCGGCGAGATGAGTCCGACGCCCGCGGTCGTGTGACGCGTCTTCGCGATCCACGGATACACCTTCGTACCGGGCAGCTGGCCGCCCTCGCCGGGCTTCGCGCCCTGCGCCATCTTGATCTGGATCTCCCGCGCGTTCACCAGGTAGTTGGACGTGACGCCGAAGCGTCCGCTCGCCACCTGCTTGATCGCCGAGTTCTTCGAGTCGCCGTTCTCCATCGGGATGTAGCGATCCGGATCCTCGCCACCCTCGCCCGTGTTCGACTTGCCGCCGATGCGGTTCATCGCGATGGCGAGCGTCTCGTGCGCTTCCTTGGAGATCGAGCCGTAGCTCATGGCGCCCGTCTTGAAGCGCTTCATGATGCTCTCGACCGACTCGACCTCCTCGAGCGGGATCGGGTCGCCCTGCTTGAAGTCGAGCAGGCCGCGCAGCGTGGACAGATTCTTCGCGCGGTCGTCGATCAGCTCGGCGTAACTCTTGTACGTGTTGTACGAGTCCGTGCGCACCGCCTTCTGCAGGCGATGGATGCTCTCCGGGTTGAAGAGATGGAACTCGCCATCGGCGCGCCACTGGTACTGGCCGCCCGAGGGCAGCTCGGTCTGAAGCGCGCGCTTGCGCTCGGCGAACGCCGCCGTGTGGCGCATCAGCACTTCGCGCGCGATCACGTCGAGCCCGACGCCGCCGACGCGCGACGACGTGCCCGTGAAGTACTCGTCGATGACGTCCTGGCGCAGGCCGACCGCTTCGAACACCTGGGCGCCGTGATAACTCTGCACGGCGGAGATGCCCATCTTGGACATGACCTTGACCACGCCCTTGACCGCGGCCTTCGCGAAATTCTTGCACGCGAGCTTGTGCTCGACGCCGGGCAGCATCTCGTCGCGGATCATGCCGTCGAGCGTTTCGAACGCGACGTATGGATTGATGACCGAGCAGCCGTAGCCGATCAGCAGCGCGAAGTGATGCACCTCACGCGCGTCACCGGTCTCGAGCGCGAGCGAGCACTTCATGCGCAGGCCCTGGCGGATCAGCGAGTGATGAAGGCCCGACACCGCGAGCAGCGACGGGATCGGCGCCCACTCCTTGTTCACGCCTCGATCCGAGAGGATGAGGATGTTGACCTCGTCCTCCTCGATCATGCGCCGGGCTTCCTCGCGCATGTCTTCCAGTGCCTGCACCAGGGCGTCCTCGCCACTCTCGCCATTGCGAGGGGCGCGGAACAGGATGCTCAACGTGCCGACCTTGAGGCCGGGCAGCGAGAGGCGGCGCACCTTGGCGAACTCTTCGTTCGTGAGCACCGGACCCGACAGCTCCAGTCGGCGGCAATCGCTCGGCCGGGGATCGAGCAGGTTGCCCTCACTACCCAGCCACACGTCGCTCGAGGTGACGATCTCCTCACGGATGCAGTCGATCGGCGGGTTGGTCACCTGCGCGAACAGCTGCTTGAAGTAGTCGTACAGCAGGCGGCTCTTGTTCGAGAGCGCGGCCAGCGGCGTGTCGTTGCCCATCGAGCCCACGGCCTCGACGCCGTCGCGCGCCATCGGCGCCATGAGGATGCGCTGGTCTTCGAACGTGTAGCCGAACGCGACCTGGCGCTTGGCCAGCGCCACGGGCTCCGGCACGGGCTGCTCGGGCACCGCTGGCAGGTCCTTGAGGTGCACGAGGTACTGCTTGAGCCACTCGGCGTACGGACGCTCGTTGATGATCTGCGCCTTGATCTCCTCGTCCTCGACGATGCGGCCGAGCTCGGTGTCCACGAGGAACATGCGGCCCGGCTGCAGGCGGCCCTTGTGCGCGATCTGTTCGGGCGGAAAGTCGAGCACGCCGGCTTCGGAGGCCAGGACGCACACGTCGTCCTTGGTCACGTAGTAGCGACCCGGACGCAGGCCGTTGCGGTCGAGCACCGAGCCGATGCGCTTGCCGTCGGTGAACGCGATGTCCGCGGGGCCGTCCCACGGCTCCATCAAACTACTGTGGTACTGGTAGAACGCGCGGCGCGCCGGATCCATCGAGGCGTGCTTCGACCACGGCTCGGGGATCATCATCATGACGGCGTGCGGCATCGAGCGGCCGGAGAGCACCATGAGCTCGAGCACGTTGTCGAACATCGATGAGTCCGAGCCGTTCGGGTTCACGATCGGCGGGATCTTCTTGATGTCCTCGCCGAACAGCGGCGAGTCGAACAGCGCCTCGCGCGCGCGCATCCAGTTGATGTTGCCGCGCAGCGTGTTGATCTCGCCGTTGTGAGCGATGACGCGATACGGATGCGCGCGGTCCCAGCTCGGGAAGGTGTTCGTGCTGAAGCGCGAGTGCACCAGCGCGATGGCGGATTCCATGAGCGGGTTCTGCAGGTCGAGGAAATACTGCTCGAGCTGGTTGGTCGTCAGCATTCCCTTGTAGACCATGGTCTTGTGCGACAGCGAGACCACGTACCAGTACTCGGCGCCGCCGATGGTCGAGACGCGGATCTCGTTGTACGCGCGCTTGCGGATCACGTAGAGCTTGCGCTCGAACTCGTTCTCGTCGAGCGTCTCCGGGCCGCGGCCGATGAACACCTGGCGCACGAAGGGCTCGGAGGCCTTCGCGGTTTCGCCGAGCATCGAGTTGTCGGTGGGCACCGTGCGCGCGCCGAGGTAGATCTGTCCTTCGGCCTGCACGACGCGCGCGAACACTTCCTCGATCTGGCGGCGCTGGGTCGCGTTGCGCGGCATGAAGATGTTGCCGGCCGCGTACATGCCCGGCTCGGGCAGATTGATGCGCGCGTCCTTCTTGGCCACCTTCTTGAGGAAGGCATGCGGCAACTGGATCAGGATGCCGGCGCCGTCGCCGGTGTTGACCTCGGCGCCGCAGGCACCGCGATGGTCGAGGTTCTTGAGGACCTGGATGCCCTGTTTGACGATCGCATTCGATTTGATGCCCTTGATGTTCACGACGAAGCCGACGCCGCAGGCGTCATGCTCGAACTGAGGGTCATAGAGGCCCTGCTTGCGGGGCGGGCCCAGTCGAATCGCGGTCATTTTTACTTCCTCCAAACACAAACGCGCGGGGCGCAACTTCCCCACGCTATGGGCTCTCGCCCATAACTTCCTCGTTTTCAAATGGTTACATCTGGAGGCGCGGGCCCGCGGGCGCGCTAATCGTCAGATATATATGGAGTCCGATCATACAGACGGACGGTTCTCGGTCAATCACCGCGTGAGTCGCGAAGCACGCAACTGCAGCCAGCCGTGCCCGAAGACGGCCGCCAGCAGGATGAGCACGCCGAGGTAGAACGGCCCGTCGAGATCGCGCGCCTCTCCGAGGAACAGCACGGCAATGGTGATTGCATAAAGTGGCTCGAGATTGATGGCCAGCTGGGCCGTGAACGCGGACAGGTGCCGCAGCGTCGCGAGCGATAGCGCGTACGGGATCAGGGTGCAGAAGATGGCGAGCACGAGCAGCCATGCACCATCCTGAACGCCGGGGATGGAAAAGAACTGACCCACCGGGGCCGTGAATGGACCGATGACCGTCAGCAGCAGCAGTCCCGCGCCCAGCTCGACGGCCGTGACCGTCAATGCATCGTGTTCGCCGAGGAAGCGCTTGTTCAGGGCGATGAACACCGAGGCCAGGCCCGCGGACAGGACCCCGACCCAGAAGCCGCCGTGCATGGAGTCCGGGATACCGCCCACCACCAGGGCGACGCCCGGAATGACCAGGATGCCGAGCAACAGGTTATGTCGCTCAAACCTCGTGCCGGCGATGAGCGGCTCGATGAGCGCCGTGACCGCGGGCGCGAGGCCCATGCAGGTGGCGGCCACCGATGCATTGGCCAGTTTCACCGAGGCATAGAAGGTGACCCAGTGCAACGCGACCAGGCACCCGATGCCCGCGAAGACCGCGATGAGTCGGGGCGGCAGCCGAAGCAACGCGCGCCACACTTTCGGGACACACGCGAGCGCCAGCGTGACTAACAACAATCGCCACCACACGAGCGCGGTCGCCGAAAGCGTGATGAGCTTTCCGAGGATGGCCGTGAAGCCCCAGAGCACCACGCAGACGTGAAGTTCGATCAGCGCGCGACGCCCGGGATTCATTGAAGTAGTCTAGTTGAGACGTTGAGGGACGGAAGGGAACATGCGGGCCATCCTGTTGGCGCTTACGGCATCTCTCACCTGCGCAACGCTTCGGGCGGCGGATCCCGGCGCCGCCAGTTTCACGGCGTTCGATGCGTCGCACTACACGCTGGTCACCGACGTTCCCGTGCTCGCGCGCAGCCTGCACGGGCGCCTGACGAAGTTCGAACGTGTGTTGTCGAAGATGCTGGCGCGGGAGATGGAACCCACCGGCACGCCGACCTGGTTCATCCTCGTGAACGGCGCGCTCTGGCGACGCTATCTGCAGCCGACCGACGGCATCGTAGGCGCGTTCCTCCCGGGACGCTTCTCTAACTACCTGCTCGTGAACGCGGACGCGGGCGCGGCGCGCCTGCCCCACGACGTGCAGCACGAGTTCACGCACCTGTTCCTGCGTACTCAGTTCCGCGGCGAATACCCACTGTGGTTCGATGAGGGCATGGCGGAACTCATGGAGCACATGACTCTCGCCAAGGGCAAGGCGCGCTTCCGGATTCCCGCGCGGCATCCTTCGACGCCGTGGATCCCGTTTTCGCGGCTCGTGAATCTCGAGCGGGCCTCGCCGGAGTACCTCTCGCTCGGCACGACCGAGGCGGTCCATCTCCAGTCGTGGGCGCTGCTGCACATGGGTTTCATCTCGGAGCCGGATTTCGGCGCGGGGATTCTCCAGTACATCGAGGAGATCAAC
Organism: Pseudomonadota bacterium; assembly: GCA_023433515.1. Classification (GTDB taxonomy): domain Bacteria; phylum Pseudomonadota; class Gammaproteobacteria; order Steroidobacterales; family Steroidobacteraceae; genus CADEED01. Next base: position 75,310 of record JAEZCN010000250.1, read on the forward strand.
CATCTCGTGCCGACCAGGGACGCGGTGCGGAACAGTTTCGGCACGACCGTCGACGGCGTCGACGCCAAGCTGCGCGAATACCTGGCGCGCCGCAAATACCCCACCGCGGAACTGGCGTACGACGAGCCCGCGGAGTCACCGCTCGGAACCGGACGATTGCTGGACCGCGGTGAAGCCAACGCGTGGCTCGCGAGCGTGCTGCTCGATACCGGGATCAATCCCCGGCGGGTGCGCGAGCTCATCGACGTCGCCGCGGCCGCGGCCCCCGGATCGCCGGCCGTCGGCGTGCTCGAACTGCGGCAAGCGGTACGCACGCGCGACGACGCGGCGCTCGAGCGTCACTATCTTTCGCTCATGGGATCGCATTCCCAGCCGCCCGCCCTGAACGACGCGGACCTCGCGCGCGGAATGGGACTGGCGCTGTTCGAACGCGTGCGCGATGAAGCGCCGGCCGGGATGCTGTCCGCGGAAAAACGCGCGGAGTACTCGCGGCACGCACTCGCGTTGCTCGACCGGGCGCTGACCGCGCAGCCGGGGGATGGCGAAGCCACCTGGGCATACTCGCTGCTCGCGGCGCAGCTCGGGGAGTACCTCGATACGGCGTTGTCGCGGCTCGCATTTACCAGAACACGGATTCGCGAGAACTGCGACCTTGCAATGGCCATGGCGCTGGTGCATGAATCGCGCGGCGAATTCGGCGAGATGGTGCCGTTGCTCGAGGAAGCGGCGCTGTACGCGGATACCGCGCAGAAGCGGCGCCTCGCCAGCACGCGGATCGACGAAATCCGCCGCCGGGTGTCGGAATCCGCGCCGCTGTAGCAGACAACCACGAGACAGCCATTCGAGAGGGAGTCATGGGAATCGCCGCCGCGCGCCTCGTCGGGTTCGTGTGCCTGACGCTGGCGGGAACCTGCTTCGCCGCGGAGCCCCGCCTTGCGCGATTCACCGCGTACGACGCGGGCGACACGCACGTGCTCACGTCGCGCAGCGCCTCGCAGGCGCGCGCGCTCATGGACGATCTCGCGAAGTTCCGCGCCACGCTCGAAAAGCTGCTGAACCGCAAGACGACGAGCCGCGGGATTCCCACCTACATCGTGATCGCGAGCAACACCGACTGGGAGAAATACCTGCAGCCGCGGCGCAACGTGATCGGCTGGTTCCAGTCGAGCCGCTTCGCGAACTACATCGTCATGAACGGCGACGCCGATCGCGGCACGGCGCTCGCGACGATCTTCCACGAATACACGCACTACTACCTGGCCTCGCAGTTCGCCGGAGTCTTCCCGCCGTGGTTCAACGAAGGTCTCGCCGAGTTGATGACCTATACGAAGTTCACGACGCAGAACACCGCGGTGCTGCAGACCTACGCGGGCCGCGCGCACGACGCGCGCGACAGCAAGTGGATTCCGTTCGATCGCCTGTTGATCGTCGATCAAGGCTCGCCCGAGTACACGGATCACGAGCAGGCCTCCGACTTCTACGCCCAGGCCTGGCTCACCGTGCACTACGGAATGGTCGAGAACCGCGGGTTCGGCCGTCAGATGATCGACTACCTGGACCGTCTCAACCGGCTCGTGCCCCAGGCCGAGGCGACACGGGCCTTCGGGGACCTCGTGGCCGCGGACAAACTACTGCGCGACTATTCGCGGAATACGAAGAAGGGCTCGGGCGTGCTCGCGCTCGGCGAAGTCCGGCCTTTCGAGCTCGGTGAAGGCAAGCCCGTTTCGGAGCCGGAGGCGCTCGCCCGGGTCGTCGACCTGATGTTCAACATGTACGCCGCGCCGGACCGCATCCGCCCGCTGGTCGATTCGATGGCGCGGCTCGAGCCGAAGTCGGCGCGGGCGGCGATCATGAAGGCGCGTCTCGCGAATTACGACGGAGATTCGGCCGCGTTCGATCGGTCGATCGCCGAGGCGGACGCGGCAATCGCGCCCAACGACTGGAAGTCGCGCCGCGATCTCGCGCTCGTCGTGCTGACCGCGGCGCTCGATGACAACCCGACCTCGCCGCGCGGCAGCACGGACGACCAGCGCGACATGAAACGCGCGCTGCGCTGGTTCGGCAACGCGCTCACGCACAACATCGACGACGTGGAAGCCCTGTGGGGGCTGGGCACCGCGGCCACGCGGCTCAACGTCCAGCTCGACCTCGCCGAGGAAGTCCTGCTCGCGGCCTGGAAGGCCGCGCCCGCCAACGCGAGCATCGCGGTGTCGCTCGCCAGTCTCTATGGCGTGCGGGACGAGCCCGAGAAGATGGTCATATACCTCAAGGAATCGATGCGCTGCGCCACGGACCTGTCTACTCGCCGATGGGCGAAAGACTCGCTCGAGCGCACCGAGAGCTGGCTCGCCGAGCGCGCGAAAGCCGACGATGAATACCGCAAGCAGCGGGAGGAATACGAACGGCAGCTCGCGGAGTACGAGAAGAAATACGGAAAGCGGAAGAAATAGGAGTTTCCATGGACGTGGGGAAGTTTCCCGGAATGCTCGCGTTGCTCGTCTCCGCGGCAACGATGGCGAAGGACCCGCGCCCGGACGTCGCCGGGTTCAAGGCGTATGAGCTTCCCGACTACACCATCGTCACGCACGACGAGGGCAATGCCCGGCCGGTGCCGCGGCTCGCCGCGCAGATCCACGGCGTGCTCGCGAAACTGCTGGATCGCGCGGAACGCGCGCCGACTTCGCCTACCTACATCCTGCTCGTTCCGGAGAGCGTCTGGATCCGCTACCTGCGGCCCGGCCAGGGAATCGATGGCGAGTTCGTACCCGCGAAGTTCGCGAACTACATCCTGCTGAACAATGCGCGCGACGCTTCACGGATCGGCAAGAGCGTCTTTCACGAGTACACGCACTGGTTCCTGCATACGCAGTATCCCGGCGTCGAGCCGTTGTGGTTCGACGAAGGGCTCGCGGAGTTCGTGACCACCGCGGAGTTCCGTGGCGCGCGAGTGAAGCTCGGAGACCCGGATAACTGGAGCTCGAACGGCTGGATTCCTCTCGAGAAACTGTTCCGGCTGGACAGGAATTCGGCGGAGTACCGCAACCTCTCCACGTCCGGTGTCGTGCATCGTGAGTCCTGGGCGATCGTGCATCGCGGACTCGCGGGCGACGCCGAGTTCGGCAGGCAGATGTTCGCGTTCCTGGATGCGCTGAACGCGCAGCAGCCGATCGACGCCGCGGTTCTCTCCAGCTTCGGAGTCACCGCGCGAGAACTCGACCAGACCATTCACGCCTATCTCAATCCCGGCTATCGGTTCGCCGCGGTGGACCGCTACCGGGAGCTGCGGATCACGGTGGATCCCGTGCCGGCGCGGAAACTGCCGGCCGGCCGGACGATGGGCCAGCTGGAGTCGCTGCAACTCATCGCCGACATCATGCTGGCGTCCGGATTCAATGCCGGGCGCCTTCCCGAGGTGGTCGATGCCGTGAGAAGCATCGCGCCGGATTCGTCGGCGGAGATCTCGTTGCGCATGCGCATCGCGGCGCGTGATGGCGACGACGCGACGTTGGACCGCCTGGTCGCCGCGGTCGAGCCGAGTGCTTCCGACGCGACGATGCTGCGCGGCGCCGGGCTCGCGTTGTTCGAGCGCGCCGAACAAACGAACCGCGAGGAGTTGTCGAACCAGGCACTGGAGTTGCTAGATCGCGCCATCGCGGCCCGGCCCGGCGATGCCGAGGCGGTGTGGGCGCACTCGATGCTGGCCGCGAAGCTGAAGCGCTGGCCGGACAGGCCCGTCGGAGGCCGGTGAAACAGCCGAGCTACTTCTTCTTGCCCAGGAGCTGGTCGAGTACCTTCGAGCGATCGCGGTCCGCAGAGCCCGTGATTCCCGCGCGTTGCGCGGCTTCGCCTTCGCGCTTGCCGCTGCCGCGCTGATTGTAGGGATCGAATCCGCCGCCCTTGTCGCGGCCCGAGACTTCCAGCTTGAGCTCGGTGGGCCGGATCGTGTCCTCGATCTTGAGGTCGTCGATGGCGAGCTTCTTCAGCGCGCGCGTGGTGCTCAGCGTGCTGAACTCGCCGGTGGCCACCGCCCAATCCCAGACGGCCACGCCACGCTCGTCGTGACGCACGCGTCCGGCGGGACGGGAATCCTGCGAGGTGTCTTCCGTCCGCGAGCGGGATTTCTCGTCTCGCTTCCCGCCCATCTTCTCGGCCAGTTCTCGCGCCTCGCGTTCTTCTTTCTCGGCACGTCGCAGGCGCATCGACTTGAGTCGCATCGTCGTGCTCTCGATGCTGAATTCGGGCACGTTCGTCGGAGGCAGCGTCGCGTCCGGGCGGCTGCTGTCAGGCACTGGCGGTTTGCGGTCCTGGGGCATGACGGTAAAAACTTCCTCGACTCTCTCAAGGGTTTTCGGCGCGTGACGAGTCCGATTAAACCGCAAAAGGTGATGGCCTTCACATATCGTCGGGTTCTCGCGACGGTTTGACCTATTTCAGCGCTCCGCCCGGTCCGCTCGCGCCACGCGCCACTCGCCGCCCGCGCGCCGCAGTTCCACATCGAGCGCGACCGACTCGCCGAAGTCGAAGCGGCTGGTATCGAGGCCGCGCACGGTGACGCGCGCCTGGGCGAGGCCGTCGGCCGGGAACTCGATGCTCTCGATGTCGACGAGCAGCTCGAGCTTCGGATGCATCGCGAAGTATGCCGCGAGCGCACCGCGCAGGCGGGTGCGATCGCGACCTTGAGCATCCGCGTAGTTGTCGGCGACCAGCTCGAGCACGTCGGAGGTGTCGCGCGCTTCGGCGGCCTTCTGCGCGTCCGCGATCAGCTCGCGCACCTGTTGTTCGTCGCTCGATCGTTCGGCGCACGCGCCGAGCAGTGTCGCGAGAGTGAGAACCGCAAGAAATTTCATCGTTGTTCCTATTGCAGTTGAAAACGTCTGGCCCTATTGTTCGCGCGCGTTGCGGGGTTGGGAACCGGTCGTGACGTCCAGAAATGGTGCTCCGGACCCAGTTGGAGGTGGACAACCCAGATGAAGAAACCCGCGCGGTCTAACGACGACCCTGGACCCCGACTTCATACCGTCAATCAGTATCTCGAGAAGAATTTCCCCGACTTCTTTGCCGAAGCCCGTTTCCACGTTGGAAACGACGATTACTTCCTCTACGCCCGCTTCGGCAAGTACCTCGCCAGCTCCATCGAGCACCGGCGTTTCAAGAGCGACAAGATCTCCCGCGGCTTCACCGTGCTGAACAAGCTCGCCCGCAAGGCGGAGCGCGATCCGCAGGTGCGCCACATTCTCGTGAGCGGCCCGCTGGAAGAGATCGTCGACGAGCCGAAGGCCCGCGAACTGGCGCGCAAGCGACTGTCGCCGGTCGCGCAGAGCTACCTCGAAGGCCTCTGCGAATAGGCGCTGGGTGGGGAAAAGGTGCCGGTGTAAAAAGTGGGGATTAGTTTCCCTCGCGATCACGGCTCACCAATCCCCACTTTTTACAC
>JAEZCN010000251.1 GCA_023433515.1 Pseudomonadota bacterium
GCACAGCCGGAACGGAGACTACCTGACTTGCGTCCGGCACTCATCGGTTGGTCGGGGCAGCAGGATTCGAACCTGCGACCCTCTGCTCCCAAAGCAGATGCGCTACCAGACTGCGCCATGCCCCGTCACCGATGCCGCCCGCCCGGGGTTTCCCAGCGGAAGGGCCCGGCGGTCGGGGGCGCGCATCATACCCGAGCCGGCCGGCTCCGGGTCAATTTAACCTCGGTGCTCAGGCGCGGCGCCACGTGGTCACCCCGCCCGGCTTGTCCTCGAGGATCACGCCGGCCGCGGCCAGGTCGTCGCGAATCCGGTCGGATTCAGCCCAGTTCTTCGCCTTGCGGGCCGCGAGGCGCGCCGCGATGCATTCGTCGATCTCGGCGTCGGACAGACCTCCGGCCCCGCCCGCGCGGAACCACGACTCCGGCGGCGACTGCAGCAGCCCGAGCGCGCCGCCCAGCGCGCGCAGCTCGCTCGCGAGCGCCGTCGCCTTCGACGAGTCGGCGCCCGCGGCCCGCGCCGTATTGATCTCACGCGCGAGACCCTGCAACACGGCGATCGCTTCCGGCGTGTTGAAGTCGTCGTCCATCGCGTCGTGAAAAGCCTGCGTTGCACCGGTGGGCGCATGCCCTTCCACCACCGGCACTTCGCGCAGCGCCGTGTACAAGCGGTTGAGACCGGCCTCCGCGAGGTCGAGCTGATCGGGCGAATAGTTCATCGGCCCGCGGTAGTGACTCGACAACAGGAAGAATCGCAGCACTTCCGGAGCCTTCACCTTCGCGAGCACCTCGCGCGTCGTGAAGAAATTGCCGAGCGATTTCGACATCTTCTCGTTGTCGATGTTGAGGAAGCCGTTGTGCATCCAGATCTCGGCGAACTTCCCGCCCGTGGCGCCGCAGGTCTGCGCGATCTCGTTCTCGTGATGCGGAAACTTGAGGTCGACGCCGCCGCCATGGATGTCGAAGTGCTCGCCGAGCTCCTTCGTCGACATCGCCGAGCACTCGATGTGCCAGCCGGGACGTCCATCGCCCCAGGGCGACGGCCACGCGGGCTCGCCGGGCTTGGCCGACTTCCACAATACGAAATCCAGCGGATCGCGCTTCGCGCTATCTACTTCCACGCGCGCGCCGGCGCGCAGGTCCTCGAGCCGCTTGCCGGAGAGCTTTCCGTATTCGGCGTACTTGTGCACGTCGTACATGACATCGCCGTTCGGCGCCTGGTACGCGTAGCCGTTCCCGATGAGCTGGCCGATCATCTTCAGCATCTCGTCGATGTACTCCGAGGCCCTCGGCTCTTTCTCGGGCCGCAGGCAGCCGAGCTTGTCGAGGTCCTCGTGCATCGCCTCGGTGTATTTCCTGGCGTGTTCGCGCCAGTCGACGCCGGCTTCGCGCGCGCGGTTGATGATCTTGTCGTCGACGTCGGTGATGTTGCGCACGTAGGTCACGCGGTAACCGCGATGACGCAGGTACCGGCTCACCATGTCGAACACCACGAGCATGCGCGCGTTGCCGACGTGGAAATAGTCGTAGACGGTGATGCCGCAGCTGTACATGCGGACGTGGCCGGCTTCGACCGGTTGAAGTTCCTGTTTCTGGCCCGTCAGCGAATTGTGTATGCGGATCATGCGGCGAAGCGGTTCAGGCGGTCGTGGATGGTCGAGTCGTGCATGGCCTTGAGCAGCGGCGCGAGTTCGGGGCCCTCGGCCGTGCCGGTGAGCGCGAGGCGCAGCGGCTTCCAGAGCGCCTGGCCTTTCGCGCCGGTCGCGGTCTTGACCGCATTGACGATGGCCTCGAGATCGCCGCCCTTGTCCCGGGCAGCGTCCGCGGCGGCGCGGAAGAACCGCGCGCCGGCCTCGTGCACGCGCGCGAGCGCGGCTTCGTCGAGCGGCGGCGCGCCACCGAATACCACCTCGCGCCAGTGCGCGACGTCCTTGGGCAGCAGCACGTTGGGGCGGATCGCCGCGATGAATGCGCGGCGGCGCGCCGGGTCGATGTCCTCCGGCGTTTCGGGTGCGAGCCAGCGCTCACTCTCCTCGAGCGGCAGGTGGTGCGCGACGTCGCGCTGCCAGGCGTTGAGCTGCGATTCCTCGAAACGCGCCGGCGCGCGGCCGAGATGTTTCACGGTGAAGTGCCTGGCCATCGCTTCGAGCGACAACACGCCGTTCTCGCTGCTCGAGTGCCCCAGCCGGAACAGGTGGTTGTTCAGCGCCGCTGGTAGATAGCCGCGCTCGCGGAAATCGCGCAGCGTCGTGGCGCCGTGGCGCTTGGAGAGCGGCGTGCCGTCCGCGCCGACCAGCAGCGACAGGTGGCCGTAGGTCGGCGCGCGCAGGCCCAGCGCCTCGAGGACCAGCAGCTGCCGCGGCGTGTTCGTCAGGTGATCCTCGCCGCGCAAGACGTGCGTGATGCACATCTCGGCATCGTCGATGGCGTTGCTGAAGAAGAACGCCGCGCTGCCGTCGGCGCGCCGCAGGATGAAGTCGCCGATGTCGTCGGTGGCGAAGCGCTGGGCGCCGTGGACCATGTCGTCGAACTCGACGTACCGTCCCGTCGGCACGCGAAAACGCGTCGTCGGCGAGATGCCCTGCGCGCTCTTGCGCACGCGTGCCTCGGCGGAGAGCTCGCGGCAGGTGCCGGCGTAACGCGGCGGCCGTCCGGCGGCGAGCTGCGCCTTGCGCGACAGTTCCAGCTCGAGCGGCGTGCAGTAACACGGATACGTGAGCCCGCGCGAATCGAGCGTCGCGGAATGGCGCGCGTAGATCGCGCCGCGCCGCGACTGTCGATATTCGACGCCGGGAGTTTCCTGGCCGGGACCCGCGTCCCACGTGAGACCCATCCACTCGAGGTCCTGCAGCAGCGCGGTGGTGAACTCATCCTTGCTGCGCTCGGTATCGGTATCCTCGATCCGCAGGACGAAACGCCCACCGTGATGCCGCGCGAACAACCAGCTGAACAGCGCCGTGCGGGCGTTGCCGAGATGCAGCTCGCCCGTCGGGCTGGGCGCGAAGCGGGTCGTGATGGTCGAGATCGGGCTGGGAGACACCCGCGAATTTTACGGGAATCCGCTCGATGCGGCGCGGCTTCGGTAGAATCGCCGTCATGAAAATCCGACGTCCCCTGATCGGCCTTGCAGCCATTCTGTTGTCCTTCGCCGCCCAGGCGGCGGGCCCCGAGCGCGTGCGCGTGACCACGAATTTCGGCTCTTTCGTCATCGAACTTCAGCGCGACCGCGCTCCGCTGACAGTCGAGAATTTCCTCACCTACGTCCGCAGGGGGCACTACACGAACACGCTGTTTCATCGCGTGATCTCGGGGTTTCTGATCCAGGGCGGCGGAGTCGGACCCGACTACAAGGCGAAGCCGACCTTGAAGCAGATACCCAACGAAGCCGGCAACGGGCTCAAGAATCTTCGCGGGACGGTCGGGCTGGCTCGCGCCTCCGGTCCGCACACGGGCGACGCCCAGTTCTTCATCAACGTCGCCGACAACGCGGATCTCGATCCGCTGCCCACGCGCTGGGGATATGCGGTATTCGGCAAGGTCGTCGAGGGCATGGAAGTCGTCGACCGGATCAGCGTGTCGCCGACGACCGGGAAGGAACCCTTCAAGCAGGACGTGCCGATCAAGGAAGTCGTGATCGAGAAGATGGAAATCATCGGGGATGCGAGTCCCGCGCCTGCCGCCGCGGCGCCGGCCGGTACGCCTGCCGCGCAACCGCCCGCCGGCACGCCGGCGGAAGCAGCCAGCGAGTCCGCACCGCCACCGGCTGAAGGCTCGCCGCCTCCGGGATCGACGCCGCCGAAGTGAGCGCAGCGCGCCACAGCCTGTTCGCTTCCGACCTGCACCTGGACAGCGAAGCGCCCTGGGCGATCGATGCATTCCTGAATTTTCTCTCGGGCCCGGCCCGCGATGCCGATTCACTCTATCTGCTCGGCGACCTTTTCGAAGCCTGGGTCGGCGATGACGACGACGATCCCGCCAATACACGCGCCTGCGATGGGCTCGCGGCACTGAGCACCGCCGGCGTCGCGGTCTACGCCTTGCACGGCAATCGCGATTTCCTGCTCGGGGAAGGGTTCGAGAAGCGCACCGGCGTCAAACTACTTCCGGACCCGGTGATGGTGGACATGCACGGCGTGCCGACCCTGCTGAGCCACGGCGATGTGTTCTGCACCGAGGACTGGCCGTACCAGGAGCTGCGCAGCATCGTGCGTCGCGAACGCTGGCAGCGGCGATTCCTGTCGTTGCCTCTCGAGAACCGCCGGACGCTCGCGAACGCCGCGCGCGCGGGCAGCAAGGAGCACACGGAGCGGCAGGTTCCCGTGCTCATGGATGTGAACCCCGAGGCCGTGACCCGCGCGATGCGCGCCACCGGCGCGCGCCGGCTGGTCCACGGCCATACGCATCGACCCGCGATCCACCAGTTCGACGTGGATGGCGAACCCGCGGAACGCGTCGTGCTCGCCCCGTGGTACGAAGCGGCGAGTTGCGTGGCGATCGATGCCGAGGGCGTGCGAGAGATCCCGCTCCCGCGTTAGTCGGGGACAGATTTACTTATCGACGATAACGGTCAGCGAGTGACTGCGGACCCCGCGTTATCGTCGATAAACAGATCTGTCCCCAATCAACCACCCAATCAACCATCGGAGTCGAATAAGGCTCGACTCACCGAGGTACACCAGAGTGGAAGCGCAACTCGGTATCGGGTGAGGTCGCGAGTTCGGCCTCGCGCGCGGAGATCAGCGCGAGACGCGCCTCTATCTCTTCGGCGTCGAACTCACGCTGCGCGAAATCCAGGTACAGCTCGAAGTGCCGCGCCTCGGAACGTTCCAGCGACGCATACAGCTCGCGCACCTCGGCGGGCAGGTGTTTCGAGAGCAGCCTGAAACGCTCGCAGGAGCGGGCCTCGATCAGCGCGTGCACGATCATGAGATCGAGCTTGCGTTTCGGTTCGTGCGTGCGCACGAGCTTGCGCAGCTCGCTCGCGTATCGCCCCGGCTTCATGCGCATGTATTGCACGTCGAGCTTCTTCATGAGCCGCTCGACCTGCTCGAAATGCTTGAGCTCCTCGCGCGCGAGCCGCGACAGTGCGACGGCAAGCGATCGGTCTTCGGGATACGCGAAGATCAGCGCCATCGCGGTCGATGCGGCCTTCTTCTCGCAATTCGCATGATCGATCAGCAGCGTGGGCAGGTCGGCGACCGCCGCGTCCACCCACTCGCGCGGAGTCGCCGCCGCGAGGATCGTGCGATCCGTCGCACGCGCGAAGCGCGCCGCCGCCATGACCTCGCGTGCGCTCACGTCGCCTCCGACGTCGTCGACATCCCCGACATGGCGAATTCGATGAGTCGCGCCGCTTCGTTGGCGTCCGCGGGTCGTGCGGCGGGATCTTTCGCCATCAGCGTATCGATGAGTGGCTGCAGGTGCGCGATGCGTTCCGGCAGCTTGGGAATCGGCGCCTTCGCATGGTGCACGAGAATCGCCATGTGATTCTCGGCGTCGAAGGGCTTCTTGCCCGTGAGCATCTCGTACAACATCACGCCGAGCGCGTAGATGTCGCTGCGCGCATCGATCGGTTTGCCGTGCCCCTGCTCCGGGCTCATGTAGTGAGGCGTGCCGAAGATGAGTCCCTTGTCGGTGACTTCCATCTTGAGCGCCACGTGTTTCGCGAGGCCGAAATCGATGAGCGCGATGCTGTCGTCGTCGCGCAGCATCACGTTGCCGGGCTTGAGATCGCGGTGAAAGATTCCGACCTCGTGGATGGCCTGCAGCGCCTGCGCGAGGTCGCGCGCGTATTCGAGCGACTGGCGCGCGGTCAGCCCTTCGGCCATGCGCTTGCGCAGGTCGCCCTTCGCGAAGTACTCCATCGCGAGATACAGGTGATCGTCCATCACGCCCAGGTCGTAGATCCTGACGACGTTCGGATGATGCACCTCGCGCAGGATTTCGAATTCCTGCAGGAAGCGCTCCATCGACTGGTCGACGCCGGTTTCCTTGCGGATCGCGGGCGTCACCTTGAGCACGACGACTCCACCGACGTCCGCGCTTTCGGCGAGAAACAGCTCCGACACCGAACCCTTCGCGATGAGCTCGATGCGCCGGTACGCTTTCAGCCGCGCACCCGCGAAATCCTGCGCCATCTTCGCGCCCGCGGACATGCGCCAGCGACTCTGCGCCTTCGCCTGCTCGTCGGCCGCGCGGCGGATCGCATCGTTGAGCACGGTCCCCCGGACCTTCTTCCTGCCGATGACCGCGTACGCACCCGCCGAGCGCGCCTCGACCGCGTCGGGCGATTCGTCGTCGGCCGCCATGAAAATGACGGGCGCGAAGCCCTCGCGTCCGGTCAGGTCGCGGAGCCAGTCGAGTCCCGCGCCGCCCTTCCACGCGTGATCGAGCAACACCGCGCTGTAACCCTGCGCGAGAAACCCCGGCGTCAGCGGACCGCGCACGCGCGGGTTGTAGCTGACGATGTCGACGTCCGGCCAGTCGCACGAGATGTGGTGACGCAGCAGCGTTCGGTAACGCGGATCGTCATCGATGAGCAGCAGGCGCATGAGGGGGCGGATTACAACACGGGGTCCGACCCAAGACCACGAACGCACGCCCCGGATTCCCTGAACCCTATCAGGATATCCCCGACGTTCGTGCCGGTCGGGCCCGTGTGGACGAGATCTCCCGATGCTTCGAGCGCCGTGCCCGAATCGAAATCGGCCAGCGCGCGCTCGACGTCGATGCCCGCGGTCCCGGCGCGCTCGATCGTGCCCGCGTCGATCATCGCGCCCGCGTCGTCCGTCGGGCCGTCCGTGCCATCCGTTCCGGCCGCGAGAATCGTGAGCTTCTCGTCCGCGCGCAGCAGCCGCGCCGCGTGCAGCGCGAGATGTGTATTGCGGCCGCCGCGGCCGGTCTTCGCCGGCAACTTCACGACGGACTCACCGCCCCACACGAGCCCGTCCGCATCCGTCGCGCGCAGCGCTTCGACGAAGTCCCGGGCGACATTCGCGGCGTCGCCTTCGAAGCGACGGCCAGACGTCGCGAACCGCAGGCCATTCGCCTCTCCTGCCGCGACCGCCGCCGCGACGGCCTGTTCGATGTTCGCGACGACGCGACGCTCGACCGCATCGGGCGCGCCGGCGTCGCGGCCTAACAAACCGGAGCCGATCACGTCCGGATCGTCGCCGGGCACGTCGGAAATGAACAGCGCGAGCGCCGGACGCCCGTCGAGCAGCCGTGCGATGCCTCCTCCCTTGATGCGCGACAGCTTCGCGCGCTCGGCATTGAGCCTTGCGATATCCCAGCCCTTGGCGAGACCTTCGACGTTGAGCGCGAACAGATCGCCCAGCGAAACACCGTCACGCAATGCCTCGACGAGACTCGAACTACCGCCCGAGATGAGAAAGATGGGAAACACCGCGGGCAGTCGATCGAGGACCTGGCGTTCGAGCGCACCCCCGTGACTCAAGCTGCTGATGTCGGGTACCGGGTGCCGGCTTTCGACCTGGCGGATCCCCGGACCTTCGAGCGCCGGATCCGAATGACCGGTCTTCGTGATGACGAGCATCCGCTCGATTCCTGCGCCGAACGCATCGCGTGCGCCGAGCGCCATGGCGCTTGCCGCCTTTCCGACGGCGACCACTTCGATCGGCGGCTGGATCGGCGATTCGCGCAGGAAACGTGCGACGCAGGCACGCCCATCTACCGCGCGCAGCGCGGCGTCGAACAGTTCGAGGAGAAGACGGCGCGTATTCAACCGCGGGCGCGCCGCACGACGATCAGCTCTTGACGACCTTGAGCCCGGCGGTCTCGCGCCGCGAGGCCTTCGCCGAGTCCGAGCGCTCGGACTGCAGGCGCGCGAGATATTCGGGCGTCACGTCACCCGTGACATAAATGCCCGAGAAACAGGACGTGTCGAATTCCTTGATGCTGGAATGATCGTGCACGCAGGCGTGGATGAGATCCTCGAGATCCTGGTAGATCAGCCAGTCGGCGCCGATCAGCGTCGCGACCTCCGCGTCGGTGCGGCTCGCCGCCACGAGCTCGCTCGCGGCCGGCATGTCGATGCCGTACACGTTCGGGAAACGCACCGGCGGCGCGGCCGAGGCGAAGTACACCTTGCGGGCTCCCGCCTCGCGCGCGAGATCGATGATCTGCGCCGAGGTCGTGCCGCGCACGATGGAGTCGTCCACCAGCAGCACGTTCTTGTTGCGGAACTCGAGATCGATCGCGTTCAACTTGCTGCGCACGGACTTCGATCGCTGTTCCTGCCCCGGCATGATGAACGTGCGGCCGACGTAGCGGTTCTTCACGAAGCCTTCGCGATACTTGACGTTCAGGTGCGCGGCCACCTGCATCGCGCTCGTGCGGCTCGTGTCGGGAATCGGGATGACGACGTCGATGTCGTGGTTCGGACGCTCGCGCTGGATTTTTTCCGCGAGCCGGTCGCCCATGCGCATGCGCGCGCGGTGCACCGAAATGTTGTCGATGAGCGAGTCGGGTCGCGCGAAATACACGTACTCGAAAATGCACGGCGCGTGGCGCGTCGTGGTCACGCAGACCTGCGAATGCAGTCGGCCGAGCACGTCGATGTACACCACTTCGCCCGGTGCCACGTCGCGCACGAGCTTGAAGCCCAGCATGTCGAGCGCGACGCTCTCGGAAGCCAGCATCCATTCGGCGCCTTTCGGCGTCTCGCGTTGGCCGAGCACCAGCGGACGGATGCCGTTGGGGTCGCGGAATCCGAGCAGGCCGTGGCCGATGATCATCGCGACGACCGCGTAGCCACCGCGGCACCTGCGATAAACCGCATTCACGGCGGCGAAGATGTCGGCCGGCATGACCCGCGGAGTCCCCACCCTTTGCAGCTCGGAAGCGAGGACGTTCAGCAACACCTCGGAATCCGAACTCGTGTTGAGGTGGCGACGATCCTCGCGCTCGAGCACTTCGGCGAGCTCGCGGGCATTCGTGAGATTGCCGTTGTGCCCGAGGCAGATGCCGTAGGGCGCGTTGACGTAGAAGGGTTGCGCCTCCGCCGCGTTGTCGCAGCCGGCCGTCGGGTAACGCACATGGCCCATGCCGATGTTGCCCTTGAGGTCCTGCATGGCGTGCTGGTCGAAGACGTCGCGCACCAGACCCTGTCCCTTGCGCACGAACAGCTCGCCGTCCGCGACGGTCGCGATGCCAGCCGCGTCCTGGCCCCGATGCTGCAGCACCGTCAGGGCGTCGTAGATCCGTTGATTGACTCCACTCGTTCCGACGATGCCAGCAATTCCGCACATTCGGTCGCGTTCCTTGGGATCAGGGCTTGATGGGAGGATTGTCCAGATCGAGACGCTCGAGGTTCTCACCGACGACGCCGCGCAGCGCATCGGCAACCCCGATGGCGTATGGCATCAGACGCGATCTCTTCCAGCTGGGTTCCTTGTCCATCTGCAAGGCCTGGATCGCGATCGTGAATGCACCGACCACGACGATGCCGCGAATGAGGCCAAAGACGAGGCCGAGGAACTTGTCCATGCCCGAGAACATGGAGACGCGAACGTAATGTCCAACCACCACGGCGATCGCGCTACCGATGAGCAGCACGCCGACGAAGATGATGACGCGCGCGACCCAGATGCTCGTAGGGGAATCCGCCAACACACCGCCCAGGTGCGGCGAAAGCGAGTCGGCGAAGCTCCAGGCGAAGACGATGGCGAGGAACCAGGTGACTACCGCGATGGCTTCGCGGAGCAGGCCGCGGACCAGGCCCATGATTGCTGAAACGACGAGAATGGCGAGGATGATGTAGTCGACTGCAATCATTCGTTGAGTCTTGACCGACGCTCCCGGAGAAGGCGCGGCATTGTACTCGACCCCTGCATGCCGTTGCAGCGAGACAACGGGCAGGCAGTGTCGCGCGTCACGAAATCGGCACGATGCTGCCGGATTGCCCCGCCTGCTTCAGATCGGCCGCGAGCGCCTCGGCCGAGGCGCGGTCGGGGGTCGGGCCGACACGCACCCGATACAAATCGCGGCCGCCGCTCCTGATCGGTGCAACGAAGGCCTTGAACCCCTTGGCTGACATGTCGCGGACCAATCGGTCGGCATTGTCACGGCTGCCGAAGCTGCCGAGCTGCACGACGAAGCTGCCCTTCGCGGCCGGAGGCGGTGTCTGCGATGGCGCGGGCCGCGTGGACTCGGCGCGGGCGGGTGCGGCAGGGGTCGCCGCGGGCGTCTGTCGGGGCGCGGAGCTGGCGTTGGGCGCCGGCACATCAGCCGGGGCGGCACGCTGTTCGGGCTGCCTGGCCGGGGCGGAATCGGCGACGAGCGGCGCCGCGACGTCGTCGTTGTCCGGCGCCGGGGTCGGAGCGACCGGGACCGGCTGGGCAACTTGCGGGGGCGATGAAGTCTCCGACTCGCCGTCGATCTCGATCGTGTAGCTGCGCAGGCCTTGCTCTTCCTCCGGCGGCGCCGCCGGCGCGGTCGACGATTTGGGACCGGTGAGTAGTTCGGGCACCAGCAACACGAACAGCGCCGCCAGGATGACGGCGCCGGTCAATCGTTGCTTGGCTCGCGAATCCATGGGCGAACTATATCCCAAGGAATTCGAGCGCCGGTCCCACCGTGAGGAACGATCCGAACACCACGATGCGATCTCCGGGCGCGGCGGCCGCGCGAGCCGCGCGACACCCCGAGGCAACGGTCGTGGCGAGTTCCACGATGGGAGCCGCCGGTGGCAGGTGCGCCGCGAGCGATTGCGCGTGCACGCTGCGCGGGCCTTCGAGCGTCACGGGAACCCATGCGTCGACGTTCGGCGACAGTGTCGCGAGAATGCCGCCGATGTCCTTGTCGCCGAGGATGCCGAATACCGCGATGGTGCGCTTTGCCGGCAGCGTCGCGAGGTTGTCCGCGAGCACGCGGGCCGCGGGAACATTGTGGGCCACGTCGAGAATCCATTCGACCTCACCCGGAACGATCTGGAAGCGTCCCGGCAGCCGTGTGGCGCGCAAGGCCCGGCTGACGACGTCGTGCGTGAGTTCGATGCCGAAGTCGCCGACCGCGAGCGCCGCCAGCGCGGTGGCCGCATTGTCGACCTGCTGCGGTCCGGCGAGCGCGGGCAATGGAAGATCGCGCAGCCGCAGGGCGTTGCATTCGAAGTCCCAGCCGTTGTTGTGGCGGAGCGCGCGAAAGTCGCGGCCGCGCTCGACGGGGAACGCACCCGTCTGCTCGATGACTTCGCGCACCGACGCCGGCAGGTCCGGGCTGCCGAGCACGGCCGGCCGGGCGGACCGGAAGATTCCGGCTTTCTCGCGCCCGATCTCATCGAGCGTGTTTCCCAGCCAGTCGACGTGGTCGAGTCCCACGGAGCAGACGACGGCGACGTCGGCATCGAGGATGTTGGTCGCGTCGAGCCGCCCGCCCAGACCGACCTCGAGAACGGCCGTGTCGACTTGGGCACGCCGGAAACGCTCCAGCGCGGCAAGCGTGTTGTATTCGAAGAACGTCAGCGTGATCTCATGGCGCGCCGCATCGATGTGCTCGAACGACTCGATGAGTTCCGCATCCGTCGCCTCGGTGCCGTTGACGCAGATGCGCTCGTTGTAACGGACCAGATGCGGCGAGGTGAAGCGGCCGGTGGTCTGGCCCGCGGCGCGCAGCAGCGAATCGAGATACGCGACCGTCGATCCCTTGCCGTTGGTTCCGCCGACCGTGATCACGCGATACGCGGGCGTCAGCAGATCGAGCCGGCGCCCGACCTCGCGCACCCGCTCGAGGGTCAGGTCGATCGCGCTCGGATGGGATTGCTGTTGACGCTCGAGCCAGTCGGCGAGCGAGCGCATGAACGTCAGGAAACCGAGTTAACAGCGACCGGCGGCTCGCGCATCAGCAGGCGCAACACGGCGCCCAGTTTCTCGCGCATGTCGCGCCGGTCGACGATCAGGTCGAGCGCGCCGTGATCGAGCAGGAATTCGCTGCGCTGGAATCCCTCGGGCAATGTCTCGCGCACGGTCTGCTGGATCACGCGCGGGCCTGCGAAGCCGATCAGCGCGCGCGGCTCGGCGACATTGAGATCGCCCAGCATCGCGAGACTGGCGGAGACTCCACCCGTGGTCGGATCCGTGAGCACGGAGATGAATGGCAGGCGCGCCTGCGCGAGGCGCGCGAGCGCCGCGCTGGTCTTCGCCATCTGCAGCAGCGAGAACAAGGCCTCCTGCATGCGCGCGCCACCACTCGCCGAAAAACACACGAGCGGCGCGCGTGTCTCGATGCAGCGATCCACGGCGCGCTTGAAACGCTCGCCGACCACCGAACCCATCGAACCACCGAGAAATCTGAATTCGAACGCGCACGCGACGACAGGCAGACCCTCGAGCGTGCCCGCGATCGCGATCAGCGCGTCGCGCTCACCGGTCGCCTTCTGCGCGGCGGAAAGCCGGTCCTTGTAACGCTTGCTGTCGCGGAACTTGAGCGGGTCCTCAGGCGAAATGCCGGAGCCGACCTCGAATTGCTCGCCCTCGTCCAGGAAACGCGCCAGGCGCTCGCGGGCGCCGATGCGCATGTGGTGGTTGCACTTCGGGCAGACGTTCAGATTGCGTTCGAGCTCGGCGCGGTACAGCACCGCATCGCAGGCCGAGCACTTGATCCACAGGCCTTCGGGGACCGAACGCGTGCGGCGCTCGGTCTTGATCCGCGACGGCATGATTTTCTCGAACCAGGACATGTCAGGGCGTTCCCTCGTGGAATCAGGGGGTCGAAGCGCGGCCGATGATAGCGGATTGGGGCCCGGGCAGCCCGAACTCGGCCGGGTAGCGCACCGCCGCCAGATACAGACCGTCGGGCGGCGCCGTCGCGGCATTGGCCTTGCGATCGCGCCCCGCGAGCACGGCGGCGACGCGCTCGGTCGGCGAGTCCCCGCTGCCCACGCTCATGAGCAGGCCGGCGACGTTGCGGACCATGTGATGCAGGAACGCATTCGCGGTCACCTCGATCACCACCCAGTGACCGTTGCGCGTCACGCCCAGGCGCTCGATGTTGCGCACCGGCGATTTCGCCTGGCACTCGATCGCGCGGAACGCGCTGAAGTCGTGTTCGCCGACGAGAACCTGCGCGGCCTCGTGCATGCGCGCGACGTCGAGCGGCCTGCGCTCCCAGGTCGCGCGACCGGCGTCGAGCCCGGGCCGCGAGTCGCGATTGAGGATGACGTAGCGGTAGCTGCGCGCCGAGGCGGCGTAGCGCGCGTGGAAATGCGCCGGCACTTCGCGCACCCAGATCACGCTGATGTCGGGAGGTAGATAGGTGTTCGCGCCGAGGCGCCAGCCGCGTTCGGTGCGGGTCGCGTCGCTGTCGAAGTGCACCACCTGGGCAGATGCATGCACGCCGGCGTCGGTGCGCCCCGCGCATACACACTCGATGGGCGCGTCCGCGACGCGCGCGAGCGCGCGCTGCAACTCGTCCTGGACGGTCCTGAGACCGGGCTGGTGCTGCCAGCCCGAGTACGGGCGGCCGTCGTATTCGAGGCCGGCCGCGAAGCGAGGCATCGGAGAACCCTGCGTGCGCGCGGGCCCGCTGTAGTTAGCCGGGCAGCGACTCGATCAGGCGCTGCGCTTCCTGCTTCTGCGAAGCCGAGCCCTCGCTCAACACCTCGTTGAGGATGTTGCGTGCGCCGTCCGGGTCGCCCATGTCGACGTAGGCGCGGGCCAGGTCGAGCTTGGTGCCGACTTCGGAGAGCGTGACGGGCTCGAGATCCGGAACCGCGAGCTCCTCGGTCGCGCTGCCGGGCATGTCGTACTTGCCGCTGGCCGCGCCGAGATCGAGATCCACGCCATGGTTCATCGACGGCTGCTGCTGCGTCGGCTCCACCGGGAAGTCCACATTGCTGCTGTCGATCGCCGCGAGCCGCGAGGTCGACGAGATGTCGAAACCTTCGTCGGGCATTTCGAACTTCGCGAGCGATGCCGTGCTGCCCGGGTCGATCGCACGACCCTTGGTCAGGTCCATGTCGCCGCCGAGTTCTTTCTCGGTCAGGAACCAGGTGCCGCTCGCGCCGTGTTCGGCGATCTGCGAGTCGTCACCGTTGCCCACGTGGCGCGCGGCGGCCGCGCGCAGCAGACGCTGTGAATTCTCGTCGAGGCCCGCGACCATCGTCGGGGCGTTCGCATCCGGTCCCGAGTTGCCCGGGCCCTGGATCGGCTTGAGTCCGATCTGGGAGTCGGTCTGTTCGAGCGAGCCCAGGTCGAGTCCGAGATCGTCGAGCGCGAGCTCGGCGGTCTGCTCGCTCGAGAGCTTGCGGCGCATCGCGCCTTCCACCTTTTCGCGGATCGTCGGCTCGTCGAGCGGACGCAGCGCGGGCTGTTCGACCGTCGGCGCCTCCGAACCCGCGGGCGTCATCTTGACCGTCATCTCGCGCGTGGTCTGGCCGCTGTCGCGATCGGGCAGCGCGAGGCCCTCACCGGTCGCGTCCGGGTCACGCATCGCGTTGCTGAGATCGAGGTCGACCGGGTCCGGCGTACCGCCGCCGGTCACGTCGAGGCGCGAGCTGACGTCGAACGGATCGAAGTCCACGCCGCCGGCGCCACCGCCGTCGAGGTTCAGGTCCACGCCCACCGCGCCACCGGCGCCGCTCTCGGAGAACATCGGATCCTCGGGCGCGATCTGCTTGCCCATGATCACGATCTTTTCCCACTCGCCCGGATCCGCGCCGGCGCGCGATTCGGCGAGTTCATTGGCCGTGGCCAGGAACTGCTCCTTGTTGCCCCAGACGAAGAACACTTCGAGGAGCTTGAGCTTCAGATCGCGACGCTGCGGTTCACGCTGGATCGCGATGCGGACCAGATCCGCGGCCTGGTCGTACAGACCGTAGGCCATGTGGAAATCGGCTTCCGCGAGCGGATCGCCCTGGTCGAGATTGACCGCGGTCTCGCTGCTGATGGTTTCGTCGGTGCGCACCGTCGGCGCGAGCGGAATGTCCTGCGTCTCCTGCAACGCGCGATGCGTGCCGGATTCCTCGACGAGGATGTCGTCGGGCACGGTCTCGGCGGCCGGCGCGCGCATGCGGCCGGTGTCGGACAGCGAATCCACGGGCTCGGACAGCAGATCCCCACCCTGTTCGGCGAGGCGGCCGAGGTTGTCGTCGAACTCCGCGCTCTTGCGCTTGCTGCGCGACTTCACGATCAGGCCGATGAGGCCGAGCAGCGCGATTCCGGCGAGCGCCCACTTGTAATCGAGCAACGTGTCGATGATCGACGGACCCGGCACCGGTTCTTCGGCCTGCGGAGCCGGCTGCTGCTGGACGGGAGCAGGCTCAGGCGTCGGTTCCTGCGCGGCCTCGGTCTCGGTCTCGGGCGGAGTCGTTTCGGTCCCGGCCGTCTCCGCGGTTTCGGCGGTCTCCGCCGGCGGCGTCACTTCGGGCGTCGCGACATCGGGCGTCGGCTGCGCGGGCGTTGCCGCCTGCTGCGAGGCCGCGAGCTTGGCCTGCAGATCGGCGAGCTCCGTATTGCGCAGCTCGAGCAGGCGCTTGGATTCGTTGAGTTGGCCTTCGAGTTCGTTGACGCGATTGCGCAGCGCGCTGACTTCGGCCGGATCGGCACCGGAAGTGCCCGCCGTGCTCGCCGAGTCGCTCGGCGCGACGAGACGCAGGCGACCGGCACCGGCGCCGGAACTGGCCGCCCACGAGCCGATGGCATTGCGCACTTCGCTCGACGCTTCGGCCGGCGAGATCGCGGCGACTTCCTCGCCCGACGGCACGCGCAACACGGCGCCCGCGCGCAGGCGGTTCATGTCGCCGTCGAACGCACCGCTGTTGGCGCGGTAGATAGACACCATGAGCTGCTGGGTCGAAGCCCCGACACTCGCGGACAGGCGGCGGGCGATCGCAGACAGGCTGTCGCCGCGCTGCACTTCATAACTGTCGCCACCGCCCGCGGGGATGTACGGCGCGGGCGCGGGCGTGGGGGCGCTCTGCTGCGGCGCCGGACGCGTGATCTGACCACTGCTCTCGCTGGCGTTCTGCGTCGGCGCGGCGACCGGCGCCTGCGCGACGCTGTTCGGCGCGAAGACCGGCGGATCGAGCAGTACGGTGTATTCGCGCACGAGACGACCGCGCGCCCAGGTCGTTTCAATGAGCAGCGTGAGGAAAGGTTCGGTGACGGTTTCCGCGGAGCGGATGCGCAGGATGTTGGCGCCGTTCGCGGCGCGATCGCGCGTGACGGTCACGGAGGCCATGAACGGCGGCCAATCCAGTCCGTAACGCGCGAAGGTGTCCTTCGAGGCGAGTTTCGCTTCCAGCGTCGCGAGATCTTCCGGCGTCGCGTTGACGAGCTCGATCTCCGCATCGAGCGGCGCATTCAACGGCGAGTTCAGCCGGATGTCGCCGAGACCCAGCGCATGGGAGATACCGGGTAACAGCAGGACTGCCAGCAAAACCCGGGCGAGACCATTCCGCATCATTCGCGTCTCCACATTCACCGTCGGCTATGAGAATTCTTTATCGAAACATGAGCTTAGAGGTGAAACCTGCGACCCTAAGCCGAGACCGCCCGCAATATAACTTAAATAGGCTCGCGCACCAAAATCCACGGCGCGGGTGTGCCGCTCACAACAGCATCCCGAGATAGGTTGACTGTCACGATCCATAAGTTATGTCCACGTTCGCGGCTTATCTTCCCTAATGCGTGGAACATAAAACGTGTCCCGTTTCGCGTTCGATGCTCTAACACGTCGCAATACGGGCGTAACCCGTGGATTTCGTACGTCCGCGGGGCGTGAATGCCCTCGGGGTTTCCATGTTGGCGGGCGCGCAACGGCCCGCGGGCCTTCAGGCGATGACGGGAGTCGGTGAACGCACGTCAGCGTTCTGTCCCCGGTGCCGCAGACAGTGATCCATGAGCACGATGGCGAGCATGGCCTCGCAGATCGGCGTCGCGCGCAGGCCGACGCAGGGGTCATGACGACCGGTGGTGACGACTTCGACCGGATTGCCATTCACGTCGATGGTCTTGCCCGGCACCTGGATGCTCGAGGTCGGCTTGAGCGTGACGTGTACGACGACGTCCTGCCCCGACGAAATGCCGCCGAGGATGCCGCCGGCGTTGTTGCTGAGGAATCCCTGCGACGTGAGTTCGTCGCGATGCTCGCTGCCGCGCTGCGCGGCGGACGCGACTCCCGCGCCGATCTCGACCGCCTTCACCGCGTTGATGCTCATCATCGCGTGCGCGAGGTCGGCGTCGAGCCGGTCGAACACGGGTTCGCCCCATCCCGGCGGCACACCCTTCGCGATGACCGTCACCCTCGCGCCGAGAGAATCACCCTCGCCGCGGATTTTCCACATCAGGTCTTCGAGCTCCTGAACCCGCGACGGGTCGGGACAGAAGAATGGATTCTCGTACGCCGCCTCGGGCTTCACCGGGTCGACGGTCAGCGAACCGATCTGCGATAGATAGCCACTGATGGCGACGCCCATCTTCTCGCGCAGGTATTTGCGCGCGATCGCGCCCGCGGCCACGCGCATCACCGTTTCGCGCGCCGAGGAGCGCCCGCCGCCGCGGTAGTCGCGAAAGCCGTACTTCTGCTGGTACGTGTAGTCGGCATGGCCGGGACGGAAGCGATCCTTGATCTTCTCGTAGTCGCGCGAGCGCGCGTCGGTGTTCTCGATGAGGATGCCGATCGAGGTGCCGGTGGTTCTGCCTTCGAAGACGCCCGACAGGATCTTCACGACGTCGCCTTCGCGACGCTGGCTCACGAACTGCGAGGTGCCCGTACGGCGCCGGTCCACGTCGGCCTGCAGCTCGGCTTCGGTGAGCGGAAGTCCCGGCGGACAACCATCGACGATGCACCCGAGCGCGGGCCCATGGCTCTCGCCAAATGTCGTGACCGTGAACAACCTGCCAATCGAATTACCGGACATACGCCTGCGCCTTTGCCAACTGCTCGCGAGTGAGCAGGAAAACTCCGCCCCCGCCGTGTTCGAAATCCAGCCACGTGAAGGGCACTCGCGGATACGCGCGCGCCAGCGCACGTTCGGTGTTGCCGACTTCGACCACGAGCAGGCCGAGCGGCCGCAGGTGCCGATGCGCTTCGCGCAGGATGGCCGCAACCGAATCGAGACCCTCGCGACCGGATGCGAGCGCATGGCGCGGCTCGTGCCCGTACTCGCGCGGCAAGCCGCGCATTTCGCGTGCGCCCACGTAGGGTGGATTGCTCACGATGATATCGTACGAACGGCCCGAAAGCGCCGCGAAGTGGTCGGATTCGATGAGCCGCACGCGACGTGTTAGGCGCAGCCGCCGCCGGTTGATGCCGGCCACCGCGAGCGCGCCGGGGTCGATATCGGTCGCATCGACGCGCGCGCGGCGGAACGCCTGGGCGCACGCCAGCGCGATACATCCCGAACCCGTGCCCATGTCGAGCACGTCGCGCACGCGCTTCGCGTCGATCCAGGGTGAAAAGCGGTTGAGGATGAGTTCGGCGATGGCCGAGCGGGGAATCAGCACGCGCTCGTCGACGTAATAGGGTGAACCTGCGAACCAAGCCTCGTGTGTCAGGTACGGCAGCGGGACGCGCTCGCGGACGCGCCGTTCCAGCAACTCGTCGACCCGGGCTCGTTGCGCATCGTTGACCCGACGGGCCAGCACCCGTGGCGGCGAGTCGTGCGGCAGCTTCATGACGTGGAACACCAGCGCGAAGGCTTCGTCGCGGGCGTTGTCGGTGCCGTGTCCGAAGAAAACCCGCGCGCGCGTCAGCCGCCGCGTGACGCTCGCGATCAGGTCGCCGACTGTGGGTGTGTGGGATAATCGCGGCATGAACAAACGTCAATTCTGGAGCTGGGCGGCCATCGCGCTAGCCGCGGCCATCGCCGGTGTATATGTCGGGCAGAACGTGGGTCGCACGGTGGCGCCGCCACCGCCGGCGCTCGACAGCGGCACGGCGTTTCCGACGCCGCGTGCGCTCGCGGATTTCTCGCTGGTCGACGACCACGGCGCGCCCGCCTCGCCCGCATCGCTGCGTGGCCACCCGACGCTCGTGTTCTTCGGCTTCACGAACTGCCCGGACATCTGCCCGACGACGCTCGCGTTGCTCGCGAGCGCGCAGAAGAAGGCGGCCGTGCCGGGACTCAAGGTAGCGCTCATCAGTGTCGACCCGGAACGCGACACGCCCGAACAGCTCGGCAGGTACGTGAATTCATTCGGCAGCGAGTTTATCGGCCTGACCGGCGATGCGCCCGGGATTGTGAAGGTCACGCGCGCGTTCGGCGTGGCATCGGCCCGCGTGGATCTGCCCGGAGGCGGCTACACGATGGATCACTCCGCGACGGTGTTCGCGCTCGATTCGCAGGCGCGCATCGTGGCGGTCTTCACGCCGCCGCTGCGGGTCGATGCGCTGGCGCGCGACCTCGAGACGCTCACACCTTTTCTGCTCGCCCCTGCCACATGACCGACGAATCTCCCGGCGCGGCGGGGCGCGTTTTCGTCGCGCTTCAGCACCTGCTGCCACAACATGGGATTTCGCGCCTGGTGCTCGCCGCCACGCGATCTCGCGCGACGGCGTTCAAGAACGCGCTCATCCGGCTGTTCGTGCGCGGTTTCAAGCCGGACATGAGCGACGCGGTCGAGCGCGAGCCCACCGCCTACGCGAGCTTCAATGAATTCTTCACGCGCGCGCTGCGACCCGAGACGCGGCCGATCGACCCGGATCCGCGCGCGATCGCCTCCCCCGTGGATGGCACGGTGAGTGAAGCCGGCAGGCTCACCGAGGACCGCCTGCTGCAGGCCAAGGGACACGAATACACGTTGCGCGCGCTGCTCGCGGGGAACCGCGCCTGGGAACGGACCTTCGCCGGCGGCAGCTTCGCGACTATCTACCTCGCGCCGTACAACTATCATCGCATCCACATGGCCCTGCCCGGCGAGCTGCGCGAGAGCTTCTACGTGCCCGGCAAACTGTTCAGCGTGAACCGCACCACCGCACAGCTCGTGCCCGGGCTGTTCGCGCGCAACGAACGCGTGTTCTGCGGCTTCGATTCCGGCGGCGTGCCCTGGGGCATCGTCCTGGTGGGCGCGCTCAACGTCGGCAGCATGGCCACGGTCTGGCACGGAGACGTCACGCCGCGCAAGTATCGCGACGTGAGCCCATTGCCGGTGCACGGTGTGCTCGCCCCGACCGAACTACCGAAAGGCGCGGAAATGGCGCGCTTCAACATGGGCTCGACCATCATCCTCCTGTTGCCGCCCGGAACTTCGACCTGGGCGCCGGCGCTGACCGCCGGCCGCACCGTGCGCATGGGCGAGCGCATCGGCACGCTGGAAACCTGGGCGGCGCGATGAACGATCCGGTCGCGTGGCGTCCCACGGCATCGCCCGAGATGCTGCGGCGCCGGGCCGAGGCGTTGCATGCGGCGCGCGAGTTCTTTCGAGCGCGCAATGTGCTCGAGGTGGAAACGCCGGCGCTCGTGAATGCGCCGGTATCCGACGTGAACCTCGCGAGCGCGCGTGTCGCGCTCGCCGGTCTCGAGACGCCTCTGTACCTGCACACCTCACCCGAATATGCGATGAAGCGCCTGCTCGCCTCCGGCAGCGGCGACATCTACCAGATCTGCCGCGTGTACCGGGCCGCCGAGCGCGGCCGACAGCACAATCCCGAGTTCACGATGATCGAGTGGTACCGGCTCGGATTCACTTTCGAGCAGCTCATGCGGGAAGTCGCGGATCTCGTGCGCGGGTTGTTGGGCGGCGGCGAGTCCGAACCACCCACGGAGTTCCTGGGTTATCGCGAAGCCTTGCGGCGATACGCGGACATCGACCCGCTGACGGACCACATCGAAGCTCTGCGTGGCGCGGCGCGCGAACTCGGCCTCTCCGCCGAGCATGCCGCGACGGGTGGACGCGACGAACTGCTCGATCTCATCGTCGGTGCGCGTGTCGGCCCGCAACTGGGCGCGGGCGCACTCACCTTCGTGCATCGTTATCCCGCCTCGCAAGCCGCGCTCGCGCGGCTCGATGACGCGGATCCGCGGGTTGCGCTGCGATTCGAGCTGTACCATCGCGGCATCGAGCTCGCGAACGGATATCACGAGCTCGCGAGCGGCGCCGAACAGCGCCAGCGCTTCGCGGCGGACCAGGCGACGCGCCGGTCGCGCGGCCTGCCCGAAACGGCCATCGACGAACGCCTGCTCGCCGCGCTCGACGCGGGACTGCCCGATTGCGCGGGGGTCGCGCTCGGTTTCGATCGCGTCTTGATGCTCGCCGCGGGCGCGACGCACATCGACGAAGTGCTGGCATTTCCGCTGGAGCGCGCCTGAATGAGCCACGTTTCGAAAGCCTACGATTTCAGCGACGCCGAGTCGGCCTACCGCGATCTCGCGCGCGACCTCACGGCCCTGCTC
Source organism: Pseudomonadota bacterium (assembly GCA_023433515.1). GTDB lineage: Bacteria > Pseudomonadota > Gammaproteobacteria > Steroidobacterales > Steroidobacteraceae > CADEED01. The sequence goes on from JAEZCN010000251.1 coordinate 21,346, forward strand.
GCCGGCGAACGCGATCTCATCGCCAACGCCGCGAACACCTCCGCGCTGATCTACGACGCGTTGCCCGATCTCAACTGGGCCGGTTTCTATCTATATAAGGAAGGCGAACTCGTGCTGGGGCCGTTCCAGGGCAAGGCCGCGTGCGTACGCATCGCGATCGGCAAGGGCGTGTGCGGCACGGCGGCCCAACGGCGCGCGACGGTCCTCGTCGAGGACGTGCATGCCTTTCCCGGGCACATCGCCTGCGATTCTGCGTCGAACTCCGAGATCGTGATACCGCTGCTGCGCGGGGCCGAACTACTCGGCGTGCTTGATATCGACAGTCCGAAACTGCGGCGTTTCGGCGAGGCCGATCAGCGCGGACTCGAAGCGCTCGCGCGAATCTTCATCGAATCACTGGGATAAAGAGGGGACGATTTTCTTAGTCGCCCTTGCCGCGCGAGATGTACTCGCCGGTGCGCGTGTCGATGCGCAGGACTTCACCTTCGTTGATGAACAGCGGCACGCGCACGACGGCGCCGGTCTCCATCTTCGCCGGCTTGCTGCCGCCGGTCGCGGTATCGCCGCGCACGCCGGGATCGGTCTCGATGACCTTCAGTTCGATGTGCGCCGGCGGTGTCACCACGAGCGGCACGCCGTTCCACAACGTGATGATGCAGACCGTGCCGTCCTTGAGCCACTGCGCCGCTTCGCCGACGGCCGACGCGCCCGCCTGCAGCTGCTCGTAGTTCTCGGGATTCATGAAGGTCCAGAAATCGCCGTCCTTGTAGAGATACTGCATCTCCGTATCCACGACATCGGCCGCTTCGATGGACTCACCCGAGCGGTAGCTCTTCTCGACGGTCCGGCCGGTGCGCAGGTTGCGCACGCGAATGCGATTGAAGGCCTGGCCCTTGCCCGGCTTCACGTATTCGTTGTCGATGACCGCATACGGGTCGCCATCGATCAGGAGCTTCATTCCGCCGCGAATTTCGTTGGTTGTGTAACTGGACATGGCGATTCCGGGTTTGCCCGAGTTCGTCGGGGCTTGGGGGCCTGAAAAAAAGACCGCGCATGATACCCACCCAGCCCTGAGCCCGCCATAAGCGCAAACGCCTCACTCGTGGCGCCTTGCTCTTTCCGGTTTCCCGGGCGGCCGGGCTGGGGACCCAGTGCTAAACTCGCCACGCTTGTTTGGGGCGCATTCGCGGCCGCCGACCTTCGGGGAGTTCAATTGACGGACAATTCTGCCGTTCCGCTCATCGTCTTTTCGCCGCAGCGCGAGCCGTCCGAGTTCATCAACAGCCTGATGCGCAAGGCCGGGGAACCGGTGCACTGCACCTGGATTCCGGCCGTTCGCGATCTCGGTGAAGCGCTCGAGCAGCTCAACCCTGAGCTACTGATCTGCGCCTACAACTCCGAAGCCGATACGCGACAAGCCATCACCGTGCGCGACCAGGTCGCCCCGCAGGTGCCGGCCATCCTCGTGCGCCCGCAGACTTCCGAAAACGACATCGCGACCGGCATGCGTCTCGGCGCCCGCGACGTCGTGTCGCTCTCGGCGTCGGAACGCGTGCAGGCCGTGATCGCGCGCGAGCTGCGTTCGTTTCGCCTCGAGCGCGCGCTCAACACGACCCTGCAGTCCGCCAGCGACTATCGCCGCCAGCTGCAATCGGTCCTGCAACGTTCGAACGACGCCATCCTCCAGGTGCAGGAAGGCATCGTCGTCGACGCGAACCGCACCTGGCTCGAGTTGTTCGGTTACGCCGATGCCGGCGCGGTCGTCGATCAACCACTGATGGATCTGTTCGACGAACGCTCGCACGCGGCACTCAAGGGCGCGCTCGTCGCCTGCGCGCAGGGCAAGTGGTCGGATCACCCGCTCAAGGTCACCGCATTGCTGAGCGACGGCACCCAACTGCAGCTCGACCTCGTGCTGACGCCGGGCGAATTCGAGAACGAGCCCTGCGTGCGCATCATGGTGCCCGCGAAGAAGCGCGACGAACGACAGCTCACGACCGACCTCACCGATGCGGTCAAACGCGACTCCACGACCGGCTTGCTTCTGCGGCGGCCGCTGCTGGATGCCATCGAGACACGCATCGGCGCCCCGCCCGCCGGCGGCGTGCGTTTCATGGCGCTCGTACGTCCCGACAAGTTCGCGGTGATCGAGAAGGACGTCGGCGCGCGCAATTCAGATCAGCTCGTCGCCGAATACGCGACGACGCTCAAGTCCTATCTCGGGCCCAACGACATCGCGGGCCGATTCGCCGGCGTCGGGTTTCTCGCCTTGCTCGAGCGCGGCAATCCGCACGACGTGGAAGCCTGGGCCGAAGCGGTGCTCGCGCGATTCTCGGAAACCACTTCGAGCGTCGGACAGCGCACCGTCCACACGACCTGCACGATCGGCCTCACGGCCGTGCCGACCGCGGGCGGCAACTTCGACGCGGTGGTCGCGGACGTGATCGAGGCCGTGCGACTGGGCCGTTCGCAAGGCGGCAACCAGATCTATCACCTCGATCGCGCGGACACCGACACGCGCGTGCAGGCCTACGACCGCATCTGGGTGAAACACATCAAGTCGGCGCTCATGGAGAACCGCTTCCGGCTCGTGCAGCAGCCGGTGGCGAGCCTGCAGGGCGAAGACCCGAACATGTTCGACGTGCTGGTGCGCATGCTCGATCAACAGGGCAAGGAGGTGTTGCCGGCCGAGTTCATGGCCGCCGCCGAACGCAACGACCTGCTCAAGAACATCGACCGCTGGGTCGTCGGCGCGTCGCTGTCGTTCGCCGCGCAGCGCAAGCCCGGATGCCTGTTCGTGCGCCTGTCGAAGGACAGCGTCGTCGACCCCGGTTTCCTCGAATGGCTGAAGACCCAGATCGTCACCGGAACGCACGAACCGGGTCGCATCTGCTTCCAGGTCACCGAGAGCATCGCGGAGCAGTACATGAACGCCGCGGCCGGCCAGCTCGGTGCGCTCAAGAAGCTGGGTTTCCGGATCGCGATCGAACGCTTCGGCACGGGCCGCGACCCCGCCAAACTACTGACGGCGCTGCCGCTCGATTTCATCAAGATCGACGGCGCGCTGGTGCAGGACCTCGCCTCCAACTTCGAGACACAGACGATGGTGAAGAAGCTGGTCGAGCAGGCCAACAAGTCCAAGATCGAGACCATCGCCGAACGCGTCGAGGACGCGAACACCATGGCGGTGTTGTGGCAGCTCGGCGTGCAATTCATCCAGGGTTACTTCATCAACGCGCCCGAGGAAGTGGTCATGGCCGAAGGCCAGGGACGACGCTGATGCCGGGGATGCGTACGGCCCTGTTCGCGCTGCTCGTCGCGCTCGCCGCACCTGCTCTCTCCGCGCCGAAGCCGGTGGCGACACCCGCGGTCGAACGCAACGTCGTCTACGGAATGGTGTCGGGCGCCGCGCTGCTGCTCGACGTCCATCGCCCCGCGAAGCCGAACGGACTTGGAGTCATCTTCATCTCCGGCAGCGGCTGGCACGCCTCGGGCGAATACGGCGCGGACCAGCTCAAGGAACGCCAGATTGGAATCTGGGGACCGCCTCTCACGGCGGCGGGCTACACGGTGTTCGCGTTGAATCACCGCGGGGCGCCGCAGTTCCACTATCCGGCGGCGATCGAGGACGTGCAGCGCGCGATTCGTTACGTGCGCCACCACGCGAAGCAGTACGGCATCGCTCCGGATCGCCTCGGCGGCGTCGGGGGATCGTCCGGCGCGCATCTCGTCGCCCTTGCGGCGATGCTCGCATCGCCGGGTATCACGGACGATCCGGATGTCGTGAATCGCGAGTCCGCGGCGTTGCAGGCCGTGGTGCTGCGGGCGCCCCCGCTGGACCTGCGGACCGTCGACACGATCGAAGGCACGGCCTACGTCGTGTCGTTCATGGAAGCAACGCCGATGCAGGCCACGGCGCGCGCCATGTACGAGGCGGCTTCGCCCATCTCGCACGCCAAGCCGGGATCTCCGCCGGTGCTGCTGTTGCACGGCGATGTCGACAAGATCATTCCCTACGCGCAGTCAGTGGCCATGAAGGCCGCGCTCGAGAAAGCGAACGTACCGGTGGAGCTGATCACGATTCCGGGCGGCGAGCACGGCGCCGATTTCGGCTCGGCCCAACCCCGCTCCGACTGGCCGAACTACCTGGGCGCGATGGTTTCCTGGCTCGACCGCCACCTGGAATCCGCTGCACAATAGCCGTCCCCTTTCCGGACGGATTTCCCGATGAGTCTCTACGGTCTGCTGACCTTCTGCGCGGTCTACGCGCTCACCGTCGCCACTCCCGGTCCCGGCATCGCCGCGATCGTCGCGCGCTCGCTCGCGCACGGATTCAGGGGCGCACCCGCGTTCGTCGCGGGCTTCCTCGTCGGCGACCTCGTGTGGTTCACCATCGCGGCCACGGGCCTCGCCGCCATTGCGAAGACCGCCGCGGCCGTGTTCGTCGCCATCAAGTGGGCCGGCGTCGCCTATCTACTCTACCTGGCGTGGAAGCTCTGGACGGCGCCCGCGGAGCGCGTCGCGGTCCCGGCCGACGACGACGGCCGGCAGCATGGTTGGCGTGCGTTCGCCGCGAGCTTCATGCTGACGCTCGGGAATCCGAAGGCGATCCTGTTCTTCCTGGCGCTGCTGCCCACGGTGGTCGATCTTGCTTCGATGAACGCCCTGCGCTTCCTCGAGATCTCGCTGGCCATCGTCATCATCCAGCCGGCGGTGTTGTTCTCGTACGTGTTCCTCGCGGCGCGCGCGCGCGAGATGTTCACGACGCCAAAATCGGTGCGCCGATTGAACAGAAGTTCCGGCGCCGCGATGGCCGGCGCGGCCGCGGTAATCGCCGCCCGCTGAAATGGGGACATTCCCCGTTTCCTGGAAACGGGGACACACCTCACGTATTCAGCGCGCCGATACGCAAAGCGACTACTACCCGGTCTCGAGCGCGTCCACATTGCGCCTGCCACGCGGGAGCACCGCGTCTTTTGTAAAGTACCATCCGCACCTCTTGGATACTGGATCAGGTTCATGACTCACACCGCCAAGCCTGCCTGGGACAACCCCGTGGACGTCGACATCAGCGGCAACAAGCAGCGCAGCAAGGCTGAATGAGCACACCTCCAGTTCTGATTGCGGGCGCCGGCATCGGTGGTCTCACTACTGCGCTCACCCTGCATCAGATCGGCGTGCCGTGCCGCATCTTTGAAAGCGTCGCCGACATCAAACCGCTGGGAGTAGGCATCAACCTGCAACCCAATGCCGTGCGCGAGCTCTACGAGCTGGGCCTGGGCCCGGAGTCGCTCGCGACCATCGGCATCGAGACTCAGGAATGGGCACTGGTAGGGCTCAACGGCCACGATGTCTACAGCGAGCCGCGCGGTTTGCGCGCCGGCTACAACTGGCCGCAGTACTCCGTGCATCGCGGCAGGCTCCAGATGCTGCTGTATCGCGCGGTGCTGGAACGGCTCGGTCCACGTGCGATCAGCACCGGCATGAAGGTCATCGGTTATCGCAACCATGCTGATGGCAGCGGCGTCAGCGCCTTGTTGCAGGACCGCGCGGGTGCTCGTTCGGAGATGGCGGGAAGTTTGCTTGTCGCCGCCGACGGCCTGCATTCGGCGGTGCGTCAGCAGATGCATCCTGCGCAGCCGCCGATTCAATGGGGCGGCGCGATCATGTGGCGCGGCGTCAGCCGAGGTAAACCGATTCGGACCGGCGCCTCGTTCGTGGGGCTGGGCACCCATCGTCATCGCGTGGTGTTCTACCCGATTTCAGCGCCGGATCCGGACACCGGACTCGCCGATATCAACTGGATCGCGGAAGTCACCGTCGACAACAAAGACGGCTGGCCCGAGGGCAACTGGAACAAACCGGTGAAGCACGAGGATTTCATCCATCACTTCACGCAGTGGAATTACGACTGGATCGACATTCCATCCATGATTCGCGGCGCACGCGAAGTTTTCGAGTATCCGATGATCGATCGTGAACCCGTGGACACCTGGCGCGATGGCAATGCCGTGCTGCTCGGCGACGCCGCGCACGTGATGTATCCGACCGGATCCAACGGCGCGAGCCAGGCGATTGTCGACGCACGCGTGCTCGGCGCCGCGATGCTCGAGCATGGTGTGAACGCCGCGGCACTCGCGGCATACGACGAGAAGCTGTGCCCGGAAATCTCGCCCTTGATCATACGCAATCGCGGCGCGGGTCCTTTCGGCCTGCTCAATCTGCTCGACGACCGTTGCGGCGGCGTGTTCGACAATATCGACGACGTTATCCCTAAGCGCGAGCGCGACGAATTCATGCACCGCTACAAGGTGGCTGCAGGCTTCGCGGCGGAGAAGCTCAATAACGCTCCATCGCTCATCCCCGCCGGCGCGCAAGTACGCCGACCTGCCCCGAGCGAAGTGGCATGCTGAGACACTTCGTATTCATCAAGTACAAGCCGGGCACGAGCGACGCGCATATCGACGAGTTCCTCCGGAGGACGCGCGCCTTAACCGAGAGCATCCCCGTGCTGCGCGATCTCGAGGTCGGCCGCGACGTGCTCCATACTGCGCGCAGTTGGGACGTCATGCTCGCGATGCGCTTCAATTCGCTCGAAGAATTGCGCGAATACCAGGTTCATCCGGCGCATCAGGCCTTGATGGCCTTCAATAATCCGCAGGTAGCCGAAGTGGGCTCGGTGGATTTTCCCGAGAACTAGGATCTGTCCTCACACTGCACGTCGAACGCGTGATCGAAGACACGCATCCCGCACCGCCGCCGCGGGAGACCTGGAGCGAGCGACTCGGCCTCAAACGATTCGCCGAACGGAGGTCGTAGATCTCCGGCTCGCCTCAATTGCCAACCAAGCTACAGAAGCGCCCTATATCGATATTGCCGCCGCTGATGATCACGCCGACTCGTTGACCACGCAGTTGCGCCTTCATGGCTCGTGCCGCTGCGAGCCCCAGACATCCGGTCGGTTCGACGATCAGCTTCATTCGAGTTGCGAAGAAGCGCATGCAGTCGATCAACTCCTCGTCCGTCGCTGTGAGCACGTCGTCGACGTCGCGACGGATGATCTCGAACGTGTATGCACCGAGGTGCTGCGTCTGCGCACCGTCGGCGATCGTGTTCGGCGTATCGATGTGCACGATCGTGCCCGAGCGGAACGATTGCTGACCGTCGTTTCCCGCCGCAGGCTCCACGCCATACACCTTGCAGGCCGGCGCGAGCTCGCGCACGACGAGCGTGCTGCCGGAGAGAAGTCCACCGCCTCCCAGAGGCACGAACAAGCTGTCGAGCTGACCAACCTCTTCCAGTAGCTCCAGCGCGGCGGTTCCCTGCCCTGCGATGATGTCCGGATGATCGTATGGTGGGATGAGTGTCAAGCCGCGCTCATCGGCCAACCGTCGGCCGATCGCTTCGCGATCTTCGGTGTAGCGATCGTAGGTCACTACATTGCCGCCATATCCCTTCGTCGCTTCCACCTTTGCGATGGGTGCATCGTGCGGCATGACGATCGTCGCAGGGATGCCGAGCAAGGACGCGGTGAGCGCAATGCCCTGCGCGTGATTCCCCGAGGAGAACGCAACGACGCCCGTGCGTCGCTGGCGTTCGTCGAGCTTCGAGAGCGCGTTGAAGGCGCCGCGAAACTTGAAGGCGCCCATGCGCTGCAGGTTCTCGCATTTGAAGAACACTTCGGCGCCGAGCTCGGCGTCCATCGTGCGCGAGCGCATCACCGGCGTGCGGTGAGCGTGACCTTTGATGCGTTCGGCTGCGGCAGCAACGTCATCGAACGTCGGTAAATCTGAAGTAGATGTCAGCATGAGTACTTGCACCGTCTATCGGCCATCGCTCTCCCGTGCAGCAATTGGACACCCATCCCTCTTAGACAGGCAAATCGATGGGTCCGATGGTAGTGGTGGTGGCAGGTGTTCTTTGAACGAGCATGGGTTGCCAACGATCGCGTGTTCGTTGGCGCTTAGCGGTACCTATAGCGCCACCAGTCCGGCGGGCGGACATCTCGGTCCTTCCTATCGATGCGCCTGACGTCCTCGTCAATAACTGCCGTCGCGATTGTCCCCGACTGGTGCCTCCGGCCGCGAATAGCTGACGGAAAATAGATGGATTCCTGGGTCCCACGAATCCTCGCCAGTACCCCAATCGACCTCACCGAGAGCCAAACACAAGCCAATTCCAAAGAGCACGTCACGGAAAAATCTCTGCCCTTGATCCTCGCGCGTCAATCAAGTTCCTGCACTCGTTCAGTGTTCTAACGCGCCTGCACGGCTTGCCGATCCACCTGCAATGTCCTTCAGCAGTTTATCCAGCTGTGTCATATCGAGGGGCTTGATGAAGTGATGATTGAAACCGGCCGCTTTCGACAGCAGACGGTCCTTCGCCTGGCCATACCCCGTGAGTGCGACGATAACTGAATCGGCGGTCGCTGGATCGGTGCGCAATCGACGTGCGAGCTCATAGCCGTCCATGCCAGGCAGCCCGATATCGAGCACGAACAACTGCGTACTCTCTTTGTTCACGGATTCGAGTGCGCGGCTTGCATTTTCTGCGACAGCGACGCGGTGGCCGTTTGCTCGGAGCAATTCCGCCAATGATCGTGCTGCATCGAGGTTATCGTCGACGATCATGATGTCTACCGAGCCGACAGCGCGCTCCTCGCGATTTCTCTGAGGGTGTTCACGAGCTTGATCAGACTGCTTCCTTACGAGTGGCAGGCTGACCGTAAACTTGCTTCCTTTACCCACGCCCGCGCTTTCAGCCGTCGCCTCTCCTCCATGGAGCGATGTGATCTGTTTGACGAGAGACAATCCCAAGCCTAGTCCGCCCTGCGAGCGATCCGGAGTACGCTGCCCTTGGGAGAACAAGTTGAAGATGTACGGCAGTAAGGTGGGGGCGATGCCGCTCCCATTGTCGCTCACTTGAATGCATGCCTTATCGCCGTGAGTTTCCAGTGAGACTGTTATCTGTCCACCCTGCGGCGTGTACTTGGCGGCGTTGTTCAAGATGTTCGCAACGACCTGCACCAGTCGTGTCCGATCGCCCTCCACCACAACTGGGCCCGAAGCCATGTGAACGCTCAATTCGTGGTGTCGGTTTTCGATGATCGGGCGCACCTGCTCGATCGCGTGTGTCACGACGAGCTTCAGATCTACCAGCTCCCTCTCGAGTTGGACGAGCCCGCGCGTCACTCGGGACACATCCAACAAGTCCTCGACCAGCTCAGTCATGTGCGTGACTTGCCGAGAGATGATCTCGCTTGCTTGCTGCACGCGCTTCGGATCTGTAGCCGTCATTTTGAGCAACTTCGCCGCTGTGCTGATCGGCGCTAGCGGATTGCGCAGTTCGTGAGCCAGCATGGCGAGAAACTCATCCTTTCGCTGGCTTTGTTTCTTCAATTCTTCTTCGGCGATCTTCTGATCGTGAATATCAGTGCACGTGCCCATCCATCGAATGATGCGGCCTGACTCATCTCTCACCGGGAGTGCTCTACCCAACGTCCACCGATATTCTCCCGAGCCATTTCGCAGTCGGTAGTGCACTTCGTAAGTCTCGCCAGTGGCGAGACTGTGACGCCATGCGCTCCATGCTCGAGCCTGATCGTCCGGATGGAACATCTGGTTCCAACCGTCACCGTCAGTGGAATGCAAAGGCACGCCCGTGAAGTCGTACCACTGTTGATTGTAGTAGTCGTGATAGCCGTCGGGCCTGGTCGACCACACCATTTGCGGCATCGCATCCGCAATGGTGCGAAATTTCGCCTCGCTCTCTCTTAGAGCTGCTTCTGTCTTTACTTGTGCGGTGATGTCGGTTTGCGCCAGCACCGCACCGATGACAACTCCCGCTTCATCTCGAATCGGCGTTGCGCGCAAGAGTATGGTCTTGCGCGTGTCAGGCGCGTCAAAGGGCTCGATCTCCACCGTGTCGCGGGGCGCTTCCTCGCCGGCAAGTGCACGCGCGGTTGCCCATTCGTGTGCAAGCACGCGTTCGCCCTGCCTCGCGGAGCCGTCTGCCCACCAGCCCTTCCACTGAGCATAGGATTCGACACCGTCAGGCGGCGGATACTCACCCCATATGCGTTTGTTCTCAGCGTTCGCCAGCACCACGCGGCCTCTGCGATCCGCGACACTGATTCCAACAGGAGCGGCTTCGAGCAGAGCGTCTAAGCGGCGCCTTTCGTGTTCCGTGATCTCTTCCGTCATCGCCGAGAAGCGCGCCACCGATTCGGCCAATGCTTGATCAATGGCTTCGTTGAAGCGTGTGACATCTCGCACCTGCGTGATCAAGTCCGCTGGTGAATGCTCCGCCCACAACCGCAACACGCTTGCCCGCAGCGCTCTGTATTCGGAAACCAGTTGATTGATGGTGTAGCCGGCGCGCATGCGCCCGGCCGCATGGATCTCCGCATACGACTCGGCTTGAGCCCTCGTTGCCTTACCGAGCGACTTTGTACGCTGCTCCTCGTCCGACTGCTCCGTGTTGAGATCCGTGATGATCGCGTCCAGCATGAGCGCGGCATGATCGCGCAGAGCGTCGGTGTTCATCCCTAGCGCGGGGGGTACGATCGATCGCGCGAAATCCTCCCAGTTCTTCAGTATCGATTCCTTATGCTGGGAGATGAACGCAGCGAGACGCATGTGATGGCTCCCGTAGGCGGCGATTCGCGTGCGCATCACGAGTCGGCCGCCGCGACAGCGCTCCGCATTGCATCCCGCCGAAATCCCCGTCTTTTGCGAGACGTAGACCTGATGATCGAAACGGCCCAGATGCTCTACGTACAATGATTCTGGGAACAGGTCGTTCCAAGCGCATACGTAAGCGCCACATGGACCAGCACGGATGGACGACGTTAGCAGCGCCCGCGAGAACAGTGGGGTTTATGGGTGCGCATTGCTGTAGGCTGCGCCGCCTGGCAATTCCTCAATCCTCGGATAGTCATCGAGTTGCCAACTCACCTGGAGAACACAATGAATTGGGTGCGAAGCGAGGACACCCACTGATTCCAGAAGGGGTGCGAAGCGAGGACACCCACTGATTCCAGACAAGAACCGAAACCATTGTTGCCTCAGGGGTCCGAAGGACCGCATCAACGCAGATAATGGTCGAGGATCAGAAGCGGAAGACGACCGCCGCATCGGCGGAGAGATCGAGCGCCGTTGCCTACTCCCGCGAGCGCGGGACGGTTAGGTCGAACGATACATCCGCTCGGCCTGTCGCAAGCCCTTAACCCAGCGCTGCCCGAGCGTGTTGGCATGCAGGCGAAGGTGATCGAGCTTGCCGAGTGCGCGGCCGAACACATTTCCACGCGGCTGCATCGCAGCTTGCCATGCTTGTGAGTCGATGTTCAGCCGCTTGAGTATCGGCGGCAGCGAATTGTCGATCGCCCCTCGCTTATCTTCTTTCCGCACCCGACCAGTCCAGTCAACGAGCGCCGCGTAGTCGAGCATAGAAAACGGAATCGACGGCTCGCCTTTCTGTGCCGCCTCTTTGAATTGCAGTAACTATACGGCGCATGACTCAAGGTCAATGCGGTTAGCTACTCCTTCACGGTGAGGGGTTCACACCCTCTGCTCCTTGCCGGTCTCCCGGCGCACTCCATACATGGCCTCATCATGTTCTACTCGCAACATTCATGATTGAACGCACGCGAGCGGCGCGTGAGCCACGCGAATGTTTGCAAAGCTGACATGTCAGGCGAAGGAACCGCTGGGCCTAGTCTCGCGTCCCTTCTGTACCTGCGAGCGAAAGCTCACTGGATGAGGAGGCCACTATGTCCAAAGTTACGTTCCTGGCGGCAGCGGCATTCGCAGTAGTTCTGAGTGGATGCGATGTCGAACAGACCCGAGAGGCAAAGTTGCCGGATGTCGATGTAGAAGGCGGACAAGCACCAGCCTACGACGTCGATGCACCGGATGTTGACGTCGGCACTCAGGAGAGAACAGTAACCGTGCCCGATGTTGACGTCGACGTAAACAAGGAGAAGCGCACGGTGACCGTGCCTGACATAGACGTCAAACGAGCAGAAGCCGAGGGAGACCCTCGCGATGAAGGTTGAGATGATCTGCGTTACGAATTGAATCCTTTATTCCGGCGATCATCGAGGCGAGGACATCATAGATG